>DAJU01000002.1 GCA_002499005.1 Thaumarchaeota archaeon UBA164
CGGGTACCACATATTTGAGGACCAGGCCCTTGTAAATCGCGTTAAGGAGTCCAGGATGCCCTTAACCATGTGCCCGCTTGCGGCAACAAGCGTTGAGTACTTCAAGGACATAAGAGACGTGCCCGTGAGAAAGGCCCTTGAGGAGGGCCTTGTTATATCAATAAACTCAGACGACCCGGCTTATTTTGGCGGATACATAAACGACAACTACTCCGCAATAGCAAGGGCACAGGGGCTAACAGCGGAGGAGCTTAAGGCAATAGCAAGGAGCTCAATTAAATCAAGCTTTCTTAACGAGCGCGAGAAGGAAATGCTTTTGAAGCTGATCAGATAGGCGCTTGGACGGAATTCTTCACAAAGGCAAATAAGGCCAGGCGCAATTTAAAGCACAATGCAGGCTGATGATGAGCTTCTGGTCAGGATATTTAAGGAGTACAGGTCAATTGCATGCGTCGGCTTCTCAAAGGACCCTTCAAAGTGGGCCAACATTGTGCCAAGCTTCTTGATTTCCAAGGGCTACAACGTTATACCCGTTAACCCCACCACGGACAGCATACTCGGGAGAAGGTCTTATCCGAGCCTGTCCGCAGTGCCTGAAAGGGTTGACATAGTGCAGATATTCAGGCCTTCAGAGGAGGTCCCGGGGATAGTCAGGGAGGCCATCGAGAGGGGCGACGTAAAGGTGATATGGATGCAGAAGGGGATATCGAACGAAGAGGCGGCAAGGCTGGCGGAAAGCAGGGGCATGATAGTTGTGCAGGACCGCTGCATGTACGAGGAGTACGCCAGGCTGCTGCAGTAACCTCAGCAGGCCCAGTTAAGGCCTCTTCCTGAAGACAATCCTGAAATAAACCGCCAGCCACACAATCACCAGCACAAGGCCTGCGGCCAGGATGGCGACCGGTCCAAGGCCTCTCAGCATATATCCTGCTATAAACATGGCCAGCGCCAGGCTAAGGGCCCATATCACGTTTGCAACGTAGCTGTTCATGTTAGGTCATGTGCACGTCAGCGAATTAACGCTTTTTGCTTAAGGCGCCCGGCGGGGCAGGTAGGATCCGAATGGCCCTGAGTGCCCGACCCCATCCTCATACACAACGTTCCCCCTCAGCACCGTGTACTTCACCCTTCCAGCTAGCTCCCTTCCTATAAAGGGCGACGTTGGATAAAGGTCGTAAAGGTCCTCGGCCCTGACCCTCCATGATGACTTCGGGTCAACAAGCACCAGGTCGCCATAGGCCCCAACGCTCAGGCTTCCCTTTAGCGGGTAGAGGCCAAAGGTCCTGGCCGGATTTTCTGAAACAAGCCTTGGCACAAGGTCAAGCGGGATCTGGCCTTTTAGCCCCATGTCCAGGAGAAGCGGGAGCATGGTCTGGACGCCTATTATCCCTGAAGGCGCCTGCCTTACGTTGCCCATCTTCTCCTCAAGCGTGTGAGGCGCATGATCAGAGCCAACGTTTGTTATCGTTCCGTCAAGAACTCCCTCAACTATGGCGGCCCTGTCAGCCTCGGTCCTTATGGGCGGGTTGACCTTTATAAGCGATCCGTACACATCGTAGTCCTTCTCGCTTAGAAGCATGTAGTGGGGGCAGGTTTCGGCTATGACCCTTGCCCCGCGCGCCCTGAACTCCCTTATCGCCTGAAGCGCATCGGCTGTGCTGACATGGGCTATCATGGCCCTGCCGCCTGTCCTGAGCGAAAGCAGCAGGACCCTCCTGACGGCCTCCTCCTCAGCCACTGGCGGCCTGGCTTCCATGTGGGCTCTGGGGTCGCTGCGTCTGGAGAGCACCTCAGAGCTGAACCTAGTGATCATGTTGCCGTTTTCTGCATGGAACACAACGGTAACGTCGTGCTTTGCCGAAAGCTCAAGGGCCCTGTAGACGGCTGCGTCGCCTGGGGGAGGCAGGTTACCCGTCGTCGGCGCCAGGTAAATCTTGAACCCTATGGCTCCCTCTGACAGCATGGGCTCAAACTGGTCCAGGTTTAAATCGTGAAGAACTCCGTAAAGCCCAAAGTCAACGTACGCCTTCTCCGAAAGGAGCTTTCTTTTTTCCCTTAGCCTTTCGGCGCTGTCAGTGGGCGGGACCGTGTTTGGCATGTCAAAAACCGCTGTTACGCCGCCGGCGGCGGCCGCCATAGTGCACCTGGCGAAGTTGTCCTTGTAAGTCAACCCGGGCTCCCTGCAGTGGACGTGTTCATCTATGGCCCCCGGGAGAACCAGCATGCCGCCTGCGTTGATCTGCCTGTCTCCTTTCAGCTTCCCCTCCTTTGCTATGCCCTTTATTACACCGTCCTCTATCAGCACGTCAGCAGCGGTTGGGCCGTTTACCAGCACAGTTCCTCCCTTTATGAGCAGGCTTTCCATGCAGAAGCTAAGGCAAGGCGTTTTAAATGCTTATAGAGACTTCAGCAATGTAACCCATGAGAACAACGCTTGTATGAAGGCTTTGTGACGGTTTTAGTAAATGCGTGATCTGTTTAATGTATAGAAAAATAAACGTTTATTAGTAATTTCTCTTTAATTTAAAGATTAAAATGGGCAACGAGTCTTTTCCTGCAATAACGTACACAAATTCGGAAAGGGCGCGCATATACACCGGCGCAACTTTAGGTTATCTATTTGATGGATACAACCTTTTGCTAACCACATATCTTCTGCCGGCGTTACGCTTGTACTTTAAGGTGGGCTTGGCCCCAGCATCCCTGTTAGTAACCTCGGCGCTGATAGGCAGCGTGGTGGGCGGCATACTTTTTGGTTGGATGGCAGACATAATAGGAAGAAGGAACACGCTATTTCTAACAATTATAACGTTCGCAATATTTGAGGTTCTTACAGGACTAGCTCCAAGCCTGTACATAATGTACGTCACCGAGTTCTTTGTAGGCCTAGGAGCCGGTGGCGAGTGGGGCGTTGGGTTCTCTCTTATGAATGAAAGTTGGGGCAATTGGAGAAAGGGCTTTGCAGGTGGCTTTTTGCAGTCTATGTTCATCTTTGGGTCGCTATTTGGCACAATAACAGCAGGATACTTCATTTCGGTTTACGGAACAGTTGGATGGAGATATGCGTACATTTTTGTGGGTCTGGTTTCGCTTGTGCTCTTAGCCCTAAGGTTTACAATGCCTGAGTCAAAGACGTGGATAAATTTAGTAAAAGCGAAGGAGGGCAAAGAAATCAAGACCACAACGCCGTTAAGGGAACTGTTCTCAAAGGATGTAAGAAGATGGACCCTTGCAGCTACACTGCTTGCAATAGGCTACTTCCTATTCTTCTACTCAGGCCAGTCGTTTTATCCATCGCTTTTTGTTTCGTTCGGCTACGCAAAGGAGGTTACGCTTATAATGATAACAGTCTCGTTGGTAGGCATAATAGGTGAATGGATAATAGGGCTGATCGTTGACACTAGGCTGGGAAGAAAGGGCACAAGCGCCGTATTTGGGATTTATGTTTTGGTGTTTGCGCTCGTTTTCCTGTACGCTACTCTTTACTTTACAAAACCAACGCCATCTTACTGGAACTTTGCTCCGTTTTTAGCGCTGTTGCCACTTTATCTTATTCAGGCAGGTTACCCAACGCTTTTTGGAGTATGGTTTGGAGAGCTTTACCCTGCCAAGATGAGGGCAACCGGATCGAATTTTAATTACATGGTTGGCAGAGGCATAGGCGGCGGCCTTGCCCCGATCCTTATCCCACTAGCAGTATCATCGCTAAAGGTAAGCCTGGGGGTTGGAATGAGCATCTTCATGATAATTGGAATTGTTATAATGCTTTTAGGAGTTTTGCTGCTGAAAGAGACACGTGGCGTGGATACAACTAGATTCTGATCTTTAATAAAGAATTTATTGTTTTTGTTGGATCAAAAAGAGTACAGCGACGCTGGGTTATCATAAAGTATTTTTTTCTTTTGGTCTTGCGTTATTGGCTTTAGGTTTAAGACCCTGTTTGCCGAATCCCAGTCCCCCATATTAAATGGGTAATCCGTGCCCAGCACTACATGCTCTACCCCCATAGATTTTATAAGGAATTCAAGTGAATCATCGTTGAACAGAACCGTGTCAAAGTAAACGTTTCTGAGGCTGGCCCTTATGTCGACACTTGGATCTATTTCCTTTCTAACCTTTACCGCGTGCTCCAGCCTGGATATTTGATACGGGATAGCGCCGCCTCCATGGCAGAATATGGCCTTTAGCCTGTTAAACCGCTTAAACACGTTGCCAAGCAGCATGGCCGTTAGAGTTGTAGAAGTTTCAACAATGGTTCCTATTACGATCTCTGCATAGTATTTGTTAAAGCGTTCTTTGGCCATTATATCGTTTGGGTGAACAAAAATCGGCATATTCAGGTCCTGGAGCCTCTCATAAACAGGGAACAGAGATTCGCTGTCAAGGTTTTTTCCTGCGACGTTGGTTCCTATTTCCACGCCGTCAAGCTCAAGAGTTGAATATGCGTATTCCAGCTCATTCAGCGCGGCCTGCGGGTCCTGTAGAGGCAGCGAAGCGTTCCCCTTGAACTGTCCGTTCGATTCCTTGACCACCCTTGCGATGCCTTCGTTTTGAGCCCTAGCTGCCTTTGATGCCACCTTAATGTCTTCATTGTACAGGAAAAGATGGTGCGTGGGGGAAAGCACCTGTTTGTCTATATTCAGCCTTTTAATTTCTTCCTTCCGTGCAGCTATGTCAAAGAACCCCTTAGGCATTGCCGGGATGTTCTTGTTTAACACCTTTATATCAAACAGGCCGGTGTTGGCACTTATCACAGACCCGCCAAGCGTGCTTATTGCTTCAGAGGGCAAAAAGTGAGAGTGCACATCTACGTTTTCCATATTAGGGTTTACCTTGGTTTATTTAAAAAAGTTTTGTGCTAATAATTTGCCGTGCCGTTTGTGATTAAGGTTGGCCATTAAAATGACAGGCAAAACGCTGTTGCTATTAGGAGTTTTTCCATCTGTTGCTGAACTCCTTTGACCATTTGTTGAACACGCTTTCCCTTT
>DAJU01000010.1 GCA_002499005.1 Thaumarchaeota archaeon UBA164
GAGGAAGTCGGAGATCAGGAATAACCTTTGCCCTTTAGAAACGCCGCCGGGCTCTTTATGCTTTCAAATTCATGAGGCGCGTTTTCAAGCGGTTTTTTCCAGCTAACCTTTGGCCAGATACTGTCAGCATGCGCCTTTATTATATCCTGATGCTCAAGCATGTCCTGCATTATCTCTTCAAGAACGTCATCCATCCTCTTCCTTGGCCTAAATCCAAGCTTTCTGAGGGTGCTGTGCACAACCCTGTACCTGTGGGCCTGTTTTTCTACGCGCGGGTCTTCAATCCTTTCAAACTCCGGGTCGTAACCGTACTTCCTTGCTATTTTTACGGCCCTTTTTGCCAGGTCCATTGTGCTGTGTATATCCTCTATCTGGTTTACAACGCGATATTCCCCTTCATCCGCAGGCTTCTGCCCAAGAAGGAAAAGGCAGTCTATGCTGTCCTGTAGAGAAAGAAATCCTCTTCTCATAAGGCCTTTGCCGTATATCAGGACTTTGTTGAACGCTATTATCTGGGCAAAGTACTTGTTCATTACGGTCCCCCAGACGCCGTCGAAGTCAAGCCTTGTCCTTAACCCATCAGCCAGCGTGTCCTCGGTTCTGCTCCCATAAACAACGCCCTGCTGCACGTCGGTTGCCCTAATCCCCCATATCTTGTTTGCAAATATCATGTTGTATGTATCAAAAACCTTGCTCAGGTGGTACCATGAACCAGGATCTCTGGGCACCATTATCCTGTATTTTTTCCCTTCATACTTTATGTTCATCCATCCCTCGCTTATTGTATAGCTTGGGGTGCCGTACTCGCCCATAGTGCCCATCTTTACTATATGGGCATTCGGGTCATGTTTCATTACAGCAAATATAAGGTTCAGGTTTGTTAGCAGGTTATTTACTTGGGTGTAAGCGGCGTGATCCCTGTCTATCATCGAGTACGGAGCGCTCCTCTGTTGAGCAAGGTGATAAACGGTGTGTGGCTTGTACTTTGCTATCAATGCATCAACAAAATCCCCGTCAGTTAAATCCCCTGTTATGATCTTCAGGTTGTTTTTCCCATATGCCTTTCTGTAGGCGTTTACCCTGTCCTCAGGATCAAGTATAGGAACAGCGCTTGCGCCACCAACTTCTGCTACAAGCCTTCTTGTTATCAGGTTGTCAACCCCTATTACTTCTTCGTCCAGCTCTCTTGCAAGCCTTACCGACAATGGCCAGCCGATGTATCCGTCGGCGCCCAGCACCATTATTGCCATATGCAGTTCATATTACAAATGTAGTTAAAAACCTTTCCCCGTTGTTTTTTAATGTGCACTAAGAACCTCGAGTAAAGACCTTGTAAAATCAAGAAATCCAAGACAGCCATGTCTTTTTGTCACCAGACTAACGTAGCTTTTCAAGTCATCCCTTTCAGAGACAAGGACGCTAAAATCCGAGACCTTAAACAGGCTTAAATCATTTACGTCATCGCCAACTGAAACAAGATAATAGGGCCTTGAGACCTTGAGCCGCTCAAGAAGAGCGATTGCTCCCTTTGCCTTATCTGTATTTGCTGGAGTTAATATAACCGAATTGCCCACCGCTTCAGAACTAAACACAACGCCATTCTTTAAAAGGGCCTGTTCTGCATCGCCTTTTATTTCAAGCGGCACATAAGCGGCTGCGTCGCCTACAAGTATCCCGTTAATGCCCGATAGTGAGTCCCTTATTGCCTTTGCGCCTTCCGGATCAAGAATGAGCTTAGATCCATCTGCATATATTACTGCGCCGTTTTCAGCCACAGCCCCGTCCAAGGCTGGCAACACATCTGCCATGTCTGAGACTGTCCTCGCGCTTGCAACTATAACCTTAGCGCCAAGCCCCCTTAGCGCTTCTATTCTGTCAATGACGCCCTTGCATATTCCTCTTTCGCCTGAAATTGTTCCGTCATAATCTGAAAGGAGCACCACCTGCATCATTTTTCTATCACGTAGTTTAGTATTTCCTTTAGGTTTTTAATCTTAACAGCTCCACTTACCCCTGCCCCATCAGGGCCGTCCAAGATAAACGCTGAACCGGTGGCCCTAAACATTGATTCATCGTAGTGTGTGTCGCCCACTGAGAAGCTCTCTTCCTTAGCTACGTTAAACTTTCTCAGCACATGCTCAACTATTTCCCATTTCCGGAGCGGGTCCACTCTGTCTATGAATTTCCCTTTACATAAGTTGTCGCTATCATAAAGAAGCTCGTTATAATAAGCCTCATCAGCTCCGAGCTCCCTTACCACTCTTTCCGCAAATTCCTTAAGCCCCGCTGTTACTATAACAGTTCGTATTCCATGTTCGCGAAGCACGCTAAAAAGCTCCTTGGACCCAGGCGCTATTGTGACAGTTTCAGCCGTTTTTCCCACAAACGCCCTGTTTATAGGTCCTTTTTCTTTTATCCAATGATTTAAGTCCAACTCGAACAGCTTTCTGTAGCTTATTTTTCCGCTTGCGTACTCAGCTAGCCATGGTGATTCGCCAAGACCGAGCCCCCTGTAAAGCAGGTCCCAGGAGTTTTCTACAATTAACGTGCCGTCCATGTCAAAAAACCCTAGCTTAAACCGCAACCCCTTAGGGTTATTATAGTTGGCGTTTTTAAACGTTTTATCCCCCTTCTGTTGTAGCCACCAGATCCGTGCCTTCTCTGACCTCCTCTTAGACCGCTCTCTGTGAGCTACCCCGCCGTTAACGGCAGGGCTTCCCGCTTCATCGAGGCAACTTGCGCCCTCACATAGGGAACCCTTGCAAGCTCCCTCAGGAGCGCAGAGGTCGCCTCATCAGCAAGTCAATTGTTACAATTTTGTTTATAACATGTATAATAGAGCCTAGATCATTTTTGCCGTTCCCCAGAGAAAGAGACAGCCCTAACCGACAGGGGAGTCGCATCTGATCATAGCGAAAGGATGCAGATACACATCTTTCAGCTCTGTTTAGCATTAGCGCACAGCCAAGACACGGACTCCTTTATCACGTTTATTGAAGCCAGGTACTCAGCAACTGAGACCCTTTCGTTATCTGTATGGGAGAGCTTGGCATCGCCGGGGCCGTATGCAACAGCCGGAACATCATAGTATTCCCTAAGAACGTTGCCATCACACGTTCCTAGTTTTTTAACAAACCTGCCGTGTTTCCCAAGCACGTCATAAATTCCTCTATAAAATGCCCTGGCAAGGATACTCTCTGGATGCGTTGAAAAACCTTCAAGGCGATCCTCAACAGAATACGCACCGGAAAACAGCGCGCTTTCCACTTCGTGGCTTTTAAAGCTTGGTGGAAACCTTACATCCACATACATGAACGCATCTGAAGGCGTTTTGTTGAGCGCGCTGTCGCTTCCGCATCCGCATTTAACTACCTGCACTGTGACCATGTCGAAAAAGCTTCTTGCTTCCTCGTTCATACTCCTGGCCCTGCCCTTTATGCTCTCTATGTCGTTAATCATCATATCAAAAGCCGAGTTGCTTACTTCAGGAGAAGATGAATGCATGGAGCTGGATCGGTAGCCTTTTTTTACTAAAAGTCTGCCCTTATACGCTATTGCAACTGAATCGGTGCCCGTGGGCTCTCCAAACACTGCAAAGTCTGGTCTTTCTACATGCTTAAGGAGCGTTTTCATCCCTTCGCTTTGTCTCTCTTCATCGGTTACAGCCGCAAATGTGACACCGCAACCAGTCCCAGAGAGACCCAGCGATGCATGAAGCAGTGCTGAGAGCGCTGACTTTGCGTCAACCGAACCCCTCCCATAAATCTCATTGCCGTCAAATGACGCCTTTATCATGCCAGGCACAGTATCTATGTGACCTATTAGGTATATTCTTGGAGAGCCTGACGAAACGTTCCATACAACGTTATTTGCTTCATCAATGTAAACTTCACCCACTTTCAGGCCATTTATATAAGAATAAGCGAACTCAGAAGCCCTCCTTTCTTCCTGGCTTGGAGAATATATATTTATAAGGTCAAGAAGAAACTTGACCGGATCATTCAACTATCTTTTAGCCCTCCTAATGGCATATTCGACTATTTTGCGCGGTATGTTAACCCCTGTCACTGAAACTGAGTGCTTGAACTCCACGGTTCCATTCACCTCATGAACAAGATACCCATCATCGCTTTCCATGATGTCAACACCATAAATCCCTTCACCAATGGCTTCAGCCGCCTTAATAGCTGTTTCCCTTAGCTCCTCATTTACAACGCAGTTCTCAGCTCTTCCGCCTAAAGCGGTGTTTGTCCTCCAGTCCCCCTCTGGCTGGTACCTGTAAATTGCGGCAATTACATCATTGCCTACAACAAAAGCCCTTATGTCTCGTGGAGGTCTGTTTACGTATTCCTGAAGATAATATATCTGATATATGGGATCCATATAGGCCCTGTCCTCAATAACCGCTTTTGCCGAATATTCGCCCTCTAAAAGCCCCACAAGCCTGCCCCATGAGCCAGTGACCGGCTTTATAACCGCTTTCCCGCCCAGGGCTCTAAATGCGCTCATTGCACTATCAGGGTCAAAGCTGACGTACGTCTTTGGAACCGCTATCCCGGCTGACTTTAGCCTGAGCAACGTGAATAGCTTGTTGCCTGTTATTTCAAGAACCTCCCTTGAATTTATCACCGGTGTGCCTGATGCCTCGACTATTGCTGACATGTGAAGGCCCTTGTAATAGCTTGTTGCCCTTTCCAGCGCAACATCTCCATATGAGTTTTCCTGGCTTGTTATGTCAAAAAAGCCGGACTTTATGTTAAATGGAACGACTTCAATGCCGATAGCCTTTGCCTCTTCTATTATGGCCTTTTCCTCCCATCTGAGCATATCGTAAAGGACTGTGAGCTTCAACTTGAGCTCATCAGCCTCCTTTCAATCTCTTGGTCAAGCTCAAGCTCAAAAAGATCACCTAGCTGCAGGTTCTTAAATCCCTGTGCCACCGACTTTGCCAATTCATCGTCTGCCTTGATTCCCAGCACGTTTAAAAGGAACCTGGCTCCGTTCTTGCCCAGGAGCTCGCTGAACACTATACGCCTTTTCGCGCCAACCATTTCCGGCGGAACAAGTTCATATGCTGATGGGCTGTTAAGCACCGCTGCTATATGAGTGCCGGCCTTGTGCCTGTATGCGTTGCGCCCAACTATTGGCGCGTTTTCTGACATAGATATCCCTGTGTACTGTTCTACAGTCTTGTAAACCTCAGGCAGTATGCTGTACTTGACGTCAAGCTCCACACCATAAAGGAAGTAAAGCGAAGTCACCAACTGAGCCAGATCAGTTATCCCGACCCTTTCTCCTATGCCTCCAACGGTTACATGTATCTGGTCAGCTCCGGCTTCATACGCAGCAAGGGCATTTGCAAGAGCTAGGCCTAGGTCATTATGACAATGCGCATCTATTGGAACCGGCGCGACCTCCCTTACGCTGGCTACCAGCCTGTACATGCCTGATGGCTTTAATGCCCCTACTGTATCAGGCACACTTATTCTGTCAACCCTTGCTTCATATAACGCTCTGGCGAATTCCCTTACATAGGTGGGATCAGCCCTGCTGGCATCCTCCATGGTCACCCTTGTTGCAAGCCCGTGGGACTTTGCGTAATCCACGGCCTCCAGGGTTCTCCTTAAAGCTTCCTCTCTGCTGACCTTGAGCTTATACTTAAGATGTATATCAGAAACCGAATGATACATGGCATAAAATTGGGCGTCGCATGTAAGCGCCACATCTATGTCCTCCTTAAGCGCTCGACCGTGAGCAACTATTAAGGCCCTCAGCCCAGCCTTCATGAGGCTTCTGCAGGATTGCCTGTGTGATTCAGAAACTATTGGCGATATCTCTATAGAATCGACGCCAAGGTAGTCAAGAAGCCAGCCTATCTGAACTCGTTGTCGTTCAGTAAACGAAATGCCTGGATGTTGCTCGCCCTCCCTTAACGTGCTGTCAAGTATCTTTACTTTTCTATGATACGTCCCGCCGTTATAAAACTCGGCATATCCGGTTCTTTCTGACAGATCCTCCGCCATGCTAAGCGTTTAACGCGTAGTTTTATAATGTTTTTCGTTATATATTTTTAAAGCTCTCTAAGTATTATGACAGTATTTGTATTTATTACGCCATCTTTTTTGCGTATTTCGTCAATCACCTGATTTACTTCTGCGATAGTAGGAGCTGAAATGAGAACAGCTATGTCGTAGTTCCCCGTTATTTCGTATACCTTTTCAACGCCCTTTATCTTCATTATGTCCTCAGCGACCTTGTATGTTGGGGCGTTTGGAGATGTGGCTATCATGGTTAGCGCCATGGCCTTTTCCTTTACCTTTACCTCTATAGTGAACTTCTTTATTATTCCATCTTCAACGAGCCTCTTTACTCGTCTCCTTACTGCGGCCTCCGAAAGATTAAGGGCTTTGCCAAGCTCTATGTATGACGCCCTGCCGTTTTCCTTAAGAAGCTCTATTAACCTTTGATCTACATCGTCCATGGCAATCAATCTAGCTTTTGACAAATAAAAATTTTTCAGGTCCGCAGCTTTTCTTCGGCCTTTTGCAACGCCTTGGCGGTTATTTCGACGGATTCCGAAATATCCCTTTCATCTATTATGTATGGCGGTAGGAACCTTAACGTGGTCAGTCCCGAGTAAAGTGATATAAGGCCAAGGTCAAGCATTTCCGTAAGAACATCCCTGAACTTTATACGTAGGTCAATGCCTATCATGAGTCCTTTTCCTCTTACTTCCTTAACCAATCTGCTGTTTATCCCGGATAGGCCCTTCATAAGCTCCTCACCCTTTGCCCTTACGTTGTCCAGCAGCCCATCGACAGCCTTTATTGTGGCTTCTCCTGCTGCTGAGGCAAGCGGGTTACCGCCCATTGTGCTGCTGTGCTCCCCTACCTTCATTATGTTGGCTATATCCTCCCTTACAATGGTAGCTCCCATTGGGATGCCGCCACCTATCCCCTTTCCCGCCGTCATTATGTCCGGCCTTATACCCCAGTGCTGATGAGCCCACCATTTGCCGGTCCTGCCCATTCCGCTTTGAACCTCATCAACTATTAGCAAGGCACCTTTTGCCCTGGCCTTTTCCTCAAGAGCCGGCAAAAAGTCATCAGGGGGTACCAGTATCCCGGCTTCGCCCTGTATGGGCTCAACTATGACGCCTGCGTACTCAGAGAAGTCAACTTCATTAAGCGCGTTAACGTCGCCATACTTAAGAAACTTGACCGGCTCAATAAATGGGCCAAAGCCGTTCTTGTACTTTTCTGAGTAAGTAACTGAAAGCGCTCCGTAAGTTTTGCCATGATATGAGTTTGTGAACGCAACAAACCCCTTTCTGCCTGTGTATTTTCTTGCAAGCTTCAATGCAAGCTCAACAGATTCAGCGCCGCTGTTTGAAAGGAAAACCCTTGTGAGATGTGCGGGAACAACCCTGAAGAGAGCTTCGAGGAACCTTTCCCTGGCCTCTGTGTAAAGCGAGCCATGGCAAATGTATATCTGATCCAGCTGGGACTTGATGGCGTTTACCACCGCCGGGTATGAGTGCCCAAGTATCCCAACGCCAAAGCCCATCATGTAGTCTATGTACTCCTTGCCTTTATCATCCCAAACCCTTGAGCCCCTGCCCTTAACTACCCTTATTCCGTACCTTTGATATGTTGGTATCATCCTTTTTTCTTCTATTTCACTCATTTGATATCACCGTCCTAAGCCCGTTCATTGCGTTCGAGAAAGGAGAGTTAACCCTCCCGTTTGCTATTATGCCCTCCTTAACGCCGGCCTCGACCGCTTCAACACAGGCCATTATCTTTTTGTCCATCCCAGGTCCAACGCGTGCTATTGTTTCTTTCGCCTCAATAACCGTCATCTTTTCCTTAACCTTTCCATCAATTATCACCCCATCCACATTTGTAAATATGACAAGCGCTGTGGCCTTAACGGCAGCAGCCACCGCCGCGGCCGCCCTGTCTCCATCAACGTTTAACGGTTCCCATTCATAGCTTACAGCCACCGGCGAGACCACTGGAACAAAGCCGTTTTCCAGCAAAAGGTTAAGCAGGCCAGGGTTCGCCTCCTTTATCCTGCCAGTATAGCCCCCATCTATTATACGTTTTCGCCCCCTTTCGTCTATTATAACCAGTTTCTTTTTTCTTTCAGCAACAAGGGTTCCACCGTCAATTCCTGATAAACTGACCGACCTTAAGCCTAACGAGCTTAGCTTTAACGCCATCTCGCTACCTATCTTTCGCATGACCATGTTGTATATATCCACGGTTTCCCTGTCTGTATACCTGCTTCTTATGCCCTCAGGCGATGTCACAAATACTGGCTCTTTCCCAAGGGACTTCTGGTACTTCGACACCTCGTTCCCGCCGCCGTGCACAATCACAAACTTTTCCTTAACCGATTTAGCTATGTCTTCGAGAATTCCTGGGTAAAGGCCTTCAGAAACAATGCTTCCGCCTATTTTTATTACAACAGTCATTTTATCTACACCGGGTGTATCGCAGGCACGTTTAGGCCTTCACGCTCGTCCAGCCCGAACATTAAGTTCATCGACTGCACCGCGCTCCCTGCGGCTCCTTTTATCAGGTTGTCTATAGCTGAAAGCGCTATAACCCTTTTTAGCCTGCTCTCTACGGCAAATCCAACATCAGCAAAGTTCGAACCTATTACTACCTTTGGATCAGGATATCTATAAAGCCCTGTCCTGTCCATCATGAACCTGACAAAAGGCTCACTTCCGTACATATCTCTGTATGCCTTCCATAGCTGCTGTTGTGTTGGAGCTTCGGTTAAAAACACGTGCGACGTGGTTAGTATCCCCCTTACTATGTTAACTGCATGAGCGCTCATTGCAACCTTTATATCCCTGCCGGAAACGATGCTCAGCTCCTGTTCTATCTCTGCGGCGTGTCTGTGTCCAGCTGGCTTGTAAGGCCTTATGACGCCAAACCTCTCTGAAAAGTGTGTTGATGGAGATGGTTTACCACCTGCGCCTGAAGAGCCTATCTTTGCGTCAACAACTATTGGACCTGTTGCTTCAAATGCCTTCATAAGTGGAGCAAGCCCTATAATTGCTGAAGCCGCCATGCAGCCTGGAGCTGAAACATACTTTGCGCCTCTGAGCTCCTCCCTGTGAAGCTCTGGCAGGCCATAAACGAACTTTTTAAGAAGATCTGGATATGGGTGAGCGTAGCCGTACCATTCTACGTACTTCCCCGGATCCTTGAGCCTGTAATCGGCGCTCATGTCTATTATTCTGACGCCTGTTTCCATTAACTTTGGAACAACCTGAACCGATGCCTTGTGGGGCAACGCAAGGAACGCAACGTCTGCCTTTGCTGCAGCCGCTACTGCGTCCTCGCCGCTAAACTTTAAGTTGGTCATGCCCTTTAGGTTTGGATGCACTTTGTGCACGTACTCGCCTGCGTGCTGTCTAGATGTAGCGTTGACTATTTCAACGTCCCTGTGGGTAAGCAAAATTCTTAACAGCTCTCCTCCAACGTAACCGGAGGCACCAATAACGGATACCTTTATTGTCATCTAGCGGCTTCCTCCTTCACATACTCCATTATTTCCTTTGCTATATCAACATCGCTTACTTCTGAAGCACCATGGAATTCGAGGTTGTTATTTAGCTCATGAATCACATACCCATCACTTGTTTCCATTGCGTCTACACCTATAACCTTGCCGCTTACAATATTTGACGCCCTGATCATAAGGTCTTCAAGCTCGCCATCAACCTTAGCCAGCTCGGCTTTTCCCCCTCTTGCTATGTTTGTCCTCCAGTCCCCCTCTGGCTGGTACCTGTAATAAGCTGTAATTACCCTACCATTAACAACTATGCCCCTTATATCACGGGGCGGCCTCTTGATGTACTCCTGTATATAGTATATTTGTTGCTGAGGATCAGTTAAAAGCTCCCTAGCTTCAAGCAACGACTCTGCCTGCTCTCTGTTTATGATCTTTGCAACCATCCTGCCCCAGCTCCCGACTATCGGCTTAAGGACTACAGGGTATCCCATTTTCTCCATGATGTCAACAGCTGATTCCTGTGAAAACGCCACATATGTCTTCGGGGTTGGTATACCACTTTTCGCAAGCAGTTGTGTGGTGAGAAGCTTATTCCCGCATATAAGGCTGGATACAAACGAGTTTATGACATAATGGCCCTGGTTTTCCAAAACAAACGAATAATAAAGCCCCCTGTAATGGCTTATTGTCCTTTGAAGCACCACATGGGATATATCCTCTGCAAGCCTTGTCGAAGTTAGCTCAAGCGGTCTTTCCTTAACGTCAACGAGCTTTACATTAAGCCCTACTTCGCTTCCTTTTTCGTAAAGCTGCTTTTCCTCCCACCTTAGCCTGTCGTAAATTATTGTTGCCTCAGCCATCCCCTCTATTCTCCCCAGTCTTCGCCCACGTTCTCCGCCAGCTTGAGATCAACTTTTCCGTTTTCTATCTTTACCACTTCATATTCAATGCCGCAGTCAGGGCAGCTAACTATTTCCCCTGGAAGGGCGTCATCTGGGACCTCTATGTCAGCTCCGCATTCCTTGCACTTGGTTACTATTGGCATCTTTACCACCCCCTATTTGCCAGTTTATCGTAAGCCTTTTTAAATTTACTTAAGTTATCGTTTACCCAGGACTCGGCCTTTACGCATTCGCTAAGGACCCTGTTTGCCTGTCTTAAAGCCTCCTTTGGATGGGGGCCGCCAACTGTTACTCTGGCCTCCACGGCCTTTGCCGGGTCTAAAACAGCCCTAAGTTCATCTGTGCTCTCATGTATTCCCCTCTTTTTCAAGGCGTTTACAAGGGCCTGCATAAAATCCTCCCCACCTTCATGGCCTTTTATCGCTTCTCCCACAATATGATGTGCTTCCCTGAACGGCACTCCATGTTTAAGTGATATGTGCTCAGCTATGTCGCTTGCAACCACAAGGTACTTGTTCGCCAGCTCAAGCGCAGCTGTCTGGTTAAACCTTATGCTGGCTACCATCGAAGCTGTGACAGAGAGCATTGAATTCACTTCATCAAAAGCCTGCCATGCCTTTGGCGTTATTTCCTGAAGGTCAAGGTTATAAGACTCATTTAGCCCTCTTAACGTTTCAATTGCACCTATAAGCGCGGCAGCTACTGTGGCGGCCTTGGCCCTTACTATTTCGGCCACGACCGGGTTTCTTTTCTGCGGCATTATGCTGCTTGTTGAAAGAAATCTGTCGTCGAGGTCGATTAGCCCTAGGGCCATGTAAGCTACAATATCTGCTGATAGCTTTGATAGATTAACTGCTATTGACGAAAGGGCGTAGATGGCGTCGACTAGAAAATCTCTGGCTGAGACCGCATAAACTGTGTTTTCAACTAGGCCATCAAACCCAAGCAACTCTGCAACTTCGAACCTGTCAATTGGAACGGTTGAACCTGAAGCAGCAGCCGCCCCCATGGGCGATAGATTTGCTGTCCTGAACGCGAGCTTTATCCTTTCAATGTCCATTAAAAGCGCCTCTGCATATGAAAGAAGCCAATGGGCTGCGGTGCTTGGCTGCGCCGGCTGCAGATGAGTCATCGCTAAAAAGAACGTTTTTGATTCGCTTTCAGCTGCTTTGGCCAGCGCCTTTACAAGTGATATTAAAAGGCCTGCGGTTTTAAGAAGTTCCTCCCTTGTTTGAAGCCGTAAAGCGGTTGCCACTTGGTCGTTTCTGCTCTTTCCAAGCCCTAGAAAGCCAGCCTCTTGACCTATTCTTGATGTGAGATAAGCTTCAAGGCTCATGTGCACATCTTCCAGCCTGTAGTCAAGCTCATATCCAGAAAGCGCATCGCGAAGACCTGAAAGCATCTTTTCAGCAACGGCCTTTTCGATCGCACCTGATGCGAGCAGGGAGTTGACGTGGGCCATGTTAACGTAAACTACTTTGTCCTTTATCCTCTCATCGGAACCTATCGATGATGTTATCCTAAGGGCCTCATCATCCATCGAGGCTAGCCTGTTGCCCCTAAGTATATCCGGGCTCAAAACCGTTCACCTCCCGGTACACAAGCGGTTGCATGCCCCATATTGTTATGAATCCGACGGCCTGCCTCTGATCAAAAGTTGATGCCTTAGTATATGTGGAAAGCTCGTGCCTATAAAGCGCCCTTTTTGACCTGCGTCCAACAGGCATCACGATTCCCTTATGGAGCTTAAGCCTTACCTCTCCTGATACAACCTTCTGGGTCTCCTTTAAAAACGCCTCAAGAGGTTCCCTCAGCGGATCAGCCCACAGCCCTGAGTATATAAGGTTGGTCCACTGATTCTCAACGAGTTTCTTAAATTCAAGGATTGACTTGGTCAAGGTTAACTTTTCGATGTCCTGATGGGCCTCTATTAATGAGACTGCTGCTGGGCATTCATACACCTCCCTTGACTTTATCCCAACAACCCTGTCTTCTATATGATCAACCCTGCCAACGCCATGCTTCCCCGCCGTGGCGTTAAGCTCCCTTATCATGTCAACAAGAGACATCTTTGATCCGTTTATTGAAGTTGGAATTCCGCCATCGAACTCTACAGTTACATATTCTGGCGTGTCCGGCGCTTTGCCGGGGCTAGTTGTCCATGCAAAGGCCTCTTCAGGAGGCTCGTTCCATGGATCCTCAAGCCTTCCGCTTTCTATGGACCTGCCCCACAGGTTTTCATCTATGCTGAACTCGCTCTTTGAAACCTTTATCGGGATCCCCTTTGAAAGCACATATTTGAGTTCATCCTCCCTGTTCATGTTCCAGTCCCTTACCGGTGAGTACACCTGAATGCCTGGCATAAGGGCCTTTATCGTTATTTCAAACCTAACCTGATCGTTGCCCTTTCCGGTGCTCCCATGTGCTATTGCGTCAGCCTTTATCTGCTTTGCAACGTCAACCACCTTTTTAGCTATAAGCGGCCTTGCCAGCGCTGTGCTTAACGGGTATTTGCCCTCGTACATTGCATTGGCCATTATCGCTGTTGAAATGAACTCCTTTGCGAACTCCTCCTTTGCATCAACAAAATAGTGTTTCTTTGCGCCAGCGGCGTAAGCCCTTTCCTCTATCTCCTTAAAGTCCTCCTGCTGTCCAACATCAACGGTTACGGTTATAACTTCGTGCCCAAGCTTTTCCTTTATCCACGCTATCGAGGCAGTGGTGTCCAGTCCTCCCGAATACGACAGAACCGTAGTTGTCATTTCCATAACCTAAACAGAAAAACGCTTATATATTTTTTGGCTACAATAGATAAATGGTGATAATTAAATGGCCAAAATTAGCCATTCAGTTACAAAAGCTGTTCATAACATAATTTCTTCAAATCTATCATACGAACACGCGGTAACTATGGGTTACGCAAACCTGAGCGCGCTTGCCAGGATTATATCAGAAACTCTCAAAAAGGATGGAATAAACGCGTCCACGCAGGCCATACTTTCAGCCCTTAAAAGGTATAGAAAGGAAAGAATAAAGGAAAGTTTCAACGCGTACACAGTTCTTGCGGAAAGCGAAGTGTCTGTGAACACCGGGATAAGCAGGATCATGATAAATGCAAGCAAGGGCTCAACGCTTCAGGCGCTTCAGCAAGTACACAGGCTTGGAGATGGGCTGGTCCATCTCTCAAAGATCAGCAGCGGGCTAATAATACTGCTCAAGGGAATAAGCCAGGATGAGGCTGTTAAGATCCTTGGAGTGAATCAGGAGGAGCTAGAGGTTTCTAAGGACCTTGCGCTTATAGTTATCCATAGTCCAATTGAAATACTCAACACGGCAGGCTGTGTTGAGCTTATTTACAGGTTTGTTAGTGCAAGCGGCGTTAACATAGAGGACACGTCTAGCTATTATACTGACACCCTTCTTACAGTAAAGAATGACGATGCGCCGGCCGCCTTTGAGGCTATAATGTCACTTATTTCTTTTTCAAAGAAGATAACCAAAAAATCAAAAAGGTAACTGTCTATTTACTCAGGAAGGTTTGGCATGCCTCCCTGGCCAGCGCCCTCTTCTTCTCCTTTCTTTTCTCCGCCGGTCGGTGGCTTTGTGTACCTTGCGGCTATTACTTCGTCTATTCTGAGTATCATCATGGCTGCCTCTGCTGCGGCCTTGACAACCTGCTCCTTAACCCTTACCGGCTCGTACACCCCAAGCTTTGACATGTCCTCGGTGTTGTTGCTGTATACGTCAACGCCGTACCATATGCCGCCCTTTGAATGCGCTGCTCTCAGCTTGACCTGAACGTCAAGCGGGTCCATGCCGGCGTTTTCTGCTAGCGTTAACGGTATCGCCTCTTCAAGCGCGTCTGCAAAAGCTATAGCCGCAAGCTGGTCCCTTCCTGATCTCGTCTTTGCCTGTTCCCTCACGTAAATTGCCATTTCCATCTCGGGAGCGCCTCCGCCTGCAACCACGAGCGGCTTTTCAAGAACGTCCTTAAGAACCATTATTGCATCGTGAACAGACCTCTCAGCTTCATCAACAACCCTCTGGCTCCCACCCCTTATAAGTATGGACACGGCCTTCGGGTTCTTGCAGCCCTCAACGAAGACCCACTTGTCCTCTTCGACCTTCCTTTCTTCTACCAGCTCCGCATATCCAAGGTCATCCGGCGTCAGGTCCTCTATGTTTGTAACTATTCTGCCCCCAGTAGCCTTTGCAAGCCTTCCCATGTCGCTTTCCTTAACCCTCCTTACAGCAAGTATTCCAGCCTTCGCAAGATAGTGCTGCGCAAGGTCATCTATCCCCTTCTGGCAGAAAACCGCAGTTGCCCCAACCGCCTTTAGCTTGTCGACCATGTTCTTCAGCATTGCGGCCTCCTGGTCCAGGAACGCCTTTATCTTGGTTGGATCGCTTATCCTTATTTCCGCGCTGTACTCTGTCTTTTCTATTTCAAGCGGCGCATTCAGCAACGCTATCTTGGCTTTCTTTACAGATTTTGGCATTCCGCTGTGCACGACTTCCTTGTCAACTATTATCCCCTTCACCAGCTGTGTGTCTGAAAGCGATTCTCCCTGCTTCTTCAGGACGGATATGCTGTCAACATCGACCTTGTAAGTGCCGTCTTCGAGCTTCTCAGCGGCCGCGAACACCGCATCGATCAGCAGGTTCGCCAAATATTCAGATTCCTCAGCTATTATCTTAGATCTCATGCTTGTCTTTGCTAGCTTAATAAGCCACTCCCTGTCCTCAGGCTTGATCTTTATTGCTATCTGATACAGCTTTTCCAGGGCTTTATTGGATGCCCACTGATATCCATCAACTATGCTTGATGGATGTATGTTCTTGTCCATCAGCTTCTTTGCCTGTTCAAGCAGCTTGCCAGCAAGCACTACTGCTGAAGTTGTGCCATCGCCTACCTCGCTGTCTGTTGCCTTTGCTATTTCCACCAGAACCTTTGCTGCTGGATGCTGTACGTCAAGCTGCTTCAGCATTGTAGCTCCATCGTTCGTTATTGTAACGTCCCCAAGCGTATCAACAAGCATCTTGTCCATGCCCCTTGGACCGAGGGATGACTTGATTATGTCAGTTATTACCAGAGCCGCCTCTATGTTGTTCCTTATCGCATCAAAACCCTTTGTTTCAGTTGAGCCTTCCTTTAGTACTAACACTGGACCGTATGGTACCTGTGAAGACATTAATACATCACCGGTTGTATTTTCTTTCAAAAGCGTTTAAAAACTTTACTTAGCATTTTGCCTGTTGCCTGGCTTACTGCCTGCCGAGGTGCCCGAAAGGCGCCAAAGCCCTTCTGTCATTTCTATTTCATATGTAAGACGTGATGCGAGGATCGCTGACTCAAGCATAGAGTCATAGACTGAGAAAACGCCGTCCATACAACTTATATGATCGCCCCTAAAGCTTCCAGACGGGAACCCACCAATTACATATGTTGCGCCCTTATCCCATGTTTCCCTTACCAAGCTGGCAAGCGAGGCGCGCGGCCCTGTGGTTTCAAATCCTATAACGTTCCCCCCAATTGAGCCTAAAAGTTCACACAACTTCATTTTTTGAGCGCTTAAAAGCAGCTTCCCGTCAGCCTTAATTTCGCCCCTGTTTAAGAGATCCACCATTAGTCCTTCAAATCTAAAGTACGCATGAGGTAGCCTCACAGCATTGCCAAGTTCAATTACAACGTCATTATATGTATGCACATATATTTTAATTAACGAATTTATATATGCCGGCGAGTAAACCAGGCTTAAAAGCGTAAAGTGCACCAAGTCAGGCCTTCCCCTTTTCTCAGCATCCTTTAGCCCCTTCATGGCCCAGTAGTGCAGGGACTTGTCAAGAAGGCACTTTGAAGGACTTTTTCCCCTTTTTTTGCATGCACTTATTATTCTAGGATCCCTTGATATTTCAAGGGGTACCAGCTCTAGCGCCGCCTCTGCTATAACCACTGAGCCTGTCAAACTACATTAGCTCTTTTTCCGCCAGCTCCTTGCCCTTTATCATATTTTTTAGCTTCTGATATGCCACTGTCCTTGACCTAGTCCTAAGGCCGCAGTCAGGGTTAACGTAGATCTTTGAAGGATCGCCGATAACCTTAACGGCATAAAGTATTCTGTCCCTTATAAGCTCAGGGGGCTCTATGAAATCCGTATGAACGTCAATAACGCCCAAGCCTATCTCCTTCCCAGCGCCGTATTCCTTAAAGGCCTTCAGGGCCTTATAGCCTGGCCTTGTGGCGTCGTCCACCCCTAGCGCTGTGCTGTCCCTGTTAGCAAACTCAAGCGCGAAGTGCACGGCCTTCAGCTCAGGGATTATGGGCATCAGGCTTGCGTATTCGTCCCCGCTGTAACATATGTGAGTGTGAATCTTAACTCCCAGCCCCTTTACCTGTTCGTTGAAAACCTTAAGGAACATTTCCATCTCAGAAGGATGTGTCGTTGCCGCTGGCTCATCTATCTGCACGACCTTTGCGCCAATCCCCTCAAGCTCTGACAAGAGCCTGCTTATTATTTTGCGCGCAAGGTCCATTGCCAAGTCCTCTCTTGTGTCATAAGCCTCGTTATATGACCAGTCCATTAAGGTGTAGGCTCCTGTTACAGGTATTTTAGGCGTCCTTATTGTGTTGTCCCTTACAAAAACGAACTCTTCCATATGATAGTTCCCAAGATATTCAACCTTGCTTACAACCCTTGCCTTTCTGTAATACTTGTTGTCCCATGATCTTACTGTTCCTGCAATCTCAAATCCACCTATTCTTTTTACAGGATACTCGTACATCTCAGCCCTTCTGGCCTCACCATCATAAACCAGGTCGAGACCTACATTTTCCAGCAGCTTTATGTTTACAAGCGCGGCTTCGTTTAGCGCTTCCTCCTTCTCTTTATCGCTATGATCACCTCTAAGAAATTCAAGCAACCAGGCTGGCTTTCTCAGGCTCCCTATTTCCTGTGATATCAAATGGACCATCCCTTGATCACCTCTCCTATAACGTTGAGCTTTGCCTCCGCGTATTTTTCCGGCAAAAACTCAAGGTCAACGTTGTTGGTAAGAAAAGCTTCGCTAACTCCCCAGGAGTTAGCCAGCCTATCAACTTCATCCAGAACTTTTGAAGGTTCTTCCATCTTTGTGTTAAGCCCATCAATTAAACCTAATGACACTGCCTTAAAATGCCCATCTATTGTGCTAGACGACAACCTTGGGTCAACCCCCAGGGAGTCAACCTCAACGTTTTTTAAAAACTCCAAGTTTTCCTTTAACGGCCAGCCGAAGTAAATTTGCAGAAAAACTTTGCCATTAAAAGCCCTCCTTATGCTCGAGATGGCCTCCAGAACATCGCCATAAAGCTCCCCAACTCTGCAAAAAGAATACGAAGGGCCCTTAAGGGCCAGTGCTTCATATCCTGCTTCCCGTGCTGCCTTTGCCGCGCTGGCAAGTAGAGCGCCAAACGACCTTAAGGTATCTCTGCCGCTATAGCCACTTTTTGAAAGACAGTACATTGTAAATGGATCAGGAAAAGTTAAAAGCGATCGGTTAAGGCCACGATACGCCAAGTATTCAGTTAACGGCCTTTCGTCAAGCTGAGGATATGCCTCGAGAACTGGAACCTTATAAAATGTGTTTGTCTCAAAGAACCTGTTAAGCCCATTTACCCTTATTCCTTTCGCACTAAGAGCTATTGGCCTAAACATGTCATCCCATACAAGCTCAGGATCGGCCGCGTAGCTCATGCCAAGCTTAAGCTGTTTTTCATAAAGCTTCCTGGCCTCGCTCTCAGCTGCATGCTTAAATGCGGTTGTATCTTTCCTTGATAGCTCTATCAGCTCCTCTGACCTCGGGTATATACCAAATACATAAGCCCCTCGATGCATTCTTATGTGCTTTGAATTGGCGTATCCTTAAGCTTTACTTTTACAGCGTACAACACTATTCATTGAGTTCAATTAAAAGTGGCAAACACGCATGTTCAGCGTTTTTGCTGAACACGCTGTGGCTACAACAAATAGCGCAAACGTTAAACCAATTCCATAACTATTAGCAAAAAGGCTGGAAGTTAATTACGCGCCTCTTTCGGTATTGATGCCTTTAGCCTTTCCTTGAGTTCCGTTAGAACTTCGTCAAGCACTTCATTATAACCCCTTTTCCCTTCTTCAACTTCGTCCATCATGGACTCAAGCCTTGCTGTCAGGGTCTCGCTTACAAGGTCGCCAAAGCTTTCTACTAGGTACGTGTGAGCGGCTATGCCTAGCTTTGTTGGTATGAGCTTCTTTCTCTCCCCGCTCAGTATAACATATCTTCTGGTCAATATAGTTGAAATAATAGTGGAATATGTGCTTGGCCTTCCTATGCCTTTTTTCTTCATCTCCTCTACTAGATCACCTTCGCTGTAGAGCTCTACTGACTTGTATTCAAAGAACTTTTCAACTACAGCATTGTACTTGCCTGGCTTAACTTCGTCGTAAAGCTCTTTATACGGCGGCATTATCCTAGCAAAACCGTCAAAGACATACTTCAGCGGCAGCATTATAGTGTCCGGATCAGCTTTCAGATCCGGGGGCAACCCCGATATTGACACCCGTTGCATAAGCGCCTTGGCAGGGGCCATCTGGCTTGCTATAAACCTCCTGAATATCAAGTCATAAACCTGATAATGCCTGTAAGATAGCTGCACGGGCACATATACAAGACCGTCCTGTATGTACGTCCTCAGGTCTTGGGAGCTTAGGGGCCTAGTTGGCCTTATCGCTTCATGTGCACCTCCTTCACCCCATGTTCTTCCCACAAAGTACTCTTCGCCTAACATAAGGTTCTGGGTTATGTATGTTCTGGCTAATGCTATGCCTGCATCTGAAACCCTTGTGCTATCAGTTCTCGGGTACGTAATTAGTCCTGCTTCAAATAAAGTTTGAAGTATGTACATTGCTTCGCCAGTTGACAGCCTGAAAAAGTTTGAGATGTCTCTTAACGCCTCGCTGAGCATGTAGGGGGGTCTTGGATGCACATCAACTACAACAGGGCTTTCAGCCCTGATGTCCACGCTTATTGTAGAACCTATGGGAACCTTCATCCCGCCAGATGACAGCGCCCTGAAGGTTAGCCTGTCCCCTACCCTAAGTATGTGAGCCCTTACCGTTGATGACTTGTTAGAATACGCCCTGTACCTGTCTATTATCCAGCCAAGGACAGGCGTTTGCACGCGCCCTGCGCTTAGGTTTTTGTTAGGCCTGTCGCAGCCTGATCCAATATGCTGTTCGCAGTATTTTTTCCAGAACTCAGACTGGAGCCTTGCTGAGAGCTCAAACCCAACCCACCTGTCATCAACCCTTCTGACCACCTGGGCCGCAACCAGGCTATCCTTTACGTCTCGTCTGTTTCTTATAGCATTTATCAATGCCTGCCTTGTTACTTCGTGAAACTCTATTCTCCTGATGTTTTTGTTATAAGGCTTGAGAAGCCTTTCAAGGTCCCATGAAATTTTTTCCCCTTCTGTGTCTGGGTCCGTGCCAAGTAAAACTTCATCAACTGAAATCGCTATTCTTCTTAATGAGCCTATTAACGGCTCCTTGCTCCTAGCTATCTTGCCCCCGCATATAGGGCACTGGTCAGTGGCCGTCGAAACTTGATGATGATTCTCACATTCCTTAAGCGCTGAATAGTGTGGGGTATACTCAAGCTTTTCATTTCTTTTAACCTCAACGCCATGAAGCCCAACACCGTCAAGCGTGAGATCTGTTATATGTCCAGCTGTGTAAGCTATTATAAGCGACGTGCCTTCAAAAGCCGTTTCAAAGACCGTCATGCCGTTCATTACAGTTATAGCTGGCCTCGAGAAAAAGCTGGCTATTGTCTTTGCTTTATGCGGCGATTCAACAATCAAAAGCGCCGACGTATACTTTGAAGTTTCGCTTATCACCTTGGCCTCGCTTTCTTCCCTGACCCTTTCTCTGTCCTTGTTAATCATGCTTATTGCTGAACTTATATCAACCTCATTAAACTGCTTCCATTCAATGCCATAAGCTACTGATGAAAATCGCATAAAAAGATCAAACAGCCTTTGTTCATCGACAACTATAACGGAAAGGCCAAGGGTGTTGCCCCAGGGCCTGAGCCTTGATGTCCTGCCGCTGGCCTGGATGTATGTTGTTACATCGGGGACAAGTATCCTATCCCCTTTGATCACCGCGCCTAAGAGCTTTGGAAGAGCTGCAACAAACTCCCTGTCGCTTAGCGCTTGAGAAAATAGGTTGTAGCCTGACTCCATTATAGGATCTTGCATGCCGCCCTCCCTGGCCTGCTTTGCCAGAACCTGCAGCGCGGCAACGCTCATCCTTGAGATTTTTTTCCTAATGGCTCCTACGAGCCTAAAGACGTCCCTGTCCTGTTTAAACGTTGCATACGCAGAAATAACCCTCATCATCATTATTGGGTGCGGCCTTTCTCCAAACCTGAAGGCAAATCTGGGGACGCCCACAAAAACCGCATACCTAACCCTTTCAGGCAGGTCGATCCCCCTTACCAGCGTGCCATAGTGAGCGGCGGCGCCAACCAGAACATCCAGCTCGCCCCGGGAAAACCTTTCAATCTCCCTTACGTTTTTGCCTGTGACCTTTGATGCCCTTATCCCAGCATCAGAGAGCGCTGCTAAAAGCGCATCCATTGCTTCCTCCCCCTCTGAAACAAAGAGCAGCCCCCCGCCACCTAGCATCTTCACTATTTTAACGGCTTCATTAACTGTTGTATCATTTGGAACGACGTAGGTGTCTATTACGTTTCTGAGATATCCTCCAGGGCTTCCCGGTCTAAATCCCATGAGTATCAAAAACAGCGGGTTTGATCTTGTTATTGTTCCTGACGAAAACAGCACCCTTCTTTTTATTTTTTCCCTTCTTAGCTCTGATAGCCTTTGTATATCAAATGACCTGTTTGCTATTGCCTCCTTCGCCTCCTGTATGTCTTCATCTGAAAATCCTACAAGCTTTAGAACCAGAGAAACGCTTTTGTTGCTCTTTAACGCCGCATCGACGTCGTCTACAAACACAAATTCAAAGTTAAGCGCGTTTACTTCATCAAAGTGCGCGAACATAAACTTCGATGTCGTTATGGCTATGTCCGAGTCTGCAAGCGTAACGCCCTTTGCGCCATAATAAAACACCCTTGGGGCCGCTCCAAGCTTTTTAGCGTATTCCTGAAGCCTCGACGCAAGTTGCGTTGCAAGCGCTCTGGTTGGCACTATAAGCAAACTTTTAGCTCCTTTTGATAAAAAATAAAGCGCCATTACAAGCCCGAACGTTGTCTTTCCCGAGCCAGGGGGCGCCGTTATTGAAAAGTTGTCACCGTAAAAGAGCCTGAGCGCCCAGTTCCTCTGCGCGCCGCTTGGCCTAGCCCCCACCGCCTTTATGAACATCCTTTCAAATGATGCATATTCGCTTAATGCCCTGTAATCGTCGTCCATGCCCTTTAGCCTTTTAAGTGATTTTAGCCTTTTGAGCATCTGGTAAGTGTCCATTTCTTGCTCATCGGGAAGACATTTGCTACAAACAAGCCCCCTTTCAAGCCTTTCACTTTCTATGGGGCCGCCGCAGTTAGGACAAAGCCCATCAAACACTGCCTTAACGTAAGACCTTTCCATAACACCCACGTTTAGGTAATTAAGTACCATTGATATAAATTGTTTCTTTTTAACGAGTTTGAAATCAAGTAAATTATAAGCCCAACAGCGGCCAACGCTATGCTGGTAATAAGCCCTATTGGCCCGTTAAACAACTGTGTCATCAACGTCTCAACTACATGCACCTGAAAAGTAGAAAACGATTCTGAGCCCGCGGAATCCTTTGAAATAACTGTAACGTTATAAGTGCCTGCTGGCAATGGGTTAAGATAGATCGTTTCATTTATAACTCCGGTATACGTATTAAGCGTTGCAACGCGAGTCCCATTTACAATTATAATGAAAGTGTACGGCGCAAGGCCCCCTGTTGTTCTTGAGTAAATATGCAAAGGAAGATCGGCATACTCCACTTCAACCGATGGCAATGAAACCGTAGCTGAAAATGGCGGGGGCGTTGCTTCATAAAGAGGCTCAAAGCTTGGTTGCCCGGGCAGCACATACGCTGTCCCGTTCATCACAAATGTTCCAGCGCCATAAAGTGTCTCCGCCGTATCGCTCCCAAATCCATAAAGCTGTTTAGGGAGGAATGGGCCGCTTTGACCCAAGTACTCAAGCTTAAGCGACGCATTTATTTTATTTATATATGTTTCCCCGCCATTAGCTGGCCCACCAAAAACAAGCTCGGCATCATAGAAGTTACCGGCTGGCGTATATCCATACCCGTTAACCTCCATATATGCATTTAAAAGCCCTGGTTCCTGAAAGCTCACGTTATCGTACCAGACCGCCCTCTGCCCGTTAACCTGATAACCAAAGCTTATTTGAACGGTGCCTCCTTCACTTCTTGAATTTATAAGAAGCGCCAAGTTTAATGGGAGCGAATAACCCTCGGGCCCATATATATAGGCGTAATAATCGCCGTATGATCTTCCGTTCCCGGATATGGATGGGGATATCTGCGCACCAATTCCATCTGAGTTCCATATGCTGTCCTCAAAGAAAACTGTGTGGGTGTTTGTGTTAAAAAGCGCAACGTCCTGTAGCCAGTAAACGTTTTCCTGACTTCCATTTGTTACGAACATCACGTTAAGCTGGAGGCTTGTGGTCACACCCTTTAACACATATACGTTGGATGTAGCGTTAAGGGCTTTTATTGAAGCATATCCTATTATTTTATTAAAGCTCTCAACATAAGGGCTCAGTGATCCTGAGTAGTTGGCCACGCCGTAGTCAGCTATTCCTATTGGCGCTGGCTGAGATGAGCGTATTTTGTAAATATTTACAGGCTCCGTCCAGACGTTTAAAATCACGAACGCATTCTGGGTCCCCGGGTTATAAATAACTAAATAGTAATACCCATGCGTTAATGGCCCTACTTGGGCTAATATTGATGTCCCACTCCAGCGAAATAACGAAGCTGTGTAGGCTGGTAGAAAATACTGGGAATAGTTGCTTGAGCTGACAACATACGCATTTATCACGTTGGACGAGCTTATGTTTATCTCAATATATGTGCCGTTAAGCTGAACTTTTATTGGGGTGGCCAGCATATAGCCAGGAGATAAAAGAACCTGCCTGGGCCCCGTGCTATTGGGTAAAATTAATGGCTGCTGTGGCGGCAAAAGAATTATAATTACCGCCAAGGCAAAAGCCTCCCACCATCTCATGAATTGTTGTTCTGCTTAAATTTTAAAACCTTTTATTGCCTTTTTAATGGGTGGCTCCAATAAAATGGTTTAACACCTTAGGAAAGGTTAAAAATACCTCTTGATACATCGGTATTGTATGGCGAAGAAAAGAAAGAGCAGGGGCAGAAGCAAAGGAGCTAAGGGGAGAAATGAATACGTGACATGCAGCCAGTGCGGGGCTAGAATTCCAAGAGATAAGGCCAAAAAAGTTACTGTGAGGGTTCCTCTTGTAGATCCAGCTCTTGCAAAGGAGCTTCAAAGCAAGGGCGCGTTTGTTCCAACAACCACAATAACAAAGTACTATTGCATATCATGTGCAGTTCACTTTGGAATTGTAAAGGTAAGGGCAAGGGAAGAAAGGAAGCCATCTTTTGAATAAGCATGGAAAAGTGAAAACAAATAAAGAAATTTAAACACGGCATGAAAATACTTCGGCGATATTAATGGGAGGATCAATGTTACGTGTCGTAGATGCCCCTGAACGGGATATAGGGAAAGGTCGCGTGAGGATTGGGGCCAAAGACATGATCGCTCTTGGAGTTAAACGAGGCGACGCGGTCAAAGTAAAGGGTGCTAAAGTGGTTTATGCTTTTGTCCTTCCCCTGGAGAATGCAGAAGGCATAATAACGATGGATGAAACGTTAAGAGATAATGCTGGTTGCAAGCTTGGCGATTACGTTGAAGTTGAGCGTGCATCTTACGATAAGGCAAAGCTCATTAGGGTTGAGTGCGCCTCTGAGGGGAAAAACCTTTCAAAGGAAACGCTTGCGGCAGTAGCAAAGAAGAGCCTTAGCGGCGTTCTGGTTTCAAGCGGGTATTTATCTAGAAGCAAGTTTATGGGGTTAAACATACAGTTTGTTGTCCACGATACAGATCCTGATGGACCTGTGCTTGTTGAAAACAGAACAAACGTTGAAATTTTAAAGACAAAAAGGAGAATGGCCGAAAAAAAGATTTCATACGAGGACGTAGGGGGTCTGAAACTTCAATTGCAGATGCTCAGGGAGATGGTTGAGCTCCCGCTCAAATACCCTGAGCTGTTTAGAAGGATGGGGATTGAGCCCCCACGGGGCGTTTTGCTTTATGGGCCTCCTGGATGCGGAAAAACGCTGATGGCAAAGGCGCTGGCAAACGAATCAAAGGCAAAGTTTTACTCTATAAATGGACCCGAAATAATAAGCAAATATTATGGGGAAACCGAGGCAAAGCTCAGGGATATATTTAAAAAGGCCAAGCTAAACGCGCCTAGCATAATTTTCATAGATGAGCTGGACTCAATAGCGCCAAAGAGGGGCGAAGTTTATGGTGAAGCTGAAATAAGAACTGTGGCCCAGTTGCTTACATTGATGGATGGGCTAAAGGACAGAGGCGACGTTGTTGTTATTGGCGCAACTAACAGGGTAGAGGATGTTGACCCTGCACTTAGGAGGCCTGGAAGGTTTGACAGAGAGATAGAGATAGGCGTGCCAAATGAGGACGGAAGGCTTGAAATACTGAAAATACATGTAAGGGGAATGCCTCTTGCCGATGATGTTGATCTCCAGAAATATGCTAGGATGACGGCTGGCTACACAGGCGCCGACCTAGCAGCTCTCTGCAGAGAGGCAGCGTTTAATGCAATAAGGAGGGTGGCTCCTGACCTGCTTGATGGAGGCGTGCTTACTGAAGATAAGCTGAAAGAGCTTAAGGTTACTGACAATGACTTTTTGCAGGCTTACAAGGGCATAGTCCCAACAGCGCTAAGGGAGCTTTACTTTGAAATTCCAAAGGTGAGCTGGGCTGACATAGGAGGATATGATGAGGTAAAGGAAAAGCTGAAAGTTAACGTAGTAAAGGCAATACGCGAAATAGGCTCATTTAGAAGGATGGGGATTGAGCCCCCACGGGGCGTTTTGCTTTATGGGCCTCCTGGATGCGGAAAAACGCTGATGGCAAAGGCGCTGGCAAACGAATCAAAGGCAAACTTCATAACAATAAAGGGGCCGGAGGTTTTGAGCAAATGGGTTGGGGAGTCGGAAAAGGCAATAAGGGAAATATTCAGGAAAGCCAAATCGTCGGCGCCTTCAATCATACTTTTGGATGAAGTCGATGCGCTTACAAGGATCAGAGGACAGGAATACGAAGCGCTTGACTCCGTGGTAAGCCAGCTCATAACCTCCATCGATTCGCTTCAACCAGAGGACCTTGTGTTTGTGCTGGGAACAACCAACAGGCCAGACCTTATAGATCCTTCTTTGCTTAGACCAGGCAGGTTTGACCTTCTGATATACATAAGGCCTCCTTCTGCAAAGGAAAGGGAGGAGGTGCTCAGGATACTCCTTTCAAAAACAAAGTATGATAGCAACCTTGCGTTGCAAGAAATTGCGGAAAGAACGGAGTGGTATTCAGGCGCTGATCTGAAGTCTCTTGTGAGGGAAGCCGGGCTAAAGGCCATAATGGAAGGGAGAGAGATCATAACTCAGCAGGACTTTGAAGATGCGCTTACAAGCGTTAAGCCGTCATTAACCCCTCAGCTTATCAAGTTTTATGAGGAAATGCAGAGACAGATGAGTTCAAAAAGCGTAAGGCTTCCATATGCCTAAGCGTTTACTATCTTTAAACTGCGCTCGCTGGGTTAAGAAGCTAAGAACGCAATGAATGGGCCTGTAAATCAGCTAACCCAAGTTATATGAGTGGAGGAAGTGTGTAAATGCCTTTCTCAGATCCCGTGGTGGATTAGGGTTCTTTTCATAAAACATGCCCAAAAGCATTTTTGAGATGTGAAACCTGAAGCTCTGTGTGTCCTTCACCAAGAAGGCCAGCTTAAACGGCTTAACCCCGAAGAACGAATAACTTGAGTATTTTCGCCCTACCATGCCAACCCCCAGCCTTATGCTTATAACCTCAGCTCCAAGGTAATTTAAGGCTCGCCTTCCATGTGGAAGCTTAACAAAGCCGTTAAGCTCTAACAACAGCTCATCCGCAGGGCTTAGTCTTCTTCTTTTGCTTATAAACAGCTTTGCACGCTTCAGAACATTATAAACAGTGGATGACGATACGTTTAAACGAAGCGCTATTTCCTTCACACTTTTCCCATTTAAATAGAGTTCCTTTATGCTTTCGGCAATTTGATTGCTTATCCTTTTTCGGCTTTTAACCTGCAAGACAGTCCCCGATTAATTATTATAAAAATACATAATATAAAAACTTTTTGCCAAACATTATTTTTTATTTAAAATTTAATTTAGCTTCATAATTCAATATATCGGCGTAACAAAAGCCATCTTGTAGCAAAAAAACGTTTGGGCCTGAATAAGTCTTGCAACATTGTTCGCCTGGCGCTGGTAAAGGCTGATTAAAAAAGAGTTGTTTGCCTTAAATCTGAAAACCTTAGTGTCAACCCTGAAAGTGCTTTCATACATAGCTCTACATACTCATCTACTTCAGAAGGTTCTATGCCTGAGCCCTTGGCCTTTGCCTTAACTTTTTCCTCTACTTTTCTGTAGCTTTTAAGCGATTCATTAAGGTCGGCCCATGCTATGTCTGAGATTGCCCTGCCTAGCCTTTCGTTGTTTGGGATCACACCAGAAATTATTAGCGCCGCTATTATTGGGTACCCAACGTACCCCCGGTATATGGTCCCGTTATCGTCTGAATACACTGAATCCCCCTTTATTAGCACCCTGTACTTCTTTTCGCCTCTGGATGAAGTTACCTCAAACTCATTTGGGCCAAGCCTGTTTACTCTGCCCCTCCAGACGGCTGAAAGCGCTTCAAGGCATTTTATGCGTGGAGGCATCTCAAGGGCTTTGCCCTCCATAAAAGCCGTTTATTTATTCATGCTTATAAACCTACATTGCCCAGCTGTGCCTAATCTTTTTCCGTATAGCCCTTCAGCCCGCCAGCTCTGAACTTTAAAATGGCTTCGCCTGCAGGCTCTGGCCTAGAGATGTAGACGTCTATTCCAGCGCCTCGAAGCGCGTAGGCGGCAGGCTGCTCAACCTCAGCAGTTATTAAGGCATTAACTGCGTTTTGCTTTAAGAAATCTATCAGGGCAACAACTCTTCTTCTTTCAACCTGTGCTATAGGGCTCGGCAGCACCCGCGGTTCGGCCTTCCCGGCATAGTATATGTAAAAAAACTCTGCCTGTGAGATCCCGGTGATTATTCCATTGCTATCAGCGGAAACGGCTATGTTCCATTTCCCTGACGATGTGCCTGGCTCTACATGTATGGTCACACCTATAACACGAGGTACCGTTTCCTTTATCTTCTCCTCTACGGCATCGGCTATTTCGTCGGCTTCCTCAACGCTTACCGATCGCGGAAGCTCTAGATGCATTTCTGCAAAATAGTAAGGGCCTGATTTTCTAACCTTAAGTTCATGAAATCCAATTATCCCGGTTACTGAGGACACGGCCTTTGCTATCTCAGACTCAACCCTGGCATCTGAAGCGTCAAGAAGCGTAAGAACTGAGTCCTTGGCGACAGATAGGGCCTGATACGCCAAATATACCACGACTATTAGAAGCGCTATTAGGTAAAGCCTAAAAAGCCTGTAATATTCGAAAAATATGCCGGCTATTACTATAAAGGAAACCAGTGCGTCCTGGTAGTCGTGAACTACTTCGGCAACCACAACGCTGGGCTTTTCAGGAGCTCTGGAAACCCAGTACCCGAGAAATGCCACAACCAAAAGTGATCCAATTTCAACAGCTGTAGGCATAAGAGGGCCTGAAGATTTTGCCGGCCTTAGTCCTTCAAGCATGACCTCTATGGCTCCAAATATGATTATAATTGACATAAAAAGGCTTATGAGGTTCTCACCTTTGTAAAGCCCATAAGGAAAAAGGCCCGTGCGCTTTAGCGGCTTCTGAGCGAGAACTATGCCTACGTAAGCGGCTATCATCATAAGGGCATCAGCTAAGTTATGTATTCCATCTGCAAGGACTATCTGAAATCCAAACACCCAACCAACAAGCAGCTTTGTGATGGAAATTGCTACAAAAGCGAATATAGAAAACAGCGTTCTCCTTCTTGCCCTTTCAAAAGGCCTTGAATCCAATACAATTAGCATTTCTTCCAAGCCCGGTTTAAGGCTTTCGGAAATTCGATACAGGGGGCGCACAGCTTTAATACAGGTTATGCCCAAGCGCTCAGCGTTGAGCATAGAAGAGCTTACAGCTAATGACCTTGCTGAATTCCTTAAAAGGGCTGGTGTCAACTATGAAATATTATACCATGGGGAAACTTACAGCGCTGAAAAGGCAAGCAAGGTTCTTAACGTGGACATTAAAAGCGTGGCGAAAAGCGTGTTGTTTATGTCAGATACGGAAACGCCAGTGCTTGTAGTGCTCAGAGGGGATAAGAGGGTTAGCCAGAACAGGCTTGCAAAGGAGCTTGGATTTAAAAAGCTCAGACTGGCCACGGAAGAGGAGGTCGTTAAAACTACAGGGTATCGGCCAGGGGCTGTCCCACCCGTTGCGCACAAAAGCAAAATACTCACAGTTGTTGACAGAGACCTCAATGAGCTTGAGTACGTTTTCTGCGGAGGAGGCTCTGTAGGGGCGACGCTAAAAATAAGGGTAAGCGACATCATAAAGCTCCAGGACGCTAAAGTTATGGACGTCTAACCCTTTGCTGCCATCCAGTCTATTGGAGACTCCTTTGAAACTTCAAGTATCTGGAACACTTCATACCTTTCTATTGCATCGTTTGACGTTATTGACTTAACCGTCTCAAGCATCTGCTCGTTTGTCCTTGAAACACCCATAGCTATTACGTCGTAGTTGCCAGTTGTGACAAATACGTGCGTTATCATGTCGTTTGACGCGAATTCCTTTGCTATGTCCTTTGGGTTATGACCCGGCCTTGCCTTAATGCCAACTGCAAACATTGTAACCCCTAGATAGTTTGGATTAACGAGCGGAATAAACGAAAGTATAACGCCTTTGTCCTGTAGCCTTTTTATTCTTTTACTTACCGTAGAGGTTGAAACATTAAGCGCCCTTGCTATCTGCCTGAACGATAACCTGCAGTCTCCTGCCATGCACTTGAGTATCTTTAAATCAACTTCATCGACGTCACGTTGCATGCCCATGTTAATTTTTTGAACCATTCTTATTTATGATTTACTGATTTATATTTGGGAATGCTCGTTTATGTCCTCAAACGCAAGCGAGTTGATATAAGCATACATCTTCAGCTCAGCTATATGGTTTCCCTCTGTTACAACATAATGGTTGCCTATGGGCTTTTCAAGTAGAAGGGATGCACCTGGCACCTTTAGCATTACCTGTGTCCTGCACAGGTCGCTTCTCCATTTAACATCCTCGGATGTCCCCACCCCCGCCCTTAACGTGCCTGACTTAAGATCAAGCCTAGCGACTGTAAATTCTTGGCCAGCATAAAATCTGCCCTTTATCCCCACACCCTTGCCTGACTCAAAATGCGTTGTGTACGAAAAGCTCTCCAAGATAGACGTTGGTGATGTGCAATGCGCTAGCAGCAGTATATCCCCATTAATGCCTGCAACGTTTCCCATAAAAGATGGTCTGCCTGAAATCTCACTTAACACCTTCATAGTAGCCATCGCAGAGACGTCGCCCTCACACCCGGCGGTAACGCCTTCATCGTTAAGCCTTGAAAGCGCGAGGCACGCGGTTGTTGATGTCCTGCCTATAAGGTCGAAACACCTTATTGAAAAACAGGATACGCCAGAACTGCTTATAACTGATCGTATTGCCTTTTCCATCCTTATAGCTGAGCTGAAGTCATCCCTCGACACCCCCTCTGAGCCCGTTCTGCCCATTATTTGATTTATTTCATTTTCAGATATGGTTTGATTATGGTATTCTTCAACAAGCTTGTCAAGGTCAATTACTTCGTAGTCAACCCCCAGCCTTTTGAGCAACTCAGGTTCTCCGCTGTGGACGAGCCAAGGGCTTGGCCTTCCAATAAGCATGGCCTTTGAGCCAGACACTTTATCAGAAACCTGAGCTGCTTTTATGTAGGCCTTTATTTCATCAATTTCATTAACATCTATAACCGGCGCGCTGACCTCAGATGCGGCCTCAAGCGCTGCTGGGAGGCTGTTAAACGATCCATGATAGACTATGATCATTGACCTTGATATGGCTTTAATTGCCTTGACAATGGACTCGGTGCCTCCAGTTATTATCAATGCAATTACGTGATTCCCGCGAGACACCTCCGCAGCGCTGGCTTCGCTTGAAACCGGGTTTTCGGGCTGCAACCCGATGGCCCGTGCAAGCTCCAGCGCCATATTAATGGAAACCGACTTGTCGGATATTTCGGAATGAACCGGTAACAGCTTTATCCCCATAAAGCGTTAGCACAACTTCTATTTAAAAAACATAATGGCTGGCAAAACCTAGCCCGAGAACGTCAAGGGGTAAACTTAATGCCCTTTATGGGCTTATCTAAAAACTCATATGTTGAAAGCTAACTATAGGCTATTGGAATTTTATACAAAAAGACAACAGGCAAAAGCCATGTGTGGCATGTCTTCCACGCTCAGCTCTGAGGTTGGATGATTTTTATAAACTCATATGCCTTTCTGGTACTTTCAAACGCATATTTTACTGTATCAAACCTTGACCTCAGCTCCTCGACCTTATCCTTTACCTGTTCACCTTTAACCACAGCCCTGTATATGAATTCGGCGATTTCGTCCATTTCGTCTTTGCCCATTCCCAGCCTTGTAACCTCCTGAACCCCCACCCTTATGCCCCCAGGATTTTTAAAGTGCCTTCCCGCCTTTATATCCCCGGGTATAAGGTTTCTGTTCACTATTATGTTCTGCTCCTCCAAGAGCTTTTCAACCACGCCGCCCCCACCGTACTGCCACGCCTCAAACACAACTTGATGCGACTTTGTGTAGCCATTTTTTTCGCCTAGAACCTTAAATCCCCTTGAGGCCAAGCCCTCTGCAAGCGCCTTTGCGTTTCTTGTTACCGCTGCAGCGTATTCTTTTCCAAATGCTATCATTTCAGCAAACGCTATTGCCTTGCCTGCCACATGATGAAGGTGATGATTTGAAACATTGCTAGGGAACACCGCGGCCTTAAGCCGCTCTGAGTACTTTTCAAAGCTAGCAATAACGCCGCCCTGAGGGCCTGGTAAAGTTTTATGAGTGCTCCCGGTGAGCACATCGGCGCCTTCCTCAAGAGGCCTTTGGAATTGACCACCAGCTATGAGCCCAAGCACGTGTGCGCCGTCATACATTATCGATATGCCTTCTGACTTGAGGTAGTCAGACAGCTCTTTAACTGGATGTGGGAAAAGGAACAGCGAGCCACCAAATATTACAACCCTTGGCTTTCTTCCTTCTTTTTTAAGCTTTTCAACAAGCTTTCTTGTGCCATCGGCATCTATGTTCATCTCCTCGGCATTAAAAGGAAAGTTTTCAACAACAAGTCCCCTTACGGCTCCCGCTGTGCCGCCCAGCTCCTTTTTGCCGTATGTGATGTGGCCTCCGTTTGGTATAGCTAAGGAAATTACTGTGTCCCCAGGTTCGGTAAAAGCAGTGTAGGCGGCCAAGTTTGCAGTTACGCCGGCTATAGGCCTTACGTCAACATGCTCTGCACCAAGTAGCTTTTTCCCAAGCTCTATTGCTATAAGCTCTATCTGATCAATATACTTGCAGCCAGCATATACCCTTTCCCCAGGCCATCCCTCAGCATACCTTGACATGAGGTCTGATGCAACAGCCTCTCTTACGGCTTCGCTTACAACGTTCTCGGACGCTATAAGTGGTATGGACCTTGACATAAACTTATGATGCTCCTCAAGAAGCCTGAGGACCCTTCTATACTCCTCTTCGCCTTCCATTTGTTGAGTAAGCACTTTTCTGATTTAAAACTGTTTCCTGCTAAAGCCAGCAGGAATAATAAATTCCCTAAAAGGATTTGCTACAAACAAGCGATTTAGATCATCCAGTTTATGACACATGTTTGTGTTTGCGCGATTTTATCCATTTTAATAAATGTTTATGACGACTAGAAATTTTAAAGCAGTATTAAAATAAGCGCCGGGGGTGGGATTTGAACCCACAAGGGCTTTTGGCCCACAGGCTCTCCAGGCCTGCCCCATACCAGGTTAGGGGACCCCGGCAGCCTTGATTATTTCGCTGTATAAAAGTCCGGCCTTAATAACGTTTACATAAAACAACATATATGGATAATGAATTACGACCTTCCCCCCGTGCTTTTTTGCAGCTTCTAGGAGCGCTTCACTTTTTTCTCCTCTGAAAAGCGTTATTAGCACTTCGTCTGACCCTGAATTTGTTTCTCCTACTATGATCCTCCCTCGGTAATTCTTTTGAAGACTAAGCCATTTTACAAATTCTGCTGTTTCCTTTACCCCTACCAGCCCTGTGGTAACAACTCGCAGAGCCCCTGACTCTTCTAACATTCTTTCTTTGTTATTTATTATCGCGTTAAACGCCTTAATCAGCGCTTTGAGCTCTTCTATTGAAGTAAGCCAAGTTTCTTCAGACGAGCCCGGGCGATCGATGCCGTTAAGCAGCTGAAGCGCCTTTGTTGTCATGCCCTTAAGAATCAACATTTCAAGAAAAAGCGCAACGTCACGATAGTTCCAAAAGACGCTTGATTCGTCGGCCTTAGGATCATAGTATATTGTTCTCTTTAGGTCGCCCTGTGAGTACTTCTCAAGTCCGTTGTTAAGGGCCGAAAGCTGTTCTCCTGTTAGATCCTTAAGCGTTGTATGCCTTTCCTTTCCAACTAAAAGCATGCCGAGTTCCTTGAGTATTGAAATACAAACGCCAGGGTTGCCTGTAAGTCCCTTTAAATAGGGGTCAACTGATATGTTTAAGGATTCATAAAGGGGCAGAAGATGTCCAAATGGCAACTCCAAGGCATCCAGAGAGGCAAGCGCGTTCGCACGCTCTGCCCCTGCAGAAAGGCCGCCAAGCTCGCTCAGAAGCTTTCTGCCATCGCCCAGATCTGCCATAGCGGAAATTGAACCTATGACGCCAAGCCTGTAAGCCCATTCCTGCCTTGGCTCAACAAGATTTACGGCTTCAGTTATAATGGAGGATAGTGGAAGAGGAAGGCCATGCGAACCAGTTGCAGCTCTAACTGACGTGCAACCCTTGCACGCATCCTCAGGACCTCCCAAGTTTATGCTTATGGCCGCGTCAGGCAGCTGAGCGCTGACCACAGGGCTCAGCCCAAAAAACCTTATAAATGTTCTGAATCCATTTAGCGTAAGAAACTTCAAAAGTATAGCCGATGCCGCAAGCCCGTCAGCGCTTTCAGGCGCCATTATGAAGGCCTTTTTATCCCGTTCGCCAACGCCTAAAGCGCTCTGCATTTCCTCTGCAATAACCTTTGCGGCATCGTCCATGCTCATGCTATTTAACATGCAACCTAATAAATTAAAAGCGTTAGCCCTGATAGTCCACTATATTTATTATTCTGTAATTTGAAAGCCTCTTCCTGCCGTCAAGGTAATCTAAGACCACTATGTACACAAGCGCTGCAACTCTGGCTCCAAGCGCTTCAACAAGCTTTATAGATGCAAGGGTTGTCCCACCTGTAGCTAGCAGGTCATCGGCTATTATTACGTTGTCCCCAGGCCTGAGCGCGTCTTTGTGCATTTCTATTGTTTCTACTCCGTATTCCAGCTGATAGCTTACGCTTACCTTTTCCCAAGGCAGCTTCCCTGCCTTTCTTATAGGAACAAATCCCACATTAAGAAGCTTTGCCAAAGGAGCCCCAACTATAAACCCACGCGCTTCCACCGCAACAACCTTGTTAACTCCTAGGTTCTTTGTTCTTTCGTATAGGTAATTTATTGTATATGTAAAAGCCTCATTATCTGCAAAGAGAGGCGTAAGGTCCCTAAATATAACGCCCTTTACCGGGTAATCCGGTATGTCCCTGATGTATCTTTTAAGATCTTCAGGGTCTTTTATCACTTCCATACTTCGGCTAAAAGTTTATTTAAGCTTTATTTGCCCAATGCCAATTTATTGTGCACTTGGCTTTTTGTCAATCCCTTCAGCAGGATATATGATGATGACGTGTTATATTGAAGTTAATGCGGTTGACAGGTCATATCACAGCAAAAAGCCACGTTCAACTGGCTTTGGTAAAACGCCTGAATGATTTGTGGCGAAGGTGCACATGCACCAGAGGTATTAAACTGCTGATTACCATAATAGCATAGGAGCCCATTGGCTATAAGAGGCTTCAAGTAACAGAAAATATGTAATGCAAATCAGGAAAGAAACGCTTAATAGCTCGCCATGACAGAACTAGAAGGCGATGGATTATTACGGGCAGGTTATGAACGCCTTTAATTTTAACTTCACATCACGCCTTCTCAAAACGTTTAACGGTCTGAGTTTATATGAAGCTGAAAGGGGAAAGTACATTGTGCATTCAAAGGAAGGCGTCCAGATAGCGTGCTATCCATGGCTATGCGGCCATGAATTTGACAAGGCGAACAGGCTGCTTGCCACAAAGGTAGCTCACGTTATGAACACAATGGGCATCCTTGAAGGCAACATGCTCTTCCTTAACGTTCTGAGGGCAGCTCCAGGATACCGGTTAAAGGAAGCGTTGCTTGATGAAGGCGTTGAGTTTGAAGAAGCTTGGGTGAGGCCATTTTATGCGCATCAGTCGTTTAGGGCGCATGGCATAGCCGACCTCGTTTTAAAATATGAAACCGCTCCTGAACTTAAGACCGGCAAGGAGTACACCCTTATAAAGCCTGATACAGAGGCTACTGGAAACACATCTATTTTCAGCATAAACTGGATGCTGGGGAAGTGCAAAGCTGCCGGTTGCCGAATATCAACCCTTGTCCTTTATGGGTTTATATCTGAAAGGGCAATAAAGGCAATAGAAGATTCAACAAGGGGCTTGATAAAAGAAGTTTTGGCGTTTGCGATAGAGGACATAACCCCCTTGGCGGAGAACGGCTATGACATGCCGCTTTACGGCCTTGATTATTCAGCATTTGAAACAAGGAAGGAAAAGGTAAGGCTTGCTGCATGGGTTCCACATGATGTATTTAAAGAAATGTACGGATGCTACTACCCTGGTATGGATCAGCCGGGTGACTGGTCAGAAAGGCAGGTTGAGCTTTTTGACGGCACCAAAACAACAAAGGTTGACCTCAGCATTCACCTGCGGAGAAGCGCTGAGCTTATGAAAGGTCTTAGGAATGCAAACCTTGGCGAGCCGTGGTACGGCGAGCACCATGAAAAAATATACCAAGAGATATATCATAAAATTGAAGATGAACTCGCTAAACTTTCATGATAAGTATAAGTATTGCCATCACGATCCCGTAGATTGCTACCGCTTCGCCCAGTGCTACCATTATAAGTGCAAAGCTCCTTATTTCAGGTCTTTCCGGGTGTTCTGCAACAGCTGCCACCGCGGCTGAGCCAGCCCCTCCTATGGCTATCCCAGCCCCCAGAGCGGCAAGCCCAAACGCTATTCCTGCTCCAAGCTGGCTAAGCGTAAGCGCCTGATAGGCTACTATTGTTAAAAGCTCAAGCGGCATCATAAAGCCCATCAGTATTACTTTTCATTTGTCAGAATATAAACTTTTGCGCGCACTTTCGATCAAATTTTCGTACTTTTCGTTTATTTCTTTCAAAAATCTCTCGTATTCATTCTTCACCCTAACCCTATATGAATCAAACGGCTCCATGCCTAAGCACCTCTCAGCTTTTCCCTGACCTTCTTTATACGTGTAAGCTCTTCCCTGTCCCTTTCCTCAAGAACCAGAGAAAGCGCCCTCACCCTTTCCTCCCTTTCCGGTATTATAACCTTTTCAAGCGCATTTATGAGCCTATCAGTTTCCTTAAGCTCGTTTATCAGCTTTATTGCAAAAGACCAAAGAGTTGCAAATGACGTTAAAGACGAAACAAGTTCGGGCTTTTTGCTCATCAGCATGCTGTAGTTATAATCAAGCGAGGCCGTTTTCGCTATAATTTTTGGCCTGACTTCAAGGTATTTAACCCCCATATAACCGACCTGAAACACCTCAACCTCAAGCCGGCCCTCGCTGGCCCTTCCCATGTGCTCAATCACCTCTTCGCCATTTGTGGCTATGGCATACAGGTAGTATGTATATGCTTCATTAAGAGCCGTCAAAAATTTCTTTGCACTCTCATCAAGCTCCCCCGTTAACCCTGATAGCCTTTGCAAAAGCACGTCTTTTTTTGTGGTGAGAATTTTGTCCACAGACCTTGCGGCGCTCAGCTCTGACTTCTCTCTTAAGAGCTCTGATTTTGATACTACGTTTCTGAACGACAACCCACTAAGTTTATCCGCTCTTTACCTATTAAGCGTTTCTTAACAGGAGTTAAGGTTTCGCTTCGGCCTTAATGCCTTTCATAAAAAGGCGCTTGTTCTCCTCGCTTATATTAACTAGTTCAGATTCAGGCAGCGTCGACAGCACGTCCCACGCAATGTTTAACGTAGTTTCTATGTCTCTGTTTTCGTATTGCCCCTGGTTTATGAATTCACGCTCAAACCTCTCCGCAAACGCCAAGTACTTCTTTGAGCTTTCAGGAACGCCCTCCTCACCAACAATCTCAGCAAGCGCTCTTACCTCCATGGCCTTTGCGTAGCTGTTGTAAAGCTGATCACTTACCTCCTTGTGATCCTGCCTTGTCTTTCCCTTGCCGACGCCATCCTTCATCAGCCTGCTTAAGCTCATAAGCACGTTAACCGGCGGATATACGCCCTTATGGTAAAGGTCTTTGCTGAGGACTATTTGGCCCTCGGTTATGTAGGCCGTAAGGTCCGGTATTGGATGGGTTATATCGTCAGCTGGCATTGAAAGTATTGGAAGCTGTGTAAGGCTTCCCTTTTTTCCTGTTATTCTTCCTGACCTTTCAAATATTGTTGCCAAGTCCGTGTAAAGGTAGCCCGGGTATCCCCTTCTGCTTGGTACTTCATCCCTAAGTATGCTTATTTCCCTTAATGCCTCGCCGTAGTTAGTCATATCGGTAAGTATTGCCAAGACATGCATCCCCTCCTCGAACGCTAGATACTCGGCTGCGGTTAAAGCAACCCTCGGAGTCACTATTCTTTCAACCGCCGGATCCTCAGCAAGGTTAAGAAACAGAACCGACCTCCTCAGGGCTCCTGATCTTTCAAGCTCTCCTCTGAAGAACATTGCCGTGTCGGCAGGAACTCCTATTGCAGCAAACACGACAGCAAACTCTTCACCCCGCGCTATAGTGGACTGCCTAGCTATCTGTGCTGCCATTGCATCATGAGGCAGCCCTGAGCCTGAGAATATTGGCAGCTTCTGCCCCCTTATTAGGCTAAGCATGCCGTCTATGACGGAAACGCCGGTTTGTATGAATTCATCAGGGTACTCCCTCTTATATGGATTAAGGACAAGGCCGTTTATGTCCCACTCTTCCTTGCCCACGGGCTCAGGCATGCCATCAAGAGGCCTTCCCAGGCCGTCAAATACCCTGCCCAGAAGTTCGTTTGAGACCGGAAGCTCCAATGGCTTTCCTATAAACTTGACCTTGACGTTGTTTGTAGCAATCCCCTGTGTGCCTTCAAAAACCTCGATAACCGCTAGCTCTGAACCGGCCTGCAGCACCCTTCCAAGCCTTCTTTCACCGCCTGCAACTTCAATTTCTACAAGCTCCTCATAGCCAAGCCTTCCATCGCTCCTTATTATCATTAGAGGCCCCCTTATTCCGACGACCGAGCTGTAGGATACAGACCCGCTCACATCGCTTCAACCTCCTTAATTAGGGCGTCAAAGCCGTCCTTGTCCTTTATTTCATACTTTGCCCTTATAATCCTTAAGTACAGCGGGTTTGATCTTATCTCATCGACCTTTGATCCTTTCTTTATTTTATCCAACGCCCTTTCATAAAACATAATTATGAGCTTTAGAAGATAGTACTGAATCTCCGGAGGCGAATACCTGTCAACCTCGTGATACGCGCTCTGCTTAAGGAAGCCCTCCCTTATCATGGTGGCAGCTTCGAGCGTCATCTTTTGCTCCTCAGGAAGGACGTCAGGGCCAAGAAGCCTGACTATGTTCCTGAGCTCCTCCTCCTTTACAAGGATATCCATGGCTTTGCCCTTAACGCTCTTGAAATCCTCGGCAACCCTAGACCACCAGCCCTCTAGCTCCCTTGAATATATCGAATAGCTGGTTATCCAGTTAACTGCAGGATAGTGTCTGCTGTATGCCAGGTTAGGGTCAAGAAGCCAGAACGCCTTAACATATCTCAGCGTATGAGTTGTGACAGGCTCTGTGAAGTCCCCACCAGGCGGGGAAACTGCTCCTATTATTGAGACGCTGCCAAGTTCACCTGACAACGTCCTCACATATCCGGCGCGTTCATAAAACGCCGCTATCCTTGACGCAAGGTATGACGGATAGCCCTCCTCTGCAGGTATTTCTTCAAGCCTGCCGCTTATCTCCCTTAAAGCCTCTGCCCACCTGCTAGTTGAATCAGCAAGCAGGAGCGCATCATATCCCATGTCTCTGTAGTACTCGGCCAGCGTGACGCCCACATACACACTTGCCTCCCTAGCGGCAACAGGCATGTTGCTTGTATTCGCAATCATTATTGACTTCTCCATAACAGGCCGCCCGCTTATTGGATCCTTAAGCTGGGGGAACGTCTTTAGCAGCTCCACCATTTCATTGCCTCTTTCCCCACATCCAACATATATAACGACCCTTGAGTTTGCCCATGAAGCTATCTGGTGAAGGAGCACAGTTTTGCCTGTTCCAAAGCCTCCAGGAACTGCGACAGATCCTCCCTTGGCTATCGGAAAGAAAGTGTCTATTATTCTTTGCCCGGTTATCAGGGGCTCTGAGGCTTGAAGCCTCTCGTTAAATGGCCTAGGCAACCTGACTGGCCATTTCTGCATCATAGATATTTCTAGCCTTTCGCCGTCCATTTCAACTTCAGCCACTTTGTCAAGTACAGTGTAATCGCCCTCTGGTGCTATATAGGTTAGCTTCCCCCTGACGTTTGGCGGGGCAAGAACATAATGCCTTATTAGAGTGGTTTCGTCCACATATCCTATCTTCCGGCCGGGCGCCAGATCGTCCCCGACCTTAGCTGATGGCACAAACCTCCATTTTTTGCTGTAATTCACTGGATCTGCAGAATAGCCCCTGCTTACGTTGAAGCCTTCGAGAGTGCTGAGAGGCCGCTGCAGACCGTCATATATGTTGCCTATCAATCCTGGCGCAAGCACCACTGAGAGAGGCTCCCCGAGCCCAATCACAGGCTCGAACGGCTTCAGCGCTGTAGTGAACTCATAAACCTGTATGAACGCGTTGTCGCCCTCGACCCTTACAACCTCTCCTATAAGCCCTAGCTCCCCTACCCTTACCATCTCGTTCATCTTTATGCCGCTAAGTCCTGACGCTTTGACCACTGTCCCCCTTACTTCGATTATCTTTCCCTTAGCTACTTCCTCTGACCTCATCGGCCATCAACCTCCTCAAGTCCCTTTCCATATCCTTTAACATTTCATCTATTCTATAGGAAATGGTTATGTCTCCCTTTATGACTTCAAAACCTCTTCTAAAATCGCCAGGCCCTTGGGCCTTTATCCTGTGCTTTTTAGCAAGCCTTTTTATAAGGTCCTCGTCGTCTGAGCCGTATACTATAACGGCATCCTTACCAAGCTCGTTTAACGCGTTTGACATCATGCCGCCTATCATAGTTTCGTATTCCTTGCTTTTGTACAGCCTTTCAGCAGCTTCAGCTATTATCCCAGTTTGCTTTTCATCTTCAGCGGTTATGAGCATCCTCTTACCCTCTATTTCTGCCCTTGACGTTATTGTAAGGCCCTCCGAGCTCACATCCCTTTTTGCGGAATCCCACATTACATCTGCCTCTTTTTTTGCTTCAGCCTCGGCTTTGTCGATGATCTCCATTGCCTTTTTGTAGGCATCCTGCAAGGTTTGCCTAGCCCTTTCGTTTTCCCTTTCTATAACAGATTTAATCGATTCCATTTTACCCCAACCTGAGGTACTTCATGACTTCCCCCTTTATCGCTTCAGGCGTTTCCTTAACCTTAAATGGCGGGCTTATAAGTATCAGCGGCATCTTTGCTTCAGATGCCAGCCTCGATATTTCATGTTCATATTCTGACGTTAATGAGGAGTCCACAAGTATAATGCCGTATTCTGATCTTGCGGCCTCTGCAACCTTTGAGACCAAGTTGTCCTCAGATGCTTCTTCGCCCACAAACCCAAGTAGCCTAAAGAACCTAACGAACTCATGCGAACCGATTGCTAGCGCCTTCAATTATAATCAAAATTATTATGCCATTTGCCGTTTAAAAACATATCTTTGCACATTTTTAATGCTTTTTTAAAACATTTAAAGCAGTGTCAAACCTTATTAATAAGGTGAAAAAGTACATCCTATGGAATTGAAAAGGATAAACGTTGATGACCTTCCAAAGGCAGGACCATATTCGCATGCGGTCATGGCAGGCAACGTTCTTTTTGTTTCTGGGATGGTTGGGGAGGGCGCAACGGTCCAAGAACAGCTGACTTCGGCCATGGCAAGAGCTGAAAAGATTCTAAAGCGGGCAGGTATGGGGCTTGAGGACGTTGTTAAGGTAACTCTCTATATTTCGTCACAGGAACTGTTTCAGCAACTAAATGAAGCATATAAAGCAGTCTTTAAGGGAAATGAGCCGGCCAGGACAACCGTTATAGCGCAGCCCCCAGTAAAGGGCGCTCTTGTTGAAATAGATATCATTGCCTTTAAGCAACGTTAACCAAACGCTTATTTCCCAGAGGCTTTAGAACTATATAATGGCACATCCTGTGAAGCTCCTCAGAAGAGGGCTGGTTATAGTTTACTATGGCGACGGAAAGGGGAAGACCACTGCATCGCTTGGGATTATATTGAGAGCTATTGGACATGGCTACAGGGCCGCGCTTGTGCAATTTATCAAGTCAAATGCCAACAGCGGAGAGCTTAAGGCGTTAAGAAGCCTTTCAGGGGTTGATATATATGTTGGAGGGCTTGGATTTGTAGGAATTATGGGAGACAGAAAAGCCATAAACGATCATAAGGCAAAGGCAATGGAAACTCTCAGAGTTGCCAGCTCATACCTTAAGAGTGGCCTCTACTATGTTGTTGTGCTTGACGAAGTTAACTGCGCAGTTAACACAGGACTGCTTAGCGCTGAGGATGTAATAAAGGTTGTAAGGGAAAGAAATGAGGGCACAAACGTGGTATTAACCGGCTGCACCGCGCCAGATGAATTCATAAGGGAGGGCGACATAGTCACCGAAATGAAAAAGATCAAGCATATATTTGATGAAGGTTATGTCGCTAAACTCGGCATTGACTTTTAACAACGTTATAGGACCAGGGTTGATCGGGAAAGCCGAGGGCTGCGCCGCTAATGCCGCTGTGTTCATTTATGCGGTTTGAATATGAAATAAAAGGCCCTGCCTCCCATGGGTAAGCTGGGGTTCCATGGCGTTTTATCTCGGCCTTAACAGTGGCCACAGGCTCACCCTTTGGCCTGCATCTCAATATCACATCAGGGATATGGAGGCCCAACGCTTCATAGTGTTCCCTTAGGCCTTTAAAGAAAATGGCAGTAGCCTCCCAGGGCATACCTTCAGTCCCAGGCACAGCCATGATTGAGCGCTTATCTGGCAATGACCTTTTACCTATCCATATATATGTTGAATCTATAAGCACATCCCCCATCGGGCCAGAGGCGTAGGGGGAAACCCTTCCGTATAGATCAGGAGACCTCATGAAAACTATTGGCGCAACAGCCTTAAAATTCTGCACGCTGCTGACGTCAAAAGCGCGATATGGCCTTGACCCAAGAGCCCAAAAAATTGAATCATAAGACCTTGGAAGCGGGCCTACTAGAACCGCTGGCCTGCCAAGCCCCATATTTATTGCCCATGAAATAATAACAAGGGTTCTTGGTCCAAGTATCTCCTCTGGCATTTCGCCTACAAGGCCCTTTACCTCTTTTTTAACTTCATCTACGCTTATGAGTTCTGGCTCGCAGCCGTTTATGATGGAATCATCTAAAATGTCCCCCCTTGACACAGGTTTTAGTCCCTGTTGTTCCAGCGAATCCATTATAAGCACAGAGGACAGCCTCCAGAGTTGACCATCAGGGTGTGACTCTAAAATGGATTTAATTTCAACTGAGTAGTCCTCTAAGGGCATGCCGGCTGCCCTTTTGGCCTCAGCTATGGACTTGACGACCTGTCGCCGCTCCTTTGCAAGCTCAATTATTTTAAGGTAAATTCTCTTTGCGTCGTCCCTGAGCGCGTCAAGTGAGCTCATAAAAATCCTCCCCTTACAGCCATGTCTGCAAGGACAAAGTAGGTAAGAGCTTCAACTATGGGGACCGCACGAGGTACCGGGCATGGATCATGCATTCCCTTCAGCCTGATAATGCCCTCTTTTACCTCCTTAACGTTAACTGTGGTCTGTGGCCTGTAAATTGATGATATTGGCTTGAACGCTATCCTTGCCCTCAGAGGAGCGCCAAACCCCATGCCCCCAAGAACGCCGCCTGCGTTGTTAGTTAGCGGCTTTATCTTGCCATTAACTATGGCGTACTGGTCATTGTGCTGAGATCCCCTTATTACTGAAGCTGAAAATCCCTTTCCGAACTCAACCCCTTTGACCGCTGGGATTGAAAAGTATGCCTTTGAAAGCTCGGAGTCAAGAGATGAAAACACTGGCTGACCCAGCCCCACTGGCAGTTCGCTTGAGACAACTTCTATTATACCGCCTACCGTGTCGCCTGCCTTCCTGGCGTCCTCAATCTCCTTTATCATGGCGCTGTCGTATTCCTTGTGAGGGCATCTGGTTTCGTATGAATACCTTGGCCTGGCCTCCTCCAGTGTCAACTCCGGGCACATAACCTCGCCGATCCTCCTAGTGTAAGCGATAACCTCAACGCCAAGCTTGCCTACTATCTGGCTTGCAATGGCGCCAGCTATGACGTAACCGGCAGTTATTCTGGCTGAAAACCTTCCGCCGCCGCGCGGGTCATTATATCCTTTATATTTTATGTATGCTGGGTAGTCCGCATGGCCTGGCCTTACCCACCCTTCTTCAGCAAACTCATAAAAGGAGTCAACGCCCCCCTTGTTCTTTACTACAGCAACAAGAGGGGCACCTGTTGTAAATCCCCTGTAAACGCCTGATAGAATTTCAACCTTGTCCTCCTCCCTTCTTTGCGTTGTTATCAATGACGTGCCTGGCCTTCTGAGTTCAAGCCATCTGTTTATTTCGTCCTCATTTACCTTTAGCCCAGGTGGGAGGCCATCTATAAGAACTCCAACAACGGGCCCATGGCTTTCCCCGAAAGACACCATAACTATGCCCCTGCCCAGAGAATTATCGCTCATAATAACACCGCCCTATAACCGTTTTTAGATAGCTCATTAAAGAAGTTTGGGTATGACTTGGACACGTTCTCGTATCCATCTATTACTGAACCAAGCTCAAGCGCCGCGTCCGCTACAGCCAGAGCCATAACGACCCTGTGATCGTCCCATCCGTTCAGCGAAGCACCACGTATTGGACGCTTGGGAGGCGTTACTGACAGGCCATCTTCAAACTCGACTGTTTCAGCGCCAAGTTTCCTGAGCTCAGACGCCATTGCGTGGACCCTGTCGCTTTCTTTCCCCCTTGCGTGCTTAACCCCAGTCACTTTCACAGGAACCTGCAACCCTAAAATTGATACAGGTGGCAACAGATCAGGTGAATCCATCAGGTTTAGCTCAAGCGGCTCCCGAACCGGTTTGTTTGGATAAACTCTTAGCCCTTCTGAAGTGAATTCATATGTCCATCCAATTCTGCTTACAACATCCAGCATTGCGCGCAGATCAGGCTGCGGCGGATCTACGTTTAGCCCATTAATTAACACCTCTCTGCCGCTCATTATGCCCAACAAAATGAAGAACGATGCAGATGAAGCGTCCGCAGGGACATTAAAAGTGCCTGGCATGTAAGTTGCCTTTTTAACCTTGTATATGCCGTTTTCTTCATCTACGTGCACCCCAAAGTGTTCCATCACCCTAATTGTCATGTCTATATAAGGCCTTGAGACAGCGTTGGTTACTTTTATTGAAGCGCCTTGTTCAAATAGAGGCGAGATCATAAGAAGAGCGCTGACGTACTGAGACGATTCAGAGGCGTTAACAATAACTGCCCCTCCTCGCAGACCACCCCCCTTTACTATAACAGGCGGGCGATTGTTTCCAAGCGCTGATACCGCCCATCCGCCAAGCTGGTTTATGGCTTCGAGAAGGGGGCCTATGGGCCTTTCATTAAGCCTTCTTCTTCCGTACAGGAAAGAATAACCGCCATCCGCAATTGCCGCATATGTTGTCATGAACCTTATGGTTGCGCCAGATTCGCCGCACAGCACAGGTGTTGCTGGGGTCAGAGGCTTTCCACCATTAACGCTTCCGCCTCTTACGCTGATGCCAAATGCCCTTAGCGCCCTTACCATAGCTTTGACGTCATCGGATGGCTCATTGACGTTGACTTGGCTTCTGCCAGAAGCAAGCGAGGCTACAAGCAGAGCTCTCTGCGCGTAGCTCTTGCTCCCTGGTGGGCTTGCGTTTATCTTTTCGGCCCACCCGTATTCAAGCCTAAACATCACTTTTAAACCACCTTAAAGCCTTCATTTGCTGGAGCCGTAATTATCTGTTTTGCGCCATCGATCTTGGGAATGTCACCTGAACTCCGGAAAACGCCAAAATACGCAGGGCCGTTCCCGCTTATGCCAGCTGCAATGGCCCCATCTTTTAACAGCTCTGCTATGGGGCCCGCATCATAGCCATTTGCGGCGGCCACCAAAACGCCATTTAAAACAATAGCCTGAAAGACGTTTCCTTTAATCAGTTCTTCAAAGGCAACGCCTGCAAGCTCTCTTAATGCCCTGAACCCGTTTTGATCAACGGCCTTTTTTTCGCCGCCCTTTAAATAGATAGCTATGACCAGGTTCTCATCCATTTCGGCACGTGTTATGAGCCTGCCTGTTTTGTTATCAGAAATAACCAGTCCTCCAAGCGCTGAAGCGTAAGCGTCGTCCCATGCGCCAGTGTACGAAATTCCCATGGCCAAGCTAGCGCGCGCTGATGCCTTAACTGCAAGGAACGGATCTGGCGTCATGCCAAGCGCAAGCATAGAGGCCAACGCAAGCCCCACAGTAAGGGCACTTGAGCTCTTTAGCCCAACTCCTTGAGGTATATCTGAGGCTACTTTTATTGACATTGGGCCCTCACCGCCGATTTCCTTTAGAATCGATGACTCCAACCGAACCAGCTCGCGGTCGCCCTCCCACTGTGACGCTCGTTCAACGGTAACTGTCATGGGAAGCCTGACCGCTATTACAGAGCCCTTGCGGAGAAAAAGCGCGTTTAAAACGCTTATCCCGCCCCATACCTTAACTGAGGGCATTTGCTGCGGCCTCCTTCATCTTTTTACGGTCAACATCAACGCCAGTCCATATCTTTATTGAAAGGGCAGCCTGTTCTACAAGCACGCTAAGGCCATCCACAGCCTTACTAGCCATCCTTGAGAGCCTTGTGCCGTTAGGCGAATACGCCAAGTCAACAACCATATCATAACTCCCCGCTTTAAAGAGCTCAATTAGCTGCGAGTCGTCATAATACATGCCCATTGGGGTTGCGTTAAGAAATACATCTGCCCTGGCGTCTGGCTTAAGGGCCTCCGCTGAAGCGCCTAACCCGTTTATGTAATTTATAAACTCCAGCAACCTTTGCCTACTTCTGTTAAAGACAAAAAACTCTCTTGCTCCAAGTCTGAAGAGCGCATACGCTGCGGCCCTAGCCGCCCCTCCAGCCCCAATTATAGCCGCTGTTTTAACTTTGACCCCTTTTAAAAGAGACTCTATTGCCATATAGTCTGTATTGTACCCGATAAGCTTTTTATTACAAACCTTCACCACATTAACTGCTCCAATGTTTAGGGCATCACTTTCTGTTCTATCTAACAAGCGCATTATTGATTCCTTGTAGGGTATTGTAACATTAAAGCCCTTTGCCAAGACCCTAAGCCCGTTTACTGCCAAGACTATGTCTGATTCTTCTATTTCGAAAGAGGCATAAACGCCTCCCAGGTCTTTTAACACTGCATTATGTATTGCTGGCGATAAAGATCGTTTAACAGGCTTGCCTATAAGGCCGTAGAGGTCCAATTTTTCGCGCTTGAAGCAAATTTGACATAAAGCTCGGCTTCATCTTCATCGGGCATTCCCTCCACGACCCTTTCCCCCTTTGGATGCGAGTACATAAGCGGGGCTCCAAGCAGCACAGAAATGTATCGCGTAAAGCTCCAGCGGTCCCCCATGGAAAACGCTATTAGCTTCCCAGCGTCTGAATTGCTATAAAGCGATAACAGCTCTATGGCCTCAGAGATCTCTGTAGGCTGGTTAACAACCTTTATGTACTTTGCCTTTGGCATATTTTCTGCTATAAACTGTTCAAGGTCCTGCTTCGTTGGCTTTGTATATATGAAATGGGAGGAAATTAAAAGGTCGATCCCTGAAATGTCCACAGAGCCTAGCTTTTTCAGCGTTTCACCTTCAACGTCAAATAAAAACGGTTTACTTTCCTTTGCAACCTCTATCAACTGAATCAGCGTGCTTATCCTGTAATCCTTTACCATGCCCCCTTCGGTTGGGCTTCTGTAAGTGAGTATGCTCCTGTCAAAATAAGATGAAAAGTACGATGGAACATCCTTTGGATTTAACGATTTAACTGAGTCCAGCCTCAGCTCAATGAGATGCTCTTCCTTTACCTTAGTAGCCTTTTTGTAAAGCTCATCCAAGCTGTTTCCTGTAATTGTAACAACGACCCTCGCCGTAGTCTTACACCTCCTTCATATATTCTTCAACTGCCATGCCAAAGTGTCTACCAATCCGCTCTGACGCCATCACCAATACTTTGTTGCCGGGCTTTAAATCCGTTACAGCTATAAATTCTCCGTTCTCCCCGACAAGACCAACCGTTTCAGCGTACTGAAGAAAAACAGTTCCCATGGAGCCACCTGCTTCTGCTATGATAAGCGCCATTGGCCTTCTTTCAACCTTTGCTCTGCCAACCGTTACCAGCCTTGCCGCGCCACTGTAAGAAGCCACAGTAACCTTGCTACCGGATTTGACCTCTGATAGGTAATACGTTTTGTTTTCCCAGCCCATTATATAGCTGTGAATGGCGCCTGCATTTACCCTAAATGGCCTTGGGGAGGTGTACTTTGAGCCAAAGACCTCTGAATGAACAAGAAAAAGAAAGCTTGAAAACGATCCAACCAGCATGCCCTCGCCTGGGGTAAGCTCCTCTATGGTGTCCACGCAGACTCTTGTGCCCATTCCTACCAGCCGAACTTCCTTTACTTCTGCTGCAACAAGCTTTACGGATGAAAAGGTTAATCCGAGCGCTTCAAGATAGCTGGCCAGCTCATCGGGGGAGCGTGGCGCTATTATAACATAATCCACGCCTCTTTCCATAACCCCCCCAAGCGTCCTTGCGTCATTTATGTCCTTAGCTTCTGCGTATAGTTCTGCCCTGCCGCCCACCGCGGCTATTATATTCTCAAAAGGTATAACCCTCCAGTCCGACGTTTTTATTATTATCTTTTTTTCGCCCTTGTCTATAAGCCCCTTTATTGACTCTATGTCCTTCTGATCCTTAACCTGTACCTCCTTTGCCCCTATTTCAGAAAGGTCATTTATGAATAGCTTAAGGCCCAGCGCCTCAGCGGCGCTCTTAATCCTTTCTGCCCCTTCTCCCTGAAGCTTCACTATTGCGCCCTTCATCCCTTTCTGTACTCCTCCAGCGCCTCATTTAGCCCGGCACCGTCTATGACTATCTTCCTGAGCGCTCTTACGACCCCCTTTGGGTTTAAATCCTGAAAAACGTTCCGACCAAACGTCACGCCTATAGCTCCTGCTTCGATAGCGTCCTTTGCCATTCTTAATGCGTCGTCAAGCTTCTCAAGCTTTGGGCCGCCTGCTATTGCTACAGGCACCAGCGAGCCCCTTACCACCTCTTTAAATGTTTCAATTGTTCCAGTATAAGGGGCCTTAACTATATCCGCGCCAAGCTCACCTCCAAGCCTTACAGCCCTTTTTATAAGCTCAGGGTCGTACTGGTTTTTTACGCTTTCCCCCCTTACGTACATCATGGCTATCAGGGGAATCCCATACCTGTCTGCAATGTCCGCAACCCTGCCCAGATCCTTTAACATGTGCTTCTCGTCCATTGCGCCTACGTTTATGTGCATTGAAATGGCGTCTGCCCCAAGCCTTATAGCTTCCTCAACACCAGCAACAAGAACCTTATGATACGGCGTTTGACCGTAAGAAGTGCTTCCAGAGATATGCATGATGATCCCGGCGTTTGGTGTGAAGCGCAGCGCCTTTATCGGGCCCTTGTGCAGTATTACCGCTGTTGCGCCACCGTCGTCAACTGCCTTCACAACAGAGTTTATGTCCTCAAGCCCTTTAATGGGCCCATCGCTTACTCCGTGGTCCATTGGAACGCATACTATTTTCCCCTTTTCAGTTATCCTTGATAGCCTTCTTTCCTTTCCGTTCATAGCTTAAGCCAGCCCTCTTTGTAGAACATCTCCACAGTGAGTATTGTATTCCCAGCGGCACCGCGTATAGTGTTGTGGCTTAACAGCGTGTACCTGAGCGAATGATCGTCAATGCCCTTCCTTATCCTGCCAACCACAACGCTCATTCCTGGCACGCTCCCTGCGTACCTGTCAAGCCTAGTTTGTGGCCTGTCTGGCTCTTCCCTTACTATTATTGGGTTTTCTGGCGCAGTCGGAAGCTTTAGCTCCTGGGGGATTCCTTTAAACGACCTCAGAGCCTCAGCGGCTTCTTCAGGCGTTATTCTCTTTTCAGTCTCGATGTAAACGCTTTCCATATGCCCGTCAATTGTAGGCACCCTATGGCACATGGCGGCTATGTCCATGCTTGCTGGCTTAATCGTGTTGCCCTCCATTTTGCCCAGTATCTTCTGAGTTTCTATGTACACCTTTTCCTCCTCATCCTTTATGTACGGTATTACGTTGTCCAGAATGCTCATGCTGGGCACTCCTGGGAATCCGGCGCCGCTGACGGCCTGCATTGTTGACACAACCACCTTCTTTATTTTGAATTCATCGTTGAGCGGCTTAAGCGTAACGTTAAGCCCTATTGAAGTGCAGTTTGGCCCTGTTACAAGGAAGCCCTTCCAGCCCCTTTTTGTCTGTTCCTTTATAAGAGACCAGTGATCTGGATTTATTTCTGGTATTATCAGAGGCACGTCAGGCTCCATTCTGTATGCGCTGGCGTCACTAAATGTGGGAAGGATCTTTGCATAAAGCGGCTCAAGCTCCTTTGCAGCATCTGTTGGCAGGCAGCTGAAGAACAGGTCCGCCTGCTGCTTTTCAGGCTCTGCAGCCTGAACGATAAGGTCGTTTATCTCAGATGGCGGCTCGTATGAAGTTACCCATTCGCCTTTTTTAGCATCCCTGAACTTCATTCCAACAGTCCTTTTTGCAACTACATACTTGAGCTTAAACCACGGGTGATTCGCAAGCATCCTTATATACTCTGCACCAACCATGCCAGTTGCCCCAAGTATTCCAACCTCTAGCTTCTCCTTCATTTAACTACACCTCTTTTAACTCATCCTTTATAAGATTTACAGATGCTTCTGAATCCTTTTCGCTTACGTATATCTTTATCGTACTTGTGGCTGTAGTTACGCCATAAACGTTTATCCCAGCCCCTGCGAGCGGTTCAAGAGCTTTATGAAGGTAGCCTGGAGTTTCCTCAAGGTCAAAAGACTTTACAGTTATTTCAGACAGCCCCGATACCACGCTAACCGCCTTTGCAAGGCCTGCCGGCACGAGCGAGTCGTGAACAAGCTGATAGAGCGAATCCGAGCTTGATGTGTAAAGCAGCACTGCCCTGTCGTTTATTACTACTCCGTTTACTTCCACCCCATTTTCCTTCAGAACGTTCATTGCTTTGTTAAGAACTTCTGTCGAAGGCGCAGCCGGTATTATCGTCACCATGCTGACGCCGTTTGAGCTTTTGTATATCCCAATCCCGTTTGCTGGGCTTATTATGGTGCCCCCTTTGAGCCCTTCGTCAACGCTTGTTATCCTCAGTATGCCCGAGAGGTACTTGAAAGCCTTGTAATGAATAAGCCCTGAGCCCCCAGCTGAAAGCGCAAGCGCTTCCTCAGCGTTTAGCTCGTCAAGCTCAATGGCCTTTTGGGCTTTCTTTGGATCACCGGACATGGCCTTGCCCACGTCCTTGAAAAGGACCACTTCCTTTGCACCAAGCGCTTTGCCAAGAACCACCGCTGTTGTATCGCTGCCACCTCTCCCAAGGGTCTGTATTTTACCTTCTTCGTTAACTCCTATAAACCCACATACCACAGGGATATTTCCGGCCTTTATTAGAGGCAACAGCTTTTCCTGTGCGGCCCTTTCAGTCTTTTCCATGTCTACCGTTGCGTCAAGATAGTCCCCTGAAGAGTACACGGGCCAGTTATCAAGCGATGGATCAACCAGAACCGCGTTTATGCCCTTGGCTTTAAGCGCGCCGGTCATGATCCTAGCGCTTACCCTTTCACCCATTGAAATTATTTCAGCCCTGTCAGCGCTGTCGTTTATTGAAAGGGATGAAGCTATTGCGTCAAGCCTGTTGGTTTCTCCCTTTAGCGCGGAAACCACCAGGACAACCCCGTTTCCTTTTGAGTATATGTCCTGTATTGCTTTTATTGCCTTTTCGATTTGAGACGGTTCAGTAAGGACGGAACCGCCGAACTTAAGGACGTATATAAAGTAAATCACCTTCTGACCTCATCCGCCCTCGCACCTCTTTTATGGGTTGCTTATTTAAGCGTTTCTTACATGTATTAATTAAAGCCACACGGATTTGCGAGTTTAACTTAATCCAACTCAACTTTTGAAGTTTTAAACTGTTTAAATGCCTTTTAGAGCGAAGGGGTTGTACAGGCGTGTCCAAAAACATTATATTTGCTTATATCGGAATCCATGGTTATGTCCGAAAGGCCTCCAAAAAAGGACTTTAGCAGATGGTACGATTATGTGTTGAAGGAAGGAGGGTTCATTGATGTAAGATATGGAGTTAAGGGGATGATTGTTTACAGGGAAAGAGGAATGGATGTAATTGACAGGCTATATTCAATATTTGAAGCGAAGCTAAAGGAAAGGGGCCATAAAAAGGTGCTGATGCCGCTTTTTATACCGTTAAACGCTTTTAGAAAGGAGTCGGAACACATAAAGGGCTTTGAGTCAGAGGTCTTTAAGGTTACCCAGGCAGGAGATGAAACGCTTGATGAACCGCTAATAGTAAGGCCAACTTCAGAAACCGCCTTTTACCCGATGTTCGCGCTCTGGGTTAAAAGCTACAGGGATTTGCCCTTCAGAACATATCAGTCAGTGGCGGTTTATAGATATGAGACAAAGGCCACAAGGCCGCTTTTCAGGGGAAGGGAGTTTCTCTGGATAGAGACTCACAATTTGTTCAGGACTGAAGAAGAGGCCATGGAACACATAAAGGGTGACATTGACATGGTTGGGGAAGTTTTTAAGAGGATAGGGCTGCCCTACATGGTTATAAGAAGGGAGGCTTTTGACCGATTCCCCGGCGCAAAGGAAAGCTTTGCGTATGATACAGTGCTCCCAACTGGAGAGGTTTTGCAGGTGGCCACAACGCACTACCTTGGGACTAACTTTACGGCGCCGTTTGAAGTTAAGTACTTGGATCAGGACGGCAACCTCAAGTATCCATTTAGCACAACGCTTGGCATAGGCATGTCAAGAATACTTGGAGCGACAATAGCGGTTCACGGCGATGACTATGGAGCCTTTGTGCCGCCGCTGCTAGCTGAACCGCTTGGCATAATAGTGCCAATATATGGACAGGGAAAAAGGGATGGCCTTGAGGGATACATAGACGAAGTCAGCAAGAAACTCGAAAGCCTAAGGTTTGTTGTAGATCTGAGCGAAATGACTCCTGGGGAGAAATACTACACGAGTGAGCTCCTGGGCTATCCGCTTAGAATCGAAATAGGTGAAAAGGAGATGGAGGCGCGCGTTGTTACGGTTTTCAGAAGAGATCTTAGAAGGAGGTACAGATTCAGGCTTGATGAAGCTTTCGAAGGAATAAATGGGCTTATAAGCGAAATTAACGCCAGATTGAGCAGCGTTTCACAGCTTAAGGTGTCTGAGCTTAATGAGGCCGGCAATAGGGATGAAGTAATGAAGCTAGCTGCTGAAGGCAAGCCATTTAAGATGAGCTTCTGTGGAAGAGAGGAATGCGCAAAAGATCTGAAGTCTGCAACAGGTGGATTTGAAGTAAGGGGAGAACCTGTATACGATAAAGAGAAGGCCGGTAGCGTATGCTCCTGGTGCGGCGAGCCTGCAGTTCGCAAGGTCATTGTCGCAAGGGCTTATTGAATTTTAAGCCGTTATTTGATTGCGGTGCGTTTCCCATATGGCCTTAACAAACGCATGCGTTTAAAAGAATAAACGTTGCCTATGGCGTTAAAGCCTTGTCTTAGAGTAGCTTACTCCTATAATCTCTATTTCGCTTATAAGCTGATTCTCAAGAAGCTGCTGCTCAAGCGGGTCTGTGCCTCCTTCCTCTTCGTTCATCTCTATATCAGCTATTATCGCATTGAGCCCGAACGCTATAGGCTCAACGCTGTACCTTACGATCCTGTAGTTTTTTATGCTGTTAACTATATCCTCCGGCTTTGTTTCTATGTCCTTTGGGAGTATCTTCACTCTTACAATTACCTTGTTTGGCAAATTAGGTCACCTATGGGCCCTCAAAGCCACAGTTCTCGCACTTGTACTTTCTTACAAATTCTCTGCATTTTTCGCATCTCCATATAATTACCTTGCCACAGTCAGGGCAATAGAACTTTGTAAAGTTCTCCTTTGGAGATATTGGCTTATGGCAGCTTGCGCATACCGGCGCTTCTAGCGACGACATCGCAGGTCTCTATTACTGTTTTATATAAAAGCATTCCCACGATTTGGGGCGTGCGGCTCGTAGCCCTCCTTCTGTTAAGGCGGGATTCGACTATGTGGCCTACCTGGGCCTTGACCAGGGGAACTTCATTGGCCCATCTTGGCCTTGCTCCTCCTGGGCTGGCCGTTTCAACCGCCCCCCGTTGCTCCTCCGGGTTTCCCCATCACCGACATCGCAACGGGCCGGTGTCGTTTCTGTTCCAGAGCCAGCGGTCTCCCGCTGGGCATCGCTGCCCCAGGCCCCCTGGATGGAGGGAGGAGCTTCCTCAGGGCAGAAGCCCCGTAACCCGCCCGGCCGCTCGCCCCATGTGGCTTATTTGAGTTGTTCTGCTAAAAACTTTACTTAAATCAAAGTTGCCCTGTCAAGTGGAAGCCTGCTTATCCTTTTTCCGGTTATCAGCTCTATCGCCCTTGCAGCAGCTGGTGGTGCTCCTACGGTGCCTGCTTCGCCAACTCCTTTTGCACCATGAGGCGCCCTTGATCGCCCGTAGCTTACAAAAGTTATATGCATTTCAGGCACCTGATTTATATAGGCCACACCGGCCTCGGAAAGAGTCCTTGCAACAGGTATGCCTTTTTTATCATATTCCAGCGCCTCTGTAAGCACTTCAGCTATGCCCATTACTAACCCTCCTGATATCTGTCCATGAACAGCTTCTTGTGAGAGAGGTTCGCCAACATCGTAATAGGCCCAGCAACGAGAAATCCTTGGCTCAATTCCATTTATGAGTTCAGCCTCTGCCGCTGTTAAAATGAATGAAATAAACGATGGATCAAGGTTTTCTGGCTCATAGTATTCAGCTGAAAGGCCTGAGTTTAAAAGAGATGCAGTATCTCTTATCCCCATACGTTCTGCATCTTCTTTTAGCTTAAGCGCTGCCATGTAAACTGCCTTGCCAGCAACTATTGCAGACCTGCTTCCCCATGTTCCTATGCCTACATTAAGTTCCGCGGTATCGCTGTTAAGAAGCTCAACCTTTTCCTGATCTATACCAAGGACATCTTTTAGTATGTGCTTTACAAACAGCTCCTGCCTTTGCCAGTGGGGTGCTCCGCCAAGCCATACGCTGGCCTTACCGTCCTTCAGCGTAATTTTCGCGCTTTCACCCCCATAAACCGCAGGTATTAGTATCCCAAAGGATACGCCTATCTTTCTGCCCTCCTTTTTCATCCTCCAGTATCCTATTTCGTTCAGACCCTTCTCAAAGAACTCCCGCGAGCCATTCACTTCAAGCCCGGTTGGGGATCTGAAGGCCCCGCTTGGCAGGTTCTTCAGCCTGACCTCTGCGGGATCCATGCCAATGGCATCAGCCAAACGGTCCATCAGCCGTTCTATGAAGAACGCGGCCTCTGGCCTGCCGGCGCCCCTGTATGGGCCCTGCGGTGCAGTGTTTGTATAAACTGATAAGCCCTCAATGTATGCGTTTTCTATGGCATATGGGCCGGTTATCTGGCTTGATATCCAGGAAGGTGCAGTAGATGAAAGATCGTCAGCAAAGGCTCCAACGTTTACGTAAACCTTACCCTCGACCCCTATAACCCTGCCGTCATTGTTCGCATAAAGCCTGAGGTTTGCCTTTGCGCCTCTGCCGGGCCGTGTTGCCGCCAGATGCTCCTGTCTTGATTCAATCCATTTAACAGGTTTCCTTTCCTTCATGCTTATGTACGAAGCTATAACATATTCAGGATATACCGCGCTCTTTGACCCAAAGGCCCCTCCTGTGTCTACCTGGTGAACAATTATGTCCCTCTCATCGAGCTTTAATGCCCCTGCAAGGCCCCGTCTTATTGAGTAAACTGATTGCGTCGAAATAAACACATTAAGCTTGCCCGAGTTGTACCATGCAACTATGCCCCTTGTTTCCAGCGGGTTTGGCACAATCCTCTCCATGCTGAGCTCGTCCTCAACAGTCACTTCGCCTTTTTTATCGAACCGCTCCCCAATAACAAACCTGCCGACTATGTTATCCGTGTGTCCTTCATGAATAGGGGGTTTAGACAAAGCATCCTCTATGGTCACCACCGGGTCAAGCTCTTCATACTTTACATCAATTGATTCAAGCATATCCCTTGCCCTGTACCTGTCTTTATCATAAACTGCCGCAACTGGCTCGCCGTAGTAAAGTATCTTTTCAGTCGCAAAAACAGGTTCTGACTGATACCCACTGCCTCTGCGATATGATTCCCCGACAGAAATGAGCTTTAGTCCCAAGTCCTTTGCAGAGATGCCGCCATTTACGCTTGTAATTTTGGCGTGCGCTACAGGTCCCCTAAGCACTTCAAGATAAAGCGTATCTGGCAGTTCTATGTCCTGCACAAACCTTGTTTCGCCGTGAAGGAACCTTTCTGATCTATCAATCATTTTTCCTTACCCCTCTTAGAGCCTTTATTATTGGCTCATAACCGGTGCATCTGCAGACGTTCCCAATAAAGGACTCTTTTATAACGTCTTCAGTTAGCTCCCCGTTTTCCTCAAGCGCCCAGGTGCCTACAACAACAAAACCAGTGCTGCAAAATGCACACTGTAGAGCCTTTGAGGAGCTCAGCGCCATCTGAACTTCATTTGGCCCGCCATCCTTGCCTATCCCTTCAATAGTTGTTATTCTCTTTCCGTTGGCCTGAACAGCAAGCATCAAGCATGACTTCACTGGGCGCCCGTCAATAAGCACCGAGCAGGCCCCACAGTGGCCCGTCTCGCAGCCTACATGGGTGCCCTTGAGCCCTGCAACATCCCTTATGAAGTCAACAAGCGTCATCCTGGGCTCAACATCCGCGCTGTAGTCCTTCCCATTTATGTTAATTGTGACCTTCATGCCCCAAGCGCCTCCTTTACGGAAAGCTCTACAAGCTTCTTCAAGACAGCCACTTTATATTCGGATGGCCCTTGGCGGTCGCTCTTCGGGCTAATGCCAGACACGGCCTCCTCGGCTACCTCCTTTATTATAGCCTCTGAAGGTCTCGCTCCTATTGCCCGCTCGGGCGCTAGGTACTTAAATCCCATAATTGCCTCTCCTGCGACAACAAGCCTCAGGTCAATGATTTTTCCACTATCAACTTTGGCCATAGCCCCGGAAATGCCAACGTAATGGTCAAGGTTACGTATAAAATGCTTTTTGTATGACCATCTGTACCCGTCAAGCTCTTTGTATCTTACCCGGACTATCACTTCGCCGGGCTTTAGACCGGTCCTGTGCGGTCCATGTATAAATCCCCTTATCTTTTCCTCATGAAATCTGTGTTGGCCATATATGAGAAGCGAGGCATCAGCAAGCATAAGAGGAACAGGAAGCTCGTTGCTTGGATCCGCAAGCGCTATGTTTCCGCCAAGCGATCCCATTGTCCTTATCGCTGGATCCGCTATCCCTGAAGATACAAACCTTATCATATCGCTTACAGGACCATTTACGGAAAGCCGCTGTAACTGATATATTTTTAACGCCGCGCCTAGATCGACGATGCCTTCGCCTTGCTTAGCGCCCTGGGCTTCTTCTACTTCGCTTATGTCAACAACTAGCTTTGGCCTGACAATCCTTTCCTTAAGAAGCCTGACCCCAACAGTGCCCCCGGATATCAGGAACGCGCCGTCGCGAACCGCTTCGTCTAATTCTGCCAAGTTCTTTGGCTTTAAGTACTCAAATCCAACAGGAATTAACATACATAAAAATGCCTATGAAATATATTTATTCTTAACTGGTTTTGTTTTGTGCGTTAACGCTTGCCCTTGGCTTTAAAGCTTCGTTGTAGCCAAGCTCAAGCGCCTTTATGTTAAGGTCTATAAACCTGCGTTTTACGTTCTCCGTTACCGCTGCCTTCAGGTTATCAAGGCTTACTATCCCGGTTGCCGCCGAAAGCGCGCCAAGCATTATCATGTTTGAAACTATTGGGGCATTTAGAACATCTCTTGCCAAATCGCCGGCCCTTACATCAATTAGGGTGCCTTTGTTAGGGCTAACTAGTGCGCCATCATAAATTATTACAGCCTTCTCTGAGATGCGTTTTGAGAGCGCCTCCCACGCCTGTTGGAACATGAAAACACCAATGTTGGCGCTCCTGACCTTTATGCCCTCCACTTCCTCCTCATTGTCGCCAACTACAAGCTCTGTATAGGACTCGCCGCCCCTTGTTGAGGCGCCGTACTCCTCTGTCTGAACAACATAAAGGCCTTCATATTTTACAAGCGAATAGCCAAGCAGATACCCCATGAGCTGGACGCCCTGCCCGCCCCTTCCGCCTATTATTATTTCATGCCTCATCTTGACCACTCTCCTGAGCCTCCTTAATTATCTGGCTTAGCTGTTCTAAGTAAGTCGGCTCATCCTTGTTAACGAACTCACCAAGCGTTATTTCCTCGTTCCAGTCGTACTTTGTTTCAAATGGGCCTATCCCTCTTCTTATTTGCCCTATCTTTCTTATCTTCTGATACAGCCCGTATGGATCTTTAAAGCCGTTTATCCTGCCAAATATTTCTGGACACTGAGAAATTATTTCAATGAATGAAAAGCCCCTGTGTTGAAGCGCCTTTTTAAAGCTCTCCTTAAGAAGCACTGGGTATGCAGTTGACCATCTAGCGACATATGTTGCGCCAGCGGCAGCGGCTATCTTTACTGCATCAAATGGCTTGCTGTCAGGGCCATATGGAGAAGTGTAAGTTAGCGTGTCCTTTGGCGTTGTCGGGGCAACCTGCCCCCCGGTAAGCCCATAAATGAAGTTGTTGTTCATTATAACCGTTATGTCAGCGTTTCTTCTGGCTGCGTGAATTAGATGGTTGCCGCCTATCGATAGTATATCGCCGTCGCCTCCCCACACAACAACCTTTAGATCAGGCCTTGCCAGCTTGATTCCTATGGCTACAGGTATTGCCCTCCCATGCAGCACGTGAGCGCCATCAAATCTGAGATAGTGAGGCATTCTTCCCGTGCAACCTATGCCGCTTACTATGACTATCTTTTTAGGATCTATCTTAAGCTCGTCGACGGCCCTTATAAATGCCTGAGCTTCAGTGCCTATTCCACAACCTGGACACCAGGTTGTGGGCATCTTTTCGGTTCTTATGTACTTTTCAAGCGGATGAAGCTCAAGCTCCAACACTGCTCACCTCATTCTCAACAAGCTTAAGGAGCTCCTCTGGCGTTGGGAGCTCATAGCTTAGCCACTGAACAACGCTCACATTGGATATGTCCTTTACAGACCACTTTACTGGATAAACCAGCTTTCCTACGCTCATCTCAACAGTTAAGACGCGTGATGCATGCTCCACGGCCTTTCTGAGAGGTTCTTCAGGGAATGGCCATATAGTTCTTGGCCTAAAGTACCCCCACCTTAGCCCATTTGCCCTTGCCTCCTTAACCAAAGTTGAAACCACTCTGGCCATTGGACCAGCAGCCACCAGGACAAGCTCCGCATCGTCGGTGAACCTTTCCTCCCACGAGTATATCTTCTCTGCGTTTCTCTGTATCTTTTCAACGATGTTTCTTACAAACTTTGCCTGCACGTCTGGCCTCTCGTAGTAATAGCCCCTTTCATCGTGCGTTAGGCTATCCCTAAGCACAAAGTAGCCATCCCCAAATGAAGGGATAACGGGCACGTAGTCGTCCCTTCTGGCATATGGCAGATAGCCCTCCGGCGGCTCTGTAGGCTTTTTCCTTTCAACTATGTTGAGCTCATCGCGACCCTTAACGTACAGCCTTTCCCTCATCCTTGCAAGGACGCCGTCGCTTAGCAGAATAACAGGCGTCATGTACTTTTCCGCCAGATTAAACGCTTCAACTGTAAGGTCAAACGCCTCCTGAACGCTAGATGGGTAAAGCGAAATTATCTCATAGTCAGAATGCGATCCAAACCTAGCCTGCATTATGTCCCCCTGCCAGGCCTTTGAGGCAATGCCTGTGCTTGGGCCAGCCCTCATCACGTCAGCTATTACTATTGGCGTCTCAAGGGCTATAGCAAGGCCTAACCCCTCCTGCATAAGGCTATAACCTGGTCCAGAAGTGGCCGTCATTGCCTTTGCCCCAGCAAGGGACGCACCAACTATCATGTTTATTGAAGCAAGCTCGTCCTCGCCCTGAACATAAATGCCGCCAACCTTTGGAAGCCTCTTTGACATTTCTTCGGCTATTTCAGAAGAAGGCGTTATAGGATAGCCCGCATAAAATTTACAGCCAGCGGCAATGGCCCCTTCCACAATTGCCTGATTGCCATGCGTAAACAACAGCCTTTCCTTATCCATTTGATGACGCCTCCCTTACAAATATGGCAAATTCTGGGCATGCAAACTCACATATCTTGCACCCTATGCAGCCGTCCTTACCCTTTAGGTAAGTTGGCCTGTAGCCAAACTTGTTGTATGTTTTTTCTGTGTCAAGCACCTTTGGCGGGCAAAGGCTTATGCAAAGCCCGCACTCTTTGCACCTGTCCTTTATAACTATTACATCATAAACCTTTTTGGCGGCCGGCTTCGCCTGGGCCTGCAAGCTCATTTTTGTATTGTTGCCATAGATGGCTTTTAAACTTATTGCCAAAACACGGTTTGCGCATCTTCTTTATTAATTTATTCATAAATTACAATTACTTTTTATTTAAATCACATATTTATAATCAATAAAATAAAAATATTATAAAGTACTAACTAAAAGCTCGTTTATTTAAGCTTTATTACCAAGCCGCCGGACGATGTCTCGACCGCGCCTTCTTTTACCATAAGCTTAAGCTTTAGCTGGTTCCATTCCTTTTCATTAAATATACAACCTGGATCGGGTGCCTTTACGTCACCAAAATAGTTGTACGCCCTGGCCCTGCAACCGCCACATGTATACCTGTATGCGCAGGTGCCGCAGGCACCTTCTAGCGCGTCCTTATCCCTTAGATCCTGCAACAGCTTGCTGTTTCTCCAGAGCTTATCCAGATCATCCCTGAACAGGTTGCCTATCCTTACCTCTTCATTGTGCGGGAAGAAGACGCATGGATACATATCGCCGTTTGGCTCTATGCTTATGTAAAACCTGCCTGCACCACATCCTCCTATAAAGTCAGCAAGCTGCTGAAGTTTTGGATTTGAATACTGGGGGTTGCTGAAGTGTGTTGGAACCACGTTTTTCCCAAGATGCTTTTGTGTCTCAACAATCTGCGCGACCATTGCGTACTGAGGAGCTGTCGAAAGGAGCTCAGTGCTGCCCCCTTTACCGGTGTTCTCATAAAGGTATGAGAGAAGCCCGTACCTTTCCCACGGCTCCAGGTCCTCCATTATTATCTCCCTGCCTCTCCCAGTTGGAATAAAGTTGTAGATCATCAGCCAGTTAGCCCCAAGCTCCCTTACTAGCTCTACCATTTCATGAACCTTGTTCATGTTATATTTTGTAACCGTTGTTGATACCTCTACGAACAACCCTTCATTTACGCTGTTCTTTATGGCCTTGACAGCTCTTTCCCATGCCCCTTTAACTCTTCTAAACGAATCGTGAACTTCAGGGTCTGGGCCGTCCAGGCTTATTTGGACAAACTTGAGCCCTGCTTCCTTGTATTTTCTTACAACCTTTTCATTTGCAAAAACCCAACCGTTTGTGGCCATAGCTGCGTACATTCCAAGCTCTGTTGTCTTTGCAATATAATCGGTCATGTTTGGCAGCAGGGTTGGCTCCCCGCCTGAGAACGCCACTGAGGCAACGCCAAACCTCGCTAGCTTTTCAAGCCCATCGAATACCATATCGGGCTCTGGCACTTCGTGCCTTCCCATCCCTGCATTCTCGTAGCAATGAACACAGTTAAAGTTGCATGCGGTGGTTATGTTCCAAACAACCTGATATGGGGCGCCTGGAACAAATGGCTTTCTTACCCCAAATTCAGCAAGGCCCTTTATTGTCGTTGCAACCCCTCTTCTCCAGTATGCGTTTCCAAGCGTTGACTTTATCTTAGCGTCATCTATCCCAAACGTCTGTGAGGCCTTTCCAAACACCATCCTCAGCGCCCTTTCCGTGAGCCGACACCTAATGCACGCGTCTTTTCTTTTTCCTATGTAAAGTTCCATTGCGACCTCAAGCCTGTTGCCCTTATCCTTTTCACAGTAAGTTGTTGCGCCCTTGAGAACGGCTCTTACAAATGGGTTGTTTATCATTCTTTCAAATGAATTTATCATTCCAACAAGCGATGAATCCTCCTTTTTCTCCAAGAGCGCTGGATTCTCAATCAGGTCGCGGACCTTTTCTATGCCTTTATCTACAGGTCCGGCTTCTGACATAAGTTATATCGAATAAGGATAAGATATAAAATTTGTCATAAAAGCTATAATGTATCACACTGTTATAAATTAATTTGTGTTTTCTATCAAAGAGCTTTAAATTTACAAAAATGTTTTATTAATTGGCATTTAAAGTAATAGTGCAGATGCAAAAAAACGAGCATAAGGTCACATATCTTAAGGCCTATCAGCTCAGGAGCTTGGACGATGTTCAAAGGGTTAAGGATGACGTCAGCAACGGCGACATAGTCATAGTCAGGTTCACTCCGCTGGTAAGAAAAAGCGTGGATGAGCTGGCAAAGGCCGTAGAGGAGCTCTACAAGTTTGCCAACGCGCTTGGCGGTGATATAGCCAGGCTTGGAGAGGACAGGATAATAGTTACACCGCCTGGTGTAAAAATATACAGGGAAGGGGGACTTAAGTACTGATCCAGTTTACGATGGCCTTATTAATTGCCTGTCCTAACGAGCATGATAATTGTCCAGTTGGATGCGCCTGCTTTACGATCAAACCAAACTGAGCTTAATAACATTAGCCGCTTACCTGTTTTATGCTACACCGCGAGGCCACTGAGCAGGGGCTTTCTGCGTATATACGTAAACTGCATTAAAAGTCAGCTTAACCTTAAATACAAAGCATTATCACAATGTTCGGCATGGAAAATCCAGAAGAGCTTGAAGGACTTAAGGTGGCGTTGTTGGACTACCGGGAAGCGCTGAGGGGTTTTCTCCCCATGGCTTCAGAAGTTTTTGAAGAAGAGGTAGGTTCTCTTATTAACCAGTGCACAGAGGCAATGAATATAATAGACAACAAAGACAACAACGCTATTCCTAAGCTAAAAAGGGTAATTGAAACCGTCGTAAAAAGGGTAAATGAAATATATGAAGAAGAAATTGATTATGAACCTGAAGAAGAATATGATTTAGCCTTTTTGAGTTATTTCCTTTACTATGCCAGCAGCAACAGTCCTGCCCATGTCCCTTAGTGCGAACCTCCCAAGCTCCGGGAAGTCCTTGAATGTCTCTATACATATTGGCTGAAGCGGCTTAAGCCTTACTATGGCTGCGTCTCCTGTTTTCAGCGTCTTTGGATGGTCCTCTATGACCTGGCCTGTTCTTGGATCGACCTTGCTTACTATTTCAGTTATCTGAGTTGCCTGTTGAACGGTATGAGCGTGAAGCACAGGCGTATAGCCCGCGGCAACAGCTGTCGGATGGTACACTATGAATATTTGCGCCAGTATTTCCTTAGCAACGGTTGGTGGATTGTCAGGGTGCCCAACTACCATCCCGCGCTTTATATCTTGTTTGGCTATTCCCCTTACGTTAAACCCTACGTTGTCGCCAGGTTCTGCCTTAGGAATTCTAGTGTGGTGAGTTTCTATTGACTTAACTTCGCCCTTTAGCCCTGGAGGCATAACAATTATTGTGTCGCCCTCCTTAAGAACTCCAGTTACAACTCTGCCAACTGGCACTGTTCCAACCCCTGTTATTGAGTATACGTCCTGTATTGGTACCCTAAGGGGCTTGTCCACTGGCTTTGGTGGAACCTGCAACATGTCGAGGGCCTCAAGGACGGTTGGCCCCTTGTACCATGGCATCTTATCAGATTTTTCAGTGAGGTTGTCGCCGTTCCACCCTGAAACTGGTATTACAGGCACGCTGTCAACTTTATAGCCTATCAGACGCAAAAGGTCCTGCACGCTTTTCTTAACTTGCTCAAACCTCTGCTGGCTGTACGGAGGCGTTGTGGCGTCCATCTTGTTTATAAGAACTATAAGCTGCCTTACACCAAGAGTCATCAACAGAAACGCGTGCTCCCTTGCCTGCCCACCTTCTGAAAGCGCTGTCTCAGCCTCGCCCTCCTTAGCTGAGACAACAAGCACCGCCGCATCGGCCTGACTGGCACCAGTTATCATGTTCTTTATGAAGTCCCTGTGGCCAGGTGCGTCTATTAGCGTGAAGAAGTATTTCTTTGTTTCAAATTTCTGGAATGCAAGATCTATTGTGACGCCCCTTTCCCTTTCTTCCTTTAACCTGTCCAGCACCCATGCGTACTTGAACGTATCGCCTACACCTAGCTTTTCCGATTCCTTGGCAAACTCCTCTATGGTTCTCTGATCTATAATTCCGAGGTTATAGAGAAAGTGCCCCATAGTTGTTGACTTACCGTTGTCCACATGTCCTACTACTACAATGTTAAGGTGAGGTTTTTCAGACATTTACTTTACACCTTTCATAAATGGGTAAACTCATTACTATTTAACGTTTTTGGCATTAGCCTTTGGCCCCCAGCAAATTAAATTGCGCACGCCCTAATCTCGCTTTTAAGGATGACTGGCGCCCGCGCTGTTCTCGGGCTTGTAACAAGGTTCATGCCGTGACTACCACTATGCCAATTGTTGCCATAACTACGCCTAACACCTGCATGCCATTTATCCTTTCTTTAAATATAATAAATCCTAGCAACGTAACAAGCGCCGGCTCTGCGGCTATTATTGACATTCCAAGTGCTGTTGCGCCGCTCTCAAGAACCACCAAAGCCCCAAGGAGGCCAAGAGCAAGAAGAACCCCGGCAAAGGCGGCTTGAGCTGATGCCCTGAACTTAAAACCTTCAGTAAGGAGCAGGTAGGCTGCAATAGGTATAATGGACACAGCGCTGCTCAGCGCCGCCACCGGAACAAATCCGGCTGATTGAATAGCCATGCTAAAAGTTATAAACTGAAGACCCCAAACTACGTTCCCGACAATCGCTGGAAGCAGGAACGTGTTTAACTTCATGTCCTTGAGTGAAACAGCTGCTGAACCCGCAAATATAAGCACTATGCCTGCCCATTCCACAGGCCCTACATGTTCCTTTAGAAATACGACCCCGAAAATAACAGGTATTGCATATGAAATTGCAACAAAGGCCATTGTATCAGATACCTGTTCCGTTTCGAGTGATCTAAGCACCATCATTGTGCCTGAACCCATGAAAATCCCTGTTACAACTGAAAGCAAAATTGATCTAAAATTTAGAGTCGTTGTGTAAAACAATGAAAGGATGATCAGAAGCGCGGTGCCAGAAACGCTAGCGATAAACGACGTCTGTATCCCTCCGCTTCGTGATGAGGACACCTTAAGAACTATGTCTGCCACGGAGTAAAACGCCAGAGCCGCAAGCCCAGCAAGAAATGCGTTATAATACATGTTACTACGCATTAAGCACCGCTTATTTTATGTGTTATGCAAATGCTTACGGCAACGCATATCTGTTAAAAGCTAGAATCAAACCGTGAAGCATGGCAACGCAACAGACAAGCTTGAAGAACAAAATTGAGCGCAAACATTCACCTTGAATAGACCCCCATGAGTTCCCCAGAGTCAAGAAGCATGCCCTTCATGGCTTCCCTGACCTGATTGGCGGTGGCCCCGCGCTTAAGCTTCAGGTCGCTTGTAAGCGCGTAAACTCTGAAAAAGTACCTGTGCTGGCCATGGCCCCGTGGTGGGCAGGGTCCTCCATATCCTATTTTGCCGAAGTCATTCATCCCCTGGACGTATTTCCCGTCATCTGGCCTTATCCCTTCTTGCAAAAAGGCATCATGTATGTTAAATATCACCCAGTGCACAAACGTGCCCATTGGTGCGTCTGGGTCCTCAACTATTACCGCATACGATGCCGCGCAATTTACCTTGCTCCACGAAATTTCCGGGGAAACATCCTCGCCATCGCACGTGTGCCTTCTTGGTATCCTAGAGCCATTTGTAAACGCCTTGCTTTCAACCGTTATTGCCATAATTATTTGTGCTAAAAATAAAAATATAAAGCTTTACAGAACAAAAAGTTTAAAGCACAACCCTTACGTCAACGGCAAAGGCGCCGTCCCTGTTAACTATGAGCGGGTTTATGTCAAGCTCCTTTACGTTCAAATCAACTATTAGCCGTGAAAGTCTTGAAAGCACCCTGAGCACAGAGTTAACGCTGTAATTTCTTTTTCTAGCTGTAAGCAGGTCATAAACCTTGCTTTCCTTGATCATGAGCAACGCTTCGTCCTCGGACACTGGAGATAGCCCATAGCTTATGCTTTTCATAACTTCAACATAAACGCCTCCAAGGCCTACAAGCACAGAAGGGCCAAAAGTTGGGTCCCTTATCCCTCCAACAAAGACTTCAACGCCGTCCAGCTGCTTTTGTATAAGGACCCTTTTTGATATCGCGCTGAGCCTGTTAAACGCGTCCTCAATGTTATCCTCCTCGATGTTAAGGTAAACGCCTCCTAGCTCAGTCTTATGAACGGGCTGGTCGCTTGACATCTTCATAACAACAGGATACCCTATCTTTGCAGCGCTCTCCTTTGCGGAAGCCAAATCATCTGCAACAGCCCATGGGGGAACTCTTATGCCGTAGATCTCCATAAGCTTCAGGGCATCAATGTCGCTTAGCGCGCTTTTGCCCTCAATTAGCTTTTTAGCGGCCTCTATTGGCTCAGGCGCCCTTATCTTTCTCGTTGAATCCCTGGGCTGCGTTATGTACTTTATAGCCCTAACCGCTTCTTCCGGATACCTGAATGCAGGCATGTTTGATGAATCGAGTATCCTCGCCGCGGCATCTTCGCCAAGCCCCATAACCACGCCCACAAAGCCCCTGCCCTTGAATGCCTGAAGCGCCTTTGCAACTTCAACACAGCTAACAGTAGCAAGTGACTGAACTATGACAAGCTTTGTGCAATCAAGGCCCTGAACTATTTTGAGCGCCGTTATGTATCTCTCTACGTTTGCGTCACCGCCAAGGTCCAGAGGATTTCTTATTGTTGCGTGCGAAGGAAGCACCATGTTTAGGGCATTTGTGGCGGTTGGTGGAAGCTTTATAAGCTGGAGGCCTGTCCTTTCGGCCTCATCCACGGTTAGCACGCCATGGCCACCAGAGTTTGTAACTATAAGAAGTCCTGGCTTGTACGTTTCATTTGTATTTATCATCTTGGCTAGGTTAAGGAAATCGTTTAGGTTGTCAACAAATATTCCTCCCACAGTTCTAACAGCCGCCTTAAAAAGCTGGTACGACCCTGCCAAGCTACCGGTGTGGGTCATAACCGCCTGCGCACCTGCTTGGCTTGCCCCACCTTTTATAAACACGACCGGCTTGCTCTTGGTAACGTCTGGCATAACGTTAAGAAATCTTTCACCGTCTGAGACGCCCTCAATGTAAGTAAATATGGCCCTTGTTTCAGCATCCTCAGCTAAAAACTGAAACACGTCGGTTTCAGTTATATCTGCCTGATTCCCAAGTCCTATAAAGTAGCTCAGGCCTGTCCTTGTCCTCTGAGCCCAGTTAAGCATATAGGCCCCCATGCCGCCTGACTGGGCTACAAGGGCTATGTTACCAGGTTTAACATCAACATATGTAAATGTAGCATTAAATGAAGGCGTCACAATCCCCATTGTGTTAGGGCCCAGAAACCTTATCCCATTTCTCTTGGCTATAGCCTTTATCTCATCCTCTAACTTTGCACCTTCAGGGCCTGTTTCTCTAAACCCTGAAGATATAACTATGCCTCCCCTTACACCGGCCTTCCCCATATCTTCAAGAACTTCGGGCACGACCTCGCGCGGCACGCTTATTATTGCAAGGTCTACGTGATCAGGTATTTCAGTTAACGACCTGTAGGCTTTCCTCTCTTCTACATTCTCTGCTCTGTTGTTAACCGGATATGCGTTGCCCTTAAACGTGCTTATCAAATTTCTGAATATTATATTGCCTATCTTTTCTTTATTTCTTGAAGCCCCAACTACAGCAATGCTTTTGGGGTAAAAGATCTCCTCCAGCATAAACCCTTGTTGATATCCTTGCTTATTAAGCCTATCGATACAGGAGTTAACACTATTTAGCTAAAATTCATTCCTTTTTCTCTTGCTCTTCTTTGCTTTCTTGCTCCTGAGCGTTTTCGGTGAACGGTTCTACTTCCGCCAAGTCCTCTTCCCTGTTTACCTTTACCCTAACCTTTATGTTGCGCCGCCTAAGCGTGTCTCCTCTTTCCCATATAATCTTGTTCAATTCCGGAGAAACCTTTACAGAACTCACCTTGGCCAGCCTAGAAATTTTCCTTTTTAATAAAAAGATGGCCTTCTCGCTTCTTTTATACGCCGGCCTTGCATAAATTTTAGAAAACGGGATGGTAAGCACCATTTCATCTGGCATATCTATCACCTTACCTTCCTATGCCGCCAGTCCCTTCTCTTAAAGTTAACTGTAACCCTTCTACCAGTCTTAAGTATTACCCATGCGGGAATGTTTCTGTTGCTTCTTAAAACAGCCATGTACTTCTTTTTTTCAAAGCTGCTTTTCCTTGATCCCATTTACTACCACCTTATCCTCATTTCCCTTTTTCCTGACTGAATTTTAAGCAAAAGCTCCTTAAGCTCATCATCATCTATTTGATGGTCCAGCTTGCCCTGAACCGCAAGCTCAAATATCTTATCCTCAAGTATTGTTGCAGCTTCGTTGCCCACAAGCTTGAGGTTGTTAAGCCTGTACCTAGCCTCAGGCGTAAGGTACATCCTGAGATATTTTTCCTTTAAAGCTTCAACTTCTTTTTTCTTTCTTTCATCACCGCCCTCTTCAGGCACATAATATGACAAATCAGCTCACCCCTATCTTTTCAAGGATCTTGTTCTCTTTCTTTAGCTCCTCAAAGATCTCAGTTGCTATCTTGTCCATCAACGATCTCCCCGAGGGCGTTATAACTCTGCCTAGCCTGTCCTTTTTTATATACCCAGCAGCTTCAAGATCCTTTATCAGCTTCCTTATATGCGCTCTTCCTGCAACCCTTGAATGAGCCAGCGCATAACCATTTCTTTTCCTGCCTCCGTATGCCTTTGCCAGATCATTTACGCTTATTGGACCATGAAGGTAAACCTTTCTTAAGATCGATGCGGCCCTGTAATAGTACCAGTCTGGATCGCTTGGAGCCCTCTCTGCATTTGACCCAGTCTTTGCATATATAAACCACTGGGGCGGATTCAGAATTCCTTCTTTCTTTAAATAATCCTTAAGCCTCTCTATGAATTCATTTGACGGCACATCGTAAACGGTAGGCATGCTAACATCTTACGCCAAGGGCGCCAATTTAAACTTATCGTGCTTTCCTTTGGCGAATAGGCTTATAAAAGGGGTGCGGCGAATTGCGGGCAACGTTTTTAAGCACCATCTTGCAAATTTAATTGCGCAAAGCGGGGTGGGGGAGCCAGGCCTACCCCGCCGGGCTCATAACCCGGAGATCGGTGGTTCAAATCCACCCCCCGCTAATATTCCTAAACGATCAAACGCTGTTTTCTGAGCGTCTTTATTTTTTAAATCCCACAAAGTTGCATCTTATGCCAGTATTTTCCTGCAAAGGAATTGTTATATGAAAAGCGCTAACCGATGCCTAGAAGCTGGGACTACACCGCTATTTTCGCGTATGTAAATTTAAGCGTTTGTTTTGGTTAAATTTTGCAACGTGTCGCTCTTTTTATTTGCGGCTAAACTTTGCAGGACCTAGCCTTTCTTTAAGAACAGCGTAAAATTCAGGCAGCGCTGTGACAAAGCCAACGTGCAGGCATTTATCTGACTGGTCAAGTTCACAAAAGAGATGGTATTCTCCCTTTTCATCAAGCTGCACTCTTACCGCGGCTATCCTGCCCGCTTTCCAGTCATTAACAAATATTGTGTTTTCATTATTTCCAGAATATGATAAGAACGGTCCGTGTTTTTGCAAGGCTTCGTCCATTTCAAGCCTTTCCATCAGTATATGCTCTACATAGCTTGAGATTGGAACCCTTGGCCTGCTTTTTTCTAGCTTTTCTCTTATTTTTTCGTATATTTCCCTTGAAATTTGTAGATCCGCGTACTCTTTTGGCATTAATTAATTTAATATAATTTTTTACATAAAAGTCTAACGCTCCTTCTTGTAAAAGATGCTTGGCATGAACAGTACACACTGACTTCCTCCCGCCCTTAAGAACGAGGGTTACCCATTGATTCGGTCCTGCATCTAGCATCTGAGGGGCATGGAGATGGTCAGAGAATCCCTTCCATACAGATTAAACACCGCTATATTATCGCGATTAACCGCATAATCGCATCCCCCGCATTTAAGCGTGTGATAACCGCTTTCAACCGTTTTAGCCCCACAGTAAGGGCAGGTGGTTGAGCTGTATGCCGGGTTAACATAAATTACGTTTAATTCTCTTTTCTTAGCTTGTCATTCGATACAGCATTAACATGTTTATACCGCATCAGGTACAGTCTATCTCTGTAATTGATTGTCTCTGTTTAAGTATCTTTATTGCTTCCTTTGCAATTCCTGTACATAGCTTTCGTATATCTGCTTTACCTTTTCAGCCGAAGGGCCGGCGCCTTCAACAACCCCACTTTTTGTTACCTTTATCTTGTCCATCACTATTATAGCCTCTATGTCCTCCCTTAGCTTTACCATTCCCGGGAAGACCTTGTTTAGCCTATCAGCAAGCGCCTTTAGATCAAAGACCTCTTCTTCAAGCATCAGCATTTTTATTATCCTTCCAGGTATTATTACCTTGGTAAGGTTTTCACCTGACTTCCGGGCTACAACAGCATTCAAGTACGGATCGAGACCAAGCAAAACGCCAACAACGCTTCCTGATTCAGTCTCGATCCTCACCTGTTTGCCTAGCATATTCGTAATCTCTTCGTAATATTTCTTTTCAATTATGGACGACAATACATAGGCATTTTTACATTAATAGTTTATAAGATTTCTGTTTTTTTATGATCTTCTGCTTTTATACCAAATTGGAAGGTCGCTACAGGTAATCCATTAGGCCTTTCTCCTTAACCTCCCGCAGGTCCTCAACAAACCCGCCTACGCGCCGTGGGGTTTCGCCTGGTTGCTCTGAGAGAGCTTCATCAAGCAACTCCTTTAACACGCTTATCAGATAATCTCTGTCGCTAGTCCAAGTTGCAAGGCTCTTTCTCTTTGACGATGTGGCTCCACGATAAATAAGAACCACGCCGACCCGCCTAAAGGCCCTGTTCCCAAGCCTTTCAAGTATACCGTCGGCTATCTGTTCTACTACATCGTGCGGGTCCCGTCCGTTGAGGGTTATGAACTTTATAAGCTCCTTTCTCTTCCTAAATGGGTTTAAAGGCCTCCTATCAATGCCTCTTAAAAACTCATATATCATGAGCCCTTTCTTTTCACCGAACTCCTTCTGCAACACTTCAATTGGTATTGACTGCGCATCCTCAACCGTTCTTACGCCCATTTCTCTCAGCTTCCTCTGTGTGCTTTTGCCGATAAAAGGTATTTCATCTGGTGACAGGCCCTTAAGCACCTTGTCGATTTCTTCATCATATATTACAAGAAACCCGTTTGGCTTTGCCAGTTCACATGCTATCTTAGCAATCAGCTTGTTTGACCCTATGCCCACGCTGCATTTAATCCCCACTTTAGAAAGTATTTCGTCCTTAACGGCCTTTACGTGGCTAATTGCGTCTTCGCTATAATCCTTTACCTCGGCATAAGCTTCGTCAATGCTGGCCACTTCCACCTTTTCAAATTCCTTCAAAATTATATTCATAATCCTTGAGCTTACGGATTTGTAATAGTCCGGATCGGCCTTTATTAAAACAGCTTCTGGCGATAGATCCTTTACCCTGCTACACGGCATGCCTGCCCTTATCCCAAGCCGTCTGGCTACATAGTTTGCGGAGGATACGGCGCCCTTTTCTCCCATGGTAAAAATGCACACGGCTACGGGTTTATCAGAGAGCCCTGGGTTTCTGAGCTCCTCACACTGTGCAAAAAAGTAATCCATGTCAAACAGCGCAACTGGATCCCCCACTTATCCTACCCCTCCCAAAGGAACTCGAAGTACTTTTCAGCTATGGCAGCCACATATGGATGATTTGAAACTATGCCAACTAGCTCTTCGCTGTACATTGGAAGTATTATTATAACTTTCCCCGAATCGCTTATGGCCCCGCCGCCAAACATTGCCTGACGCTGCTTTACGTCTGCACGCGGGAGTTGTTCCTTAACCAGCTGATAAAGCGAAGGCTCCACCAAGACCTTTATGGACGCCTCACGAAGATGCTTTATAAGCCGTTGAGTGAAAATTGAGTCCTTTATAAGCTCTGGACTTACATGCGGCAATGCTATCTTTGCCTCGTTCTTTACTTCAAGGAGAACTTCGCTAGAAGCGTCAAGAACGCCTTTCCTTCCTCTTACCAACCACACATTAAACCTTTCCCGAGAACCGCCTGCCTCATAAAATGGCACTATCTCTTCCTTAACGAAGTCCTCAAACAGCTTTACCTTGTTGCCTTCCATTGCCCTGTACCTTTCAAGTATGACTTCTGGGCTTAACGCTATGTACTTCTTTGGCCTTCCCTCTTCCGCCCTTATCCATCCCATCTCCATCAACCGCTTAAGGCTCTGATAAACCTTAGGATAGGGCACGTTTGAAAGCTTTGAAGCCTCAAGTGCTGAAAGCGGCCCTGATTTAACTATTGTTATAAATACCTTTGCGTCATACGTTGTTAACCCGGCCTCATAAAGAGGCCTGTAATCGCCCTCCACGGGCATGTTACCTTAACCTTTCTATTACGCTTAACGCCTTTAGTGCGTCATCCCTTGGGATTATAAAGTATACGTTTCTGTCAAAGCGTATAGCGTGCATCAAGTTTATTCCTATGCTGTTAAAGAGCATTATCAGCGGATGGTATGGAACCGGTTTCTTGGCATCCTTAAACAGAACCTTTAAAAGCACCAAGCTCTGGCCTTGGCTTTCTTCCTTAACAACCGCCTTTAGCTTTCCTTCATCTATTATTGCCAAGACAAGCTTTGAAATGTCAACCTTTCCCAGCTCCTCCATGCTGTACGTTCTCTCTGAAATTCCGCTCTCCAAGCTTATTTCTGCCCCTTTTACTGAAATATCCTCAGGCCTTGATGCGATTGGCGCTATCTTTGTAAGCGCCTTCTCTATTGTGTTGAGCTTGACGTTTTTGTTCACTAAAGCCTCTACAGGCCCTTTTATTTCTCTGGCTATGGCGTTAAGGTTTGCTAGGCCGCTGCTTATTATTACTTGATACAGCGTGTTTTCTTCAATGATTTTCTTTACTGCATCTGTTACTTTCATGTGAAAATGTAAAGATGTATAATTATTATACCTTTTCTTATTTTTTATTGATTATATATTTTGTGATTTTTATACAATTTTTGGTCTATTCCATGACAAAAGGAAACATTTTGACAAAAAGCAGGGAGCATCGCCTCTCTTGAGCAAGACGGGATTTAAAATTTAGCGCTCAAAATTTCAGCTGTGCAAGAACCGATGAATGGGGGCAACTGCAAGGATTAAGGTTAGCCTTAATGAGTTGCTCTAAACACATTTAAAAAGAGCAGAGAGGCTTTTGCACAAGCTACAGCCAGAATTAAACCGAATCAAGCCAAGATCTAAATGAACATCTGGCGTTTAGAGCATTAGGAGTCCGGAGAAAGAACACAATCCTTTTAAATGGTGCCAACAGTTAATCGCTTAGAACATGGGAAAAAGAAAGGTTCTGAGCGAATCAGAACTTAAGGATCTTGTGCTGCCGGGTGAAGGAGAAATCCTTGGGGTAGTTGACAGGTTACTTGGCAGCGATCACGTAATGATAAGGTGTGTTGACGGAAAGGTCAGGCTTGGCAGAATACGAGGGAAGCTAAAGAGGAGAATATGGATAAGGGATGGCGATCTGGTGCTTGTCGCACCGTGGCCATTTGACGATACAAAATGCGATATACTCTGGAGGTACACTGTCGCGCAAGTTGACTGGCTAAGGGATAATGGATATCTGCCTGCCGGCTTTGTTTAAAAACAGGTTTGCGGTTGCCGCTTAAAATTTTCATAAAGTTCATTAACCGCAAAATCTAACAATTAATGCATTTATGCCAGCGGAATTCAAAAACAGGATAACCCTTGAAGAGGCGTTGCAGCTTTTAAATGCGCTTAAGGGGTCAGTGGCGCCCTTGGCGCTTCAACCTGAAAAAGCGATAGGCCTTTTCTGCGCTGAAGACGTCAAGTGCAAATCCAGCGTTCCGCCTTTTCCGGTCAGCATGGTTGACGGCTATGCTGTGTCAGCTACTGATAGAAATAGATTTCTTGTTGTGCATTCATTGGGTCCTGGCGAGATGGGACCTAGTGATTTGCCGTTGGACAACGCGTTAAAGGTCAGCACCGGCTCGTATCTTCCAAAAAACGTGTGCTGCGTTGTGCCTCTAGAGAACTCTAGGGCTGATGGCGACTACGTTATAGTAGATTCATTTCCACCCGAGACAAACATAATGCCCGCAGGATTTGACTGCAATCGGAATGAAGTTGTATGTAGTGCAGGCGAAAGGATAACCCATAAAAAGGCTTTCTTCTTAAAATGGATTGGGGTTCAGGTAGTAAAGGTGCTGCCAAAGCCCCGTGTCAGCATTATATCAGTCGGAAGCGAGCTTGTAAGCGGCGAAGTCCCAAACACAAACTATATGGTTCTTTCTGGAATAATAGAAGACCTTGGCGCGTCGCCAAGTGTTGCGCAACCTGTTCCTGATGACATAAGGGCCATAGCTGAGGCCATTTTATCAGCTCTAAAAGACAGCGATGCTGTAGTCACATCCGGCGGCTCAAGCGTAGGTGAAAGAGACCTTGTCGTTGATGCTGTTAAGCTGCTTAATGGCACGGTTCTGTTTCACGGGCTAAAGCTCAGACCGGGAAGAACTGGAGGCGTTGCGGTAATAGATGGAAAGCCGTTGATAATCACATCTGGCAACATACAAGCCTCTGTAATAGAAACAATGCTGCTGTTGAGCAAGTCCCTTGAAGCAATGGGCTACCCAACCAGCATTAAAAGAACATATGCGCGCATTGACAATGACATAAAAGTAAATGGACCTGATGACTTCGGCTATGTTATCTGGGTAAAGCTTTACAACATACAAAACGAGCTTTTTGCAAGGACAATTGAAGCCATGAGCACTTCAAGAAGGGTTGTTGAACGGGCAGACGGTTTTGTTATCATAAAAGGAAACTACATAAAGAAGAACTCTATTGTGGAAGTTTTTCTCTTATAAAATTCCTAGCTGGGAAAAGGTCAGCACCTTAAGGCCTTCAGGCACGTTAATGCCTTCTGCGATTTTATATGCTATAACACATTCGTAACCTGCCTTGCTTGCTGCGTCAACAAGTCGTTGGGTTGCTATGCCATCAAGCATCACGCACTTGCCGTTTACCTTATCCAAGTTCTGTAACAGCTCGCTTACTGGAAGCCTAGCGAGCTCTTTCTGCTCCCCATCAAGTATAACTGCTTCAAGCGTCTCCTTAAGCCCCGCGTAGATCTCCTTTGCCTTTTCAACAACGCTTTCCTCGAGAAGCGCTGGACCTGCTGACTTGCCTTCCAGTATCCCCCTTATCTCCTCTGGCGTAAGCTCCTCGACCTCCTTGCCTGGAGGAGCCCTGTAGATTGGTATATCCCCTATTACTTGCTTTATTTCCATCTGTATAAGGTCGCCTCCCCTGTCGCCGTCAAGGAACGCTATCATCTTTTTCTTTCCCTTCAGCGCCTTGACCGTTTCCGGTATCTTAACCCCATTAACCGCAAGCGCGTTGTTATAACCCGCTCGCTGCAGGTTTATTACGTCGGCCCTGCCCTCAACCAGTATTATTTCGTTTGACGTTTCAACTTCGGGACCAGCTGGAAGCTTGTCTGGACCATACTCTATGACGTTTACCGGCCTCAAAACGCTGTATATTTCGCTTTCGACCTTTTCCCGTTCACTTGATGATTTTATGTACCACTCCTTCAGGATCTCCTTTGCCCTTTCAATTATTTGCTTCCTCTTTGACTCCCTTACGTCCTCTATAGATTCAAGCTGTATCTTTGCGTTGCACGGTCCTACCTTTTCCACGCTTTCAACCATGGCCGCTATTAACGCGGTTGTCACTATATCTGTCGATGACGGTATTATTATCTCCCCAAATGAAGTGTCATTCTTTGTCTGCATGTTTATCTCTATCCGGCCTATCTTCCAGTTTTTCTGAAGCTCGTTAAGGTTCAGCTCTGCGCCAAAAAGCCCTTCAGTCTGGCCAAATATGGCGCCTATGATGTCCGCCTTTTCTACTATACCCTCTATTGTGAATTTTAACTTAATTAGATACTTTGTTGTTGAATCCGGCAATTAACATCACTACCTAAAGAGCGAACGTCCTTTTTAAAAACGTTTTTAATAATATTGCTCATTGGCGCTTCCTCCCTGGACATGGATAAGCGTTTTGTTCATGTCCTGTATGACAGATTTCACTGTTTGAGAACCTCCACTTTTTCGCCTGCTGTCTTGAGCCTTTCCCAGTAGTTCCCTACCATCTCGAGCGCCTTTTTATTTACCTTCTCTAGGTCCACCGTGGTTGGCACGCCTTTGCTGAGGACAACTCTGCCGTCAACAACTACTGTATCGACGTCTTTTGAGTTAACGCTGTTCACTAAGTAAGCGTATGCAGAACTCTCAGTTAACGGCGTTGGCCTTATTAAAGGCTTTATAACCACGACGTCGGCGTTCTTCCCGGGTTCTATGGAGCCAACATTCTCAAGGCCGTATGCCTTTGCCGCATTTACTGTTGCCATTTCAAGCACATCCAAAAAGCCCATTACCCTGGGGTCAAGCCTGTTCAGCTTGTGCATCAGATAGGCAGCCCGTATATTTTCAAATTCGTCAAATACATAACCGTCATTACCAAGTGAAACGTTTATCCCCATCCTCATCATTTCTGGAACTGGAGCTGTGCCAACTGCGTTAAGCATGTTGCTTAGCGGGTTGTGGGCAACGTTTGTGCCCGTTTCCCTGATAATACTTAGTTCGTCTTCGTTTACATTTACTGCGTGCGCCACAACGCTCCTTGGCCCCAGCGCGTTTAAATCCCTTAGCCTTTCAAACGTCCTTTTCCCATACCGCTCAAGGTTATGATAAAGGTCCCACTTGCCCTCAGAGGTATGTATCGTGAATGGAACGCCAAGCTTGTCGCGCTCCTCGACCGCCTTCTTTATCAAATCATCGGTAACGGTAAACGATGCGTGAAGGCTTATCATTCCTCTTACCTTTGTCCCGCCCTTTTTTATGAACCGAATGTTTTCTTCAAGCCCCCTGTATCCTTCTTCAATGTTCCGCCTTTGTGTGGCTTCAAACGATATTATCCCCTTTATGCCTGCCTCCTTAACGCCCTTTTCTATATAATCAAGAACTCCGTCTATTGCATTGGGCCCGCTGAACGTATCGGCGAACATTGTCACACCGCTTCTTAACATCTCAAGTGAGGCCGTTAAAGCGCTAATATATGCGTCATCTCTGTTCATCGTTTCGTCCATTGGCCACCATATCCTCTGCAGGTTTTGCGTGAAGTCACTCGGTGGAGATATCTTAAGCGGAGACCCCCTTAGAAGTATACCGTAAAGATGCGTATGTGAACATATAAGCCCTGGAACAACGATTCCCCCTTCTGCATCTACAACGGTTTCGCCGCTTTCTTTTGACTCACCTTTTATAACGTCGACTATTTTGTCGTTTTCCACTATAACATTCCCTTTAAAAACCTCTCTTTTCTTATTCATCGTCACGATTATGCCGTTTTTTACTACAAGGCTTCGGTTCATTGCTCCCTCAAGTTCATTTTTTGCCGCAGGTTAAATTCTTTTTTGCCGTTAAAGCACAAAATGCTTTATTCTGAAATTTTAGCAAGCCTCGGGCGGGATTTGAACCCGCGACCTTCGCCTTACCAAGGCGACGCTCTAACCAGCTGAGCTACCGAGGCTCAAGTTATGCATTGCGACAAGGTCTTTTGTGAATATGGATAATTCATCCGGTATTTTTAAGTTTATTGGGTCCTTTAGGCTGAGCCCCCTTTCCTTCTTTGCGTTCCAAACGCTGTGGTTAAACGCCACAAGCTTTTCAGTATAACCTGTCATATCCTGCACCTTTGGTTCTGCATCAGGATATTTTTCTGCATGAACGTCTTTGTCGAAAATCATATTATATATATAATATGTTACAAACGGGATGTAAGGCGCTGAAAGCCTTAATATTATATCCAGCGAATGATAAAGCGTCCATAACGCCGACTTCCTCTCTGCTTCAGTAAAGCCTGGTGCCATATACAGCCTGGGCTTTACCATCTCTATGTAGTGATCAGCGAACACAAACCACGTAAAATCCCTTATAAGCGTGAATGCCTTGTTGAACTGGTACTGATCATTTGCTGCTTTCACGTTATTTATGAGCGAGTTTAGCTCTGAAGTTATCCAAACATCTGCGTTTGTTATAGGCCCTGACGCCTTTTCCCAGTTAAATGAACTTATAAACCTTGATATGTTAAGGAGCTTTGTAAGGAACTTAGATGCCGCCTCGAGCCTTGATGGCGAGAATTTAACATCGCCTGTGGTTATGTCGCCCTCTAAAAACGCCCATGCCCTGAATGCTTCAGCGCCATATCTTTTTATCACGTCCATTGGATCAACGACATTCCCAAGGCTCTTGCTCATTTTTCTCCCACGCTCATCCACAACATGCATGTGTATCCATACGTCCTTAAACGGTTCCTTGCCCAAGAACAGATAGGACTTGAGCAACGTGAAGTAAAGCCAGCTCCTGACTATTTCCTTTCCCTGAGGCCTTAGGCTTACAGGATAGCTCTTACTGAAAAATTCTCTGTCCCACAGGTATCCGGATATGTAAATTGGCGTATTGCTTGAATCAAACCAGGTGTCAAATATTCTTGTTTCACCAATGAACTCAGCGCCACCACATTTAGGGCACCTGTCTATGGGAGGCCTTTCCTTCCATGGGACATAATACCTGCCCTTAGGAGGCACGTACACATAACCGCAACTTTTACAGTACCATACAGGTATTTCTGTCCCATAATACCTTCTTCTTGAAATTACCCAATCATCAGTAAGCGATCCTATCCAGCTGTAAAGCAGCTGGGCGCTTTCCTTTGAATAAAAGCTCATCCTGCCAGCTAACTTTGCCAACTCTTCTTTAAATGCAACCTGTTTAAGGTACAGCTCCTTTCTAGGAATAAACTCTATAGGTGTTTTGCTTCTCCAGCATATTGGAGTTTCGTGCATTACATCCTCTTCCTTCACTAGCGCTCCTATGGCTTTCAGGTCATCAGCTATGGCCCTTCTGGCCTCCCTTACCTTCATCCCCCTGTACTTGCCCGCAAGGGGGTTCATCCTCCCGTCTTCATCTATCAAAAATACAGGATCTAGGCCAAGGTCCTTGAACACTATCATGTCACCTCTGTCACCAAAGCTGCATATCATAACCAGCCCAGTGCCGAAGTCAGGTTTAGCGTATGGGTGATCAACGATTGGTATCTCGTTATTGTATATAGGGACTATTGCCTTTTCCCCCTTTAAGGCGGTATACCTTTCATCGCTGGGGTTATAAATTATAGCCTTGCAGGCTGCGAGCAGTTCAGGCCTTGTGGTGGCTACAACAACGTCCCCGCCTCTTTTTAAGGGGAACCTTATATAGTAAAGCTTAGTTCTTTCCTCTTCGTATTCAACTTCTGCATCAGAAAGTGAAATCCTGCAGTCCGGGCAGTAGTTTGACACCTTTTCACTTTCATATATAAGGCCCTTGTTGTACAGCTCTATAAAAGTCTCCTGGGTAAGCCTCCTGAATTCAGGGTCGTCTGTTTCATAAAGGCCTCCGAGTTCATAGGACTTCTCGTAGCTGTTAAAGCTTATCCCGAGTCGTTTAAAGCTTCTTTTTGTGGCATCGGAGTTCTTATCCAAAAGCTCCCTGCACTTGCCTATGAACTCCGCCCTTGGCGTGGTTCGCACGCTTATCTTGAACTCCTTTTCTGCCTGTACCTCTATTGGCAACCCATTTCTGTCAAGGCCAAGTGGAAACAAGACGCTGTGACCGGTCATCCGCTTATATCTTGCTATGGCGTCCATGTAAACAAATGTAAACGCCTGCCCTATGTGGACTGGCGTGTTTACATACGGGGGAGGCGTGTCAATTATGTAAACCGGCCGATCATCCTTTACAAACCTGTACCAGCCTTTATCCTCCCATTCCTTTAATATTTCTTCCTCTACTTTAGGGTCCCATCTTGTTGAGATGCTCATGAAATTCACCCCTGCTGTGTCCTATATCTGAGTATAACGCCTATCCCGCCAAAATTCTTAAACATTTGTCCTGACTCGGACTTTGATGATATTATCTCAAGCTTCGCGCCTATTGACGAAGCGAGGTCGGCCAAGTAATCTACAAGGTCAAAGTGCTTTACGTCCCAGTTTGTTTTGCCACATACAGGGCATGCTTCTTGCGCCATTGAGGCCTTGACTTCATAAAGCTTAGATCCGTCAACAAACTTTTCGTTCACATATCCGCAAGACCTGCACGTTGCCTCTACCCTGAACGTGTTTATATCCTCAGAAACAAGTATTGTATCTGCATTGGCGGCCTTTATAGCTTTCAGCGATGGCTCAAGGCCGTAAACCGCAAGCCCGTCCTTTTTTGAGGCCTCCTGCAGAAATCTTTCAACAAGTCTTCTTTCTTCAACAAGCCTAAGGTTCTCTATAAGCTCCCCGCCACGTTCAAGCGTCTCCCTTATGCCCTCGGCCCCTGAATAGCCTGTGTCCACAAATCCTATGGTCATCTTTTCAAGCCTGTAGTCAAGATACCCGCCTTTAAAGAAGTCCTCCTTTGCCATCCCAGGGCCACTTATTATAAGCGACTTTATGCTGTATTGATCTATGAATATTCGCTTTGCATGCTCGGCGACCCTGTGAAAGTAGTCGTTTATCTCATTTTCGCGTATACGCTCAAACCTTCTGGCAGATTGGCCACCCTGCCTGTGCTTGCTCCCCACGCCACTGGTTATTACCTCTACAACTTCAACCCTGTCACCCATTATTATCCCAAAGCCCGCCTCAGACAGGTCAATTGAAATTACGCCTACAAGCGCCTCCTCCTTGACCATTTCCTCTAGTATGTCCAAGTGGAAGTGGTCGTCGCATCTGTAAAGGTACGTTGGCACAGGCTTTGGAGGATTTATTTCGTAATAAACAAGCGTTTCATCAGCAGGGTTTTCCGGGGATGGCGTATAACCGCAAAACACAATAAACCCATTTTCGGGGAACTGTTTGTAAAGCTTGAGCTTTTGCATTATGTGCATGAGCGCGCCCTGCACGTGAGACCTGGTCTGGTCGCTTTTTATGTTTGATGCGGTGCCGTATTCATCCCTTAGCTGGTTTATTACGTCATAAACAGGCCTCTTTGGAGGCACATAAAGGGTTACCAGCTCAGTCCCTCGGCCCCTTACGTTCTGGAGTTCCATAAGTAACCTCCTTATCCTATAAAGTTCAAGGGAACTTTTTTCAGTCTCCAAAGACATATTAACGCCTCCAATTTTCGCCTGTTATTATAAAATCGTTTCCATAATTGTGCTCAGGCATATTATGAAGACCGTTTCACGCTTATGACCTGCTCAGTTGCCGGTAGAAAAAGCAGCCCCTCATCTTTATCGCCAAGCCCAACTGCCCTTCCTTTCAAATACTCAATGCCAAGATAGGCTATCGTTGCCGCATCAGCTTCATGGGGACTTTCAGGAAAACATCCCTTAAGGCCAAGCACCAGCTTTAGGTCGTTTAAGAGCATGCCCAACTCCTTGTTTCTGTGCATCCCAAGCAGATCCTGTACCCCACCTGGGTATGATTCAAACACAGAAAATCCGAGCCTGCTGAGCGCGTCCTTGATCTTAATTCCCCTTTTGGTAAGGTCTCTCATAGGCCCTAGAGTTATTGGAAAGAACCTTATGCCAAGCTGCCTGAGCTGTAGATCGCACTTCCTGAAGTGGGGGCCACCTTTATCGTCTATGCTACTTCTGCCACGGGGAATTGAAAGCGGCGCATCTATAAGTATTACATCTGGCATTATCAGCTTTGCGACCATGATTATTTCATTATCAGAAAAAACTGTAAATGAAACACAGTTAAGGTTTTCATCAACAGTTGCGATGCCTGTTTGATTTTTTTCAAACGCCGCTAGGTCAATCCCCATCGCTATCATTATGGGCCCACCTGGGGTACATTGAGTTGCCTACGCCGGCCGCCTCTAGTGCCCTGCCAACTATGAAGTTTATCATGTCATTGATGTCGTTTACCCTTCCGTAAAACCCAGGTGAAGCCGGCATCACGATCCCGCCAGCCTCTGAAACGCTTAGCATGTTACGTATATGAATTGTTGAAAGCGGGGCCTCGCGAATTACCAGCACAAGCCGTCTTCTTTCCTTAAGCTGTACAAGCGCTGCCCTTGTTATCACGTTTTCCTCTATGCCACCGGCTATAAGGCCAAGGGTTTTCATGCTACACGGTATTATCACCATTGAGTCAAAGACGTTTGAGCCGCTTGCCATCGGGGCATCCCAATCGTTTTCCGAGTAAAGCCTTGTCCCCAAAGCCTTTAACTCATTTAAAAATCCGGGGAACTCATACTTTGCGGTCTCAACTGCGCCGTTTGAATAAATTACATGCACTTCGTGGCCAAGGGCCTTTGCGGCCTCCGCCGATCTTAGCCCAAGGACAACGCCGCTTGCACCAGTTATGCCTATTATAACCTTCATCCAGTGCCTTTTATGTTTCGGCCGTTTAAGGCCTTTTCCCGTCTATTTTTGACAACCTAGTGCTAAGTAGATTAACCAGCCTTATATGTATCACGTGTACATAAATCAATAGCGACTGCGGCCGCTAACGATTACTTAAAAAAGTAGCTTACGACCAAGAGTATTACAAGCATCGCTATAAAGACGCCGTAAATGACCCATAACGTGTTTTTTTCCTTTTTCTGTTGATTCAGATCCTTGTCCCTGCACTCCTTGCTGCAATATATTTGGCCTTCAGGTATCGCCTTTCCGCAGACCTTGCAATGTGAATGAGGGGGTATGTAGAAATCCTTTGGATCCTTCTTTTTCTTTTCGCTTGTGCTCAAGTTATAATCCTTGTTCCTAGGACTTCCCCATATAAGGCTTTCCTAATAACTGCAGGGTCATGCCCGACTATCACAGTGTTGATCTTCGACCTCTCTATTATGTTAAGGGCCACTTGGTCCATGAGTTCATAAGTGCCAGCTATGTACGAAGACTTGAGCAGCTCCCTCAGCCTTGGCACCGTTATCTCCTTTATCAGCTTGGCATCGCCATACACCTCCGGGTTTTTGTCGTACACGCCGCCTGCCTTTGTAGCGTTTACGAACACATCTGCCTGAAGAAATTCGGCCAGCACAGCCGCCACCGCATTTGTGCTCTGGCCAGGCAGCATCCCTCCTGCCACTGGTATGAGCCCTTCGCTCCAGGCCTCCCACGCCTCTTCGGGCTTCTCAACAACTTTATAGTAACCCGCGTCCCCAAGGGCCCAGTTAAGCAAGCTTGCGTTTGTGCGGGTAACCATAATGCCTATGAGATCAAGCTTGGACTCGTTAAGGCCTAGCCCGCGGCCAATCTCTATGTATTCCCTTGAAATAGGCCCCCCACCAACAACTACAGCTATCGTGTAGCCTTTTTTTCTCTCCTCTTTCAGCATCGACGAAATAGCGCCTATTCTTTCCGCCTTGTTTTTAGCAAACACATCGCCACTAACCTTAAGAACCGCCTTCAACCTCCATTGCTACTTGTACAATGCTTTTTATAGCCATTACGCATTTAAATGCAAAATAAGGGCAGTGCCTGATGCTAACGTTCATTTAATGAGCTTTTCTGGCAAAAACGGAAGGGATGTTATCCTTTTGCCTAGAGCACGCCTCAGAGCATTGCCCACAGCAGAGGCCACCGCAACTATGCCTATCTCACCTATCCCCTTTGCGCCAAAGGGGCCCATCGGCTCATAGCTATCAACAAACGTAACCTTTATTTTCGGAACATCCGCGGCAGTTGGCACTACATATGTTGTGTAGTTTATGTTTTGCGGAACACAGTCCCTGTACCTGAGTTCTTCGGTAAGCGTATACCCCACCCCCATTATTAATCCGCCTTCAACCTGCCCAGAGGCTATCTGCGGGTTTATTATGCGCCCTCCGTCAACAAAAGCTATTGCGTTGGTCAACTTTACCTCGCCTGTTAATAGGTTTACTCTTACAAGCACCTTAAGCACGTCAAAGCTGTTAAAGAACCTTGGGGCCTCTTTCATTCCCGATACCGGCCTGTCGACCTTTGGGGCATAATAAGTCCTTGTAAACTTGGTGATGCCCCTGAGCCTTTTTACATGCTTTACCACATCGGTAAGGCTTATCCTTGATTCACCAGACCAGAAGTACCCATCTTCATACCTGACTTGTGTTGGATCCACCTTTAGCGCATCGGCCGCATACACCTTCATGTAAGCTATGGAATCCTCACACGCGAGCTCAAGCGCCTTGCCTCCCGTTACAGTGCTTCTTGATGCGTTTGAAGAACCTGAATCCGGCGCGCTCTCAGTATCGGCGTTTGCCACCTTAATGCTTTTTATGTCAATGCCAAGCTTTTCGGCAACTATTTGCGCGTGCCCGGTAATTATGCCTTGGCCATAATCTGTATTTGAGAACCCTATAACGACGCTGCCGTCATCCATGAACTCTATTGAAACCGTTGATGGATCATCCACATCACTGCCATACGCAACTCCCTTCATCCCAAGCGAAACGCCTACTGCATGCCTTATATACCATGGAGCGTCTGAGGGCTCATGTAGCTCCTCTGAGCCAGCCATCTCCAGCGCTCTCCTTATGCCCGACATGGCTCTTGCTGTGTTGCCAAGGGGAGCAACATCGCCGTCCCTTAACAGGTTCTTTAACCTGAGCTCTATAGGATCCATTCCAAGTCTTATTGCTATCTCATCTATGTTCTGTTCTATTGCGAAGTTCCCCTGAGGGGCTCCGAAACCCCTGAACGCAGATGAAACGCCGTTGTTTGTATAGACTAGAAACCCATCAAGCTTTACGGCATCATACCTGTAAGGTCCATTGACGGTCTCCATTATGGTTGCCAGAACGTTGGGCCCCCATATCATATAAGCGCCTGTGTCTGCATAAGCTTTAGCCTCGTTAAACGTCAACCTGCCATCCTTTGTGGCGCCAGTGGTTAGCTCTATTTTTGCGGCGTGCCTGTGGAAGCCAGCTATTCCTGACTCTTCTCTTGAGTAAAATATTCCGACCGGCCGTTTTGTGTAATATGCTAAGAGTGCAAGGTGCGCTGGAAACGCGGATTCCTCCTTACCGCCAAAGCTTCCTCCGGTGGGGTAGCTTGCCACCCTCACCCTGTCTTCCTGAAGCATTAGGGCTGAAGCAATTATCTTCCTGTCGCCATAAGGGTTTTGCCCCCCATAAAACACGTTTATGCGGCCTGATTCGTCAACATATGCGAGGCCTTCCTCCGGCTCAAGAAACACGTGCTTTTGATACTGAGTGGTGTAAACGTTTTCAACTATTATGTCAGAAGCCTCTTTTGCGCCCTGCAGGTTTCCTCTTGAAAATGACTGATGGTCAGCCACGTTTCCTTTATCGTGTATCAGAGTTTCAGATGATAAGCTTTCATCTATGCCGCCAATGCACTTGAGCGGCCTTATCTTTACATCTACAAGCTCAGCAGCGAGCCTTGCGGCTTCAGGAGACTCTGCAGCTATTAGTAAAATGGGTTCGCCATAATACCTAACCTTTTTTTCAGCGAGTATCGGCGCGGCCATATAAGGCCCGTAAGCGTTTGTGCCGGGTATGTCCTTTGCGCTGAGGACTTTGACCACCCCTGAAGCGCTTAGGGCCTTTTCGTAATCTATTGACTCTATGATTCCGTGTGGGACCGGGCTTCTGTACACAAGCCCATAAAGCATGCCTTCAGGCCTTATGTCACCAAAGAACTTGAGGGCTCCTGTCACCTTTTGAAGAGAATCTATGCGGCTTACGCTTTTCCCTATAAGAGAAAACTTAACTTCCTGCATGAGGAAAATTAATAGGAAAAAATTACAATATAAATGTTTATTTATAAAGTTGCCTTCTGTTCAAAGATCTTCCTTGTATCATCAGCAATGTACCCGTGCAAAAGGCCTCCCTTAAGCTCAGGCTGGTACTTAGGTATTATCCAGTACTTCATGAGCGGCAGGTAAATAAGCCCAGCGATAAGTATGGCTGATATCCATGAATTCTGGAAAACCCAAAGCTGCCCTGGGTAAAGCTGTGAGATGTTTACGGGCAAATAAGAGTTTGGCGGGAACACGAGCACCATTGAAATTGCAAACGCAATGATTGCGGCTGGATTTACGCCGTGCCAGTATCTAAACCTTCCATGGCTCATGTAATTATCCGGCAATTCAAACTTAAACCGCCTTATTACGGCATAGTCAAACACTATTATGCCTTCCACGCCTCCAAGCACAGCGCCGTAGGTAAGTAGCCAGCCCTCAACATATGAAAACGCGCTAAAGTAATATGACCATGACTGAAGCAACGCAGCTATGAGCACTACAATTAAAACTCCCCTGAACCAGCTCAGCTTCTTTGGGTATATGTTTGAAAAGTCATACGCTGGGCCCACGGTATCAGCGTATATGTTAACTATTATAACGCCAAGAAGCAGCAGAAAGAGGGCTATATATGCAAGTATCGGGTTTGAAACCACAAGGGCAGTTAAGACTATCGGGTCCCATACAGGGAATTTGAACACGGTTATGGATGCCCCAGTTACTATTAAAGCAAGGGCCGCTATGCCTGTCATCAGAAACGGCATAGGTATCTGGCCCATGGTCTGCGCAAACTGGCTTTTAGCAAACCTGCTGTAGTCTGGCATGCTGAGCGCCATTGTTGCCCAAAATGCCACGTTTGCGTTTATTAGCCCTATTAGGGCGTACCAGAAAGCGGAGCCGCTTACAGTGGTTGGCATGCTAAGTATGCCCGTCCAGTTCCAGTTGGCCGCCAGCATTGCGTAATAAAAGAGTATTATAAAGCCTATAAAACCGATGAACGGGACGCTCCAACTTATTATTTTAAGCGTTTTCATCCCTGTCTTTGGCGGCGAAAAGTAAAGCAACAGGACCCTAGCTATGATAGTAACCACAAACACAGACCAGAAGAGCAATGGGTTTACAACTGAGACAAGAAACGGAAGCTCATATGGATACTGCTGCGCTAGGCTTAACAGCGTGCTTACCTGGTGTGTAGCTATGATGTACATTGCGCCTATGGCCTCTGTTATTATCCATGTATCTATCCCCCACCAGCCAGCACCAATTATTCCCCTTAACAAAGACGGAATCCATGCTCCGTAAACTCCCCATCTACTCCTTGTAAGGGGTGTTTCAGGAATACCATATCTAGCGCCGCCATGCGCAATGATTATCATGGGAATAAGCACTATTGCGTTGCCAAGAAATACGGTAACAATCCCCCAGAGCCAGTTAAGGCCAAACGAATATGCCACTGAAACGAGAGACCATGACTCAACCTCTATAGACATCCCAAACCATATGGAGAAAAACGTAAGAGGGCCCCAGTTTCTGTACTTAACTGGCGTTGGATGGAAGTCCTCATTCCACAGGTATTTCTCCTCTGGAAAGCTCTGAGATAGTTCAACGTAGCCTTTATCCGGGTAAAACTTGGTTATGGCAACTCTGTCCACCACGTTTTTATCCTCTGTGGCCGACATTAAAGAAAAAGTTAATCAATAGCTTTTAAACTTTTTCCTCAGCACGGCAATAACGCGTAACGCATCCGTTTAACGTTTATATTTTATTGCGCGATCAATCAATGTTAAATTGCTGGATGCAGTTCTAGCGATAAGGGCGGCAAGCTATGCCATCTCGTTCGCTGTATCGCTTTTAATATTTGGATACAGCTTTTATGGGTATGCGAAGATAAGGGATTCTCTATTAGCGCAGGAGGCAGTTGCCTTTTTGCTACTTGCCCTTGGGGCAGCGTTTGGGGTTTTCTCCTTTTGGGGCTATTACTTTGACGCCGTCGGGTTCCTTATAATAGGGATACTTCACGCAAAAACCGCACAAAAGCTGCCGTTTGCCCTCTTAATAATGCCTGAAATCTTTGGCGCCGGCATAGCGATAATATTTTCTTTGTATGCAGGAGTTGAAACTCTTCTGTTTTACTCTAAGAAGAAAATGCGTGGAACGCTTTTTTCTGGAATAGCTTTTCTTATAATAGCCGCATCGATGTTTATTGGAACCATTCCAGCGTTTCCTTCCAGCGTTGCGTACATAGCACAGGCGGTTGGGTATGTGCTTTTGCTACCCGCCGTGGTGACTTAGGTTGAGGTACCGGCTGGCGATAATAGTTGATGTGCTGAGGTCTGTTTCAGAGAATCCCGGCGGACTCAAGGTTTCTGAAATAGTTAGAAAGGCAAACGTTCCCTATACAAGGTTAAGTGAAATGCTTGATGACCTTGAGGCTTCAGGGCTTATAACAAAGGTCAAGGGTGACGACAATAACAGCGCGTACTACATTATAACTTCCAAGGGCACAAAGTTTCTAAAGGAGTATGAAAGGTTCAAACGCTTTGCCGAAAACATGGGTATTGAGCTCTGAAATCTTAGAAAAAAGTTAAGCGTTAAGCGTCTTTAACAGCTTAGGCTTGAGGATAAAGGAAGGGGAAAGGGCTGTTTTGCTGGATTTGCCATCGACGTCAGGAAGGTTAAGCATGGAAAGATATACTGGAAAATGGCTGGCGCTTTATTTTTATCAGAGGGATTTTTCGGAGCCATCATGGGTGGAATTAAACATACTTAATACGAAAATAAATGAAATAAGAGAACTAGGCGGAGAAGTTGTGGGTGTAAGCCCTGATAGCTTGCAGACCCATACCAAGTTTGCTGTTGAAAGAAAGATAATGATCGAACTGGTATCTGACCAAAGTGGAGAACTCGCATCATTATACGGAGCGCTAAAGCAAACCGACCCTATAATATTTAGAAAGCGCATAGCTCTTATAGCTCCAGATGGCACCCTCTTTAAGATATACGTAGGCAGAAGAAGCGCGATGCATGTCTTTGAGCTGTTGTCTAACATGAGAATGATTTACAGGTTAGCCAAGGCAGATCCAATTAACAACGTCAAGATGATATACCACTTCTAGCGCTGATAAGCTGTCGTTTATTTCCTAGTGCACAAGAATGGCCTTAATGGCATAAAACGGCTGCAACATAAGAACCTCCGCATTCATGCAGGCCCGTAGCCAATAAAGACATAACTGGCTTCTCGCTTTGGCTTTGCAGCCGCTCTTATTCCCAGCCTATACATAACAGCCCGTATTTGAGGCCCTTGAGCATCAGATCCAACTGACTTGTCTGCAAATTACAACTCAGCACCTTAAAGTTAGGAAGCACTGAAACTTAATAATGAATTATTTGCCTGCGATAAAAAGTTTAGCACTGTTTCTGCTAACATAAAAGTCAACGTGGATGCCTTTTGGCCTTTCTGCATGAGCCTTCATCCATACTTACCTCCTAGCCCTAGAGGGTTAGATTTCCCTCAGGACGAAGAGGTTCCCCGATCCGCTCGGGCTTCATCCCGGGCAATCGGGGCCAGAGGCCTCTCTATACTTTCAATGTTTGTATGCGGCGACATCCCTTTTCTCTTCAAAGCTACAGTTTGCGCACCTCATTTTCCTGCATTCGGCCTCGATCAGCTTTAAGCCGCAGACTGGACATATTAATGAGGAATAGGCGGGACCCGTTACCTTCACCGGAACCCCGTGCTTATGATCAAGACAGCCCATCCAGTGCTCAAGCCTCCTGTTTAACAAACTGTGAAGGGCGTTAGCGAGTTAACCTTCATCTCACGGTCAAGGTTAGCGCTCCCCTCATTAATGCCCTTCACAGCCAAAAAAGAATAAAATAAAAATAAACGCTTTGCCCTGCCTCAAAAAGGCGGGACTTGCCTTTGCTATTTTTCAATAGGGCCCTTTTTCACCTTTGCAGTAGACAACGCCCTTGTATCTTCTTATAAATGAAGGACACAGATAGCATGCTATAAAAGGCACCTGCTGATTGATGACAGGGCATTCCACGTACTCCTTCTTCATATTTGAAACAAGCCTGTTTCCTATTCCCCTTAGCTCGTTTAATTTTTCATCTGGAACTTTGAGCGCGCGGTTTGACTTCTTTATTTCAACTTGAAATTCCAATTTGCTGATATGTTTGCATTTAAAGGGCCTTAAAGCTTTCGCTCCACTTGAGATAAGCCTTAATCAGCTCTGGGCTTACGCTTGGCTTCCTTTGCTTTATTACCTGCCTGAAGTCATCTATCGTTATCGGCCTTGGTTTGCTGTCAGCTTCAAGCGCCTTGCCTGACTCAAAGAGTTCCCTGACTACGTTTATCTGAACCGCCTGCACTATGTCCTTTATGTCGCTTCCTGTATAACCCTCAGTTATCTTTGCCAGCTCATCCAGCTTTACATCATCACTTAGCGTAAGAGGCTTTGTATAAAGCTCAAACATCTTCTTTCTGGCCGCAAGGTTTGGAAGCCCCACATATATCCTCTTTTCAAACCTTCTAAGGAATGGCGGGTCCAGCGTCCACGGCTTGTTTGTGGCCGCCAGTATGTAAATCGGCAGCCTTTTCCCTTTCTCCTGTATGCCATCTGTTTCTTTAAGGAACTGGTTTCTCACCCTTATCTCGCCGCCTACTTCCTGTGACCTTGTGCCAAAGAGGGAGTCCACCTCATCTATGAATATTATAACCGGCATGTTATCCTGTTGCGCCAGTTCCCTTGCCTGCTGAAACAGCGTGGCAACGTTCTTTTCAGCCTCTCCAAGCCACTTGCTCATAACGCTTGCCGCATCAACTGAGATAAAGTGGGCGTTTATTTCGGCCGCGGTGGCGGCCGCGAGCATGGTCTTGCCGCAGCCAGGAGGCCCATAAAGGAGTATCCCGCGGGGCCAGCCCAAAGGGAAAAGGTCAGGCCTTTTGTTTGGAAATATTATAGCTTCCTCCAGGGCCCTCTTCGCTTCATCAAGTCCAATCACCTCGTCAAGCCTAACGTTTGGCTTCTCCTTTATCACAAGGTCATCAAACTTTGCCTTGAGAACCTCCACCTTCTCCTGCTGACCGTTTGTCGCGGGCTCCGTCCCCCCATCGTCGTAAACACCTCTAAACCTCTGCAAGAGCTTTATTCTTTCTTGATACGCCTTTGCCCTTTGAAGGTATATTTTGTTAAGCTGATAATCCGGATAAAGATCAACTAGCTGCATAAGCGTTTCTATGGCCTTCCTGTACATAGCTATGGCCTGCGGATAATTTCCAGTGCTATCCTGCTTTATGGCTTCTTCAGCATAACGTCTTGCAAGTTCCTCAAGCTCATTTGCCGCGTACGTCAACTCATACAGCCTCCGCTAGGTTCTCAAATAAGCTTTCGTCAAATCTAAGATCAGCTTCCTTTATTATTTCATCATATGCTGTATCTATTATTTTTTCTGCGTCATCGCCTAGAAGGTTTATGGACGGTCCTTCGCCCAGGCTAACCGTGGCAAATCCAGAAATTGCGTCTTTCAAACCTTCAAAGAGCTCCCCATAGCTTTCACTTATAGCCGAAAGCCTTGGACCTATACTTTTAATTGCCGCGTTTGACTCCTTTATTGCCTCTAAAGCTTCATTTAAGCTGATGAGGGTCTCAAGCCTTATAAGCACCTGAAGAAGGTAAAGATCTATCTTTGTTACATATGCCACTATTGCCTTGAGCGTTTCCCTTTGTTGCAGATAAATTTCCCTCTCTGCCCCTGAGGTCAGCCTGGCCCTTTCCTCTACAGAGCTTGCCTTGGCCTCTATCCTTGCAGAGATCAGCTCAAGCTCCTGTCTTTTCTTATAAATAATACGATAAGCCTCTGTAAGGCTTTTCTTCTTCCTTTTAAAGAGTCTTTTAAGCGCCTCTATCAAACCTAAGCTAGAGGAGCCGCGTTTGGATTTATTAAAAAATGTCATAAATGATTAAGCTGTCGGTCTATGTTTTTGGTCCTGCTGAAAAAGCTCCTTAAGATCATTTTTGTGGGCGAGGCCAAGAACCAGCTGGTGCTAAGAGGCAGTCGTGAGCTAGCTCCGTTTTAAGTTGACCAGCAGAAGTTCACATTAAAAAAGTGTGATTTTGCCTTTGAAATCTCACTCTGCTTCATAAGTGCGAGGTTTATCTACTTTTTATCACAAAGTTGCTGAATAAAAATCAAAAATTAATTTATAAAAATAATTTAATGCGCTTAGATTTGGTGCTTTTCTCCTTCGGGGAGCCCTATAGATGAAAGATCTGGTAGCTTTTCCTTCATCTTTGCCTCTGCAAGCGCTCCTGCTTCTGCAAGTATCTTCTCTGCGTCCTCGTTTGCGGCTTCGAAGTTCAGGCTTGTGCCTGTGAGCTGGCCTGCGTCCACCAGTATGCTGCTCAGCAGCTGTGAGATCTCAGTTATTTCGCCTTCAGCTGATGGCATTACCTGCATCAGGCCTGCCCTGACAGACTTGATCACTGCAAGCGCCGGAGTGAGCGTAACTACTACGTCACCAAGGTCGGTTACAGTGGATAGCCTTGTGACTATCTGCTCAAGCGCCAGCTTTGCCTGGCTTATCATCTTGTACATCTTCCTTATCTCGGCAAGCTCATTTGCGTATACTGTTGCGTGATCTGTGTCGTGCTTCTGCAGGTAGTTGACTATCTTCTGAAAGAGCTGGGTGTCCTTCTCTTTTAGCCTGTTTGATGTGTTGTCGAGCTTTGTTATCTGTATCTGTAGCTGCCTTATAGCTTGGTCTATCCTTGGCTTTAGAGGCCCTTCGGGCCTCACTGCTGACTTTATTCTATCCCCAAGGCTTTCTCCCTGTGGCGCGTCCCACTTTTTAGCAAACTCGCTCATTTTGCGACATCTTCTTAATCTGCCGGCATATTTAACGTACTGTAACTGCGCCCGGCTTTACCTTCAGTGACAGGGCCCGCGGTTACAGTATTATGCCTCTTTCATACAGAGCAACAGGTCTGAGTGCTGGTTCATCTCCGATAATGGAAAGCGCCTTTCAGCAAAACGGTTTAAGGCACCAAGCTTTCTGGCATGATCCGGCATTAAAGACAACCTGTATGAACGACAAAATGAATGTTAAATATGAACTCTGCGAAATAAACGACGTGAACACAGACGATAAATGCACGCCGGACCAGAATGTCGTGAGGTGTATCTCGCGCATAGCTAGAGTGCTTGGAAGGAGGTTTATGGAATCAATAATTTACAGCGATCCACAATATAAGGCTATAAGGAGCTTGGCTCTGCGTGCAGACGAACTGCTGCTTTACAGGCTGGTCATTTATAACAGCCTGGTCTCCTACAGGCTCAGGGAAACTGGTGAGGAGTACTGGAGCGCTTTTGCGCATGAAGTTAGCCTTGACAAGGATCCAATAGCTGCTGTTATTGACTTTATAAGATCCAGGAAGGAACTTGCAGTAAACGGCAAGGTAAAAAGGCTTGAGGCTTTAAGAGGGCATGATCTGCGCGTGGATTATTACCTAAAACACCCGGCAAAGCTTTACACAGATCTTATGAGCGTATATAAATTCAAGTACAGCAAGACCGCTGCCTTTGCCGTTAAGATGTTTTGTTATGCGGCTATAGCAAAAGGAAGGAACATCACAATGCCGGCTAGCGTTCCCATGCCTGTTGATTCAAGGGTGCTAAGGGCTTCTTATAGGATTGGGCTGATAAGCCGTTCATGCAAAAGCCCAGCGGAGGTCGCAAAGGCATGGGAACGCGTTGCGAGGTCTTCAAGGATACCTGCGTTAGTGTTGGATAGCTTCGTCTGGGGGTTGATAGAGGGCGAATGGAAAAATCCCTTATAGATGATGCCTATCCGCGTCTGGAGGCAGATACTATGTGTATTACGTCCCCGTCCTTAAGCTTGTAAGACGGGGGAAGGCGTATGCCTGTTCTTATATCCAATCCATAAAGTATGCCCTTAACTAATTCGCTGTGAACAGCCTCAGCAAGGTCAATTATCGTCGAGCCATCCTTGATCAAAATGGCATCAGGCAGAACTCTGCCCTTTTTGTCTGAAAGCCGTTTTGGATCAGCAACCGGATAGACCACGTTCATCCTGAGCAGCTTAAAGACGACAAAGTTAAGCGCAAATTGAAGGCCATGTCTCATCATCTCCCTCATGGCAAACTTGTTCATAAAGTCAAGCGCCCTTTTTTCTTCTGTGGAAAGCTTTTCGTTGTCAACCACGATGTAGTTATCCTCGACCGGGTTGAACTTCACAGCTCCATTTTCAGAGGCCCTTTTTAGAAGCAGTTCATACCTCCCGCTTACAGGGATTATTGGCTTGTCGGTTATTTTATCCCTCAGCTTTCTGAGCCCGACATCCGCTGTTGGCAGGTCCATCTTATTGGCAACAATTAGCGTGGGCTTGGAAAGCTCTCTTACCTTTGCAGCAAAGCTCCACAGGAGGTCCTCGTTTGGCCCCTTTACCAAGTCCTTAACTGACACGTTCAAATCTTCAAGCGCGACCGTTATGTGCTCCTTTGTTACCTTGATGCCAGCCATAACATCTGACAGGACCTTTATCCCTTCCCTCTCGCTCCCGGCTTCCTCAACCTTTCTTGCAACCCTGCCCAAGTTGTTTTCTATTATCCCCTTAAACCACTGAATTATTTCGCCTTCTATTTCAGTATAATCGAGCATTGGATCGCCACTTCCTGGTTCCGCTATCTTTCCTTCTTCGTCTATGCTTCCCGATGCGTCAACCACATGTATGAACGCGTCTGCAACAGCTGCTGCTGAAAGAAACCTTGTGCCAAGCCCCTTTCCAAGGCTAGCTCCCTTTATAAGCCCTGGCAGGTCCATGAGCTCTACTGGTATATACCTCCACCCATCAATGCAGAGCGAGTTAACCGGGTTATCCTTAACCATGAACTCCTTATGCACACAGGGCGTTGTTACATAAGCCTTCCCAATCATGGGCTCCTTAGTTGTAAATGAATAATCGCCAATTGGCGCGCTTAGCCCTGTGGCGCTGTTAAACAGTGTTGTCTTGCCGGCATTTGTTTTACCCACAAACACAATTCTAATAGTCATCCTTAACACTTAATTATTAAAAAGGATACTAAAAAACTTTTTAGAAAGACTAGAGCTTTAGTCGCTCCTTTAACAGCTTCGGTATTTCTGAAGGAGAGCTTGCAACAGCTACGCCTGCCGATTTAAACGCTTCTACCTTGCTTTGCGCTGTTCCCTTGCCACCAGTTATTATTGCACCAGCATGGCCCATGCGTTTCCCTGGAGGCGCGCTTCTGCCTGCAATGAACGCTACCACGGGCTTTGTGACCTTTCTCTTTATTAACTCAGCTGTTTCCTCCTCGGCAGTCCCGCCTATTTCGCCCACAACCACTATTGCCTTTGTTCTTTCATCATCTTCAAACATGCTAACCGCTTCCTGCATGTTCGTGCCGACAACCTGGTCGCCTCCTATGCCTATTACTGTTGTTTCCCCCAGACCTGCTTCAGTTATCGTGTTAACTATTTCATAGGTTAACGTGCCGCTCCTTGACACAACGCCCACGCTGCCTTCCCTGAATATCGAGTTCGGCATTATCCCGTGTTTGGCAATTCCCACAGACGTTATCCCAGGGCAGTTAGGCCCTATTATTCTTGCGCCCCTTATCTTGGCATAAAGCTTTAGCTTCACCATGTCATGGAAAGGAATGTGCTCTGTGATCACTGTCACCAGCTCTAGCCCGCTGTCTATGGCCTCAACAACTGAATCAAATGCAAAAGGCGCAGGCACAAACACAACAGATGCCCTTGCACCTGTATTTCTTATAGCTTCACTTACCGAGTTAAACACAGGAACGCCCTTTACAGTTGTCCCCCCCTTCCCTGGAGTTACGCCGCCGACTATGTTTGTGCCAAAGATCTTCATCTGTTCTGCATGAAAGCTCCCTTGATGCCCGGTTATTCCCTGCACAATCGTTGGAACGTTTTCCTTCAGTATAATTGCCATTCTTCATTCACCTGCCAGCCTTATTACCTCCTTAACGGCCTCATCAAGGTTAAGCAGGGACCTTATTCCGTTTTCCTCAAGAATACGTCTTCCCTCGTCCTCATTTGCGCCCCTTACTCTTACAACCAGTTTAAAGCTTGGCTTGAGCTCCTTGAATGCCTGAACTATGCCCCTAGCAACCGTGTCACACTTGGTTACGCCGCCAAATATGTTTACAAAAAGAACTTTGTGCGTAACCTTTGAAGCAAGCCTTAATGCGTCAACTACCTTCTGCGGATCGTCGGTGCCACCGAGGTCAAAGAAGTCAGCTGGTTTGCCGCCATTAAGGGCTATGAGATCTATTGTTGCCATGTTGAGCCCGGCGCCGTTGGCTATTATGCCTATATCACCTTCAAGCTTCACAAATGCTAAGCCCTTTTCTTTTGCTTCTCTTTCAACCGGGTCAAGTATGTAGTATTTGGGCGTTATATCCTTGTGCCTGAACAACGCGTCGTCCTCTATGGTTATCTTTGAATCAAGGGCCAAGAGCCCGGAGTCTGTATCTGCAAGCGGGTTTATTTCCGCAAGGCTTGCGTCCATTTCGTCATATATTTTATACAGGCCTTCCAGTATTTTCCCAAGCTGCTCCGCCTTTTCAGAGCTTAGCCCCAGGAAGGAGCTTAGCTCCCTCTTAAGGTATTGTGTTACTCCAACGAATGGATTTATTGCGTGCCTGTAGATCTTTTCCTGGGGAACCGAGTTTATATCGACACCCCCTTCGGCTGAAGCTAGAACTATTGGAAGCTCAACGCTCCTGTCAAGAGTGACGCTGATATAAAGCTCCCTCTTAACGTTAACCGCATCCTCAAGCACAAACGCTTCAGGCTTGAACCCGTCAAAGCTTATCTGGCTTATCTCCTGTATTGCCTTAATCGCCTCATCACGGCTGTTAACTATCCTGACACCGCCGCGCTTCCCTCTTCCTCCTGTTGGGACCTGGGCCTTTACAACCATTCTGCCGTTAAACTCAGGGACATCCTCAGGAGCTCTTATGACATGAAAGTTTGGAACAGGTATGCCATATCTTTTAAAGAGCTCTTTCCCTTCGTATTCCAAAAAATCTACCATAGCAGGTGATAACCTCCTAAAAGTTAAAAGTTTTTTGGAGATTAAACGACTATTAGCGTATAGGTGCCTATCGCCAGCAAAACCGCTATTAGCGCTATTATCACCAGATTTATAGCCCACTGCGCCCTTTTAGGATGTATCCATTCTAGCAATATTATTCTCAGTCCATTCATACCGTGTATTACAGCTGCATAAAGCAGTAAACCAAACACTATTCTGTAATATGTTAAATTATGAACCACAAATGAATATGAAAGGGTCTCGTCGAAGCTTTTGCCAGTTAAGGGGCTGACCAGCAGGAGGTGAAATGTCAACACAAATATCATGATCAATGCAAGCGTGTACATCAGGATCATAACCCATGACTCCTTTAACAGGCTATACTGGCTTGGCATCTTGCTCACCTCATATTACCCCAAGGCCGGCCAACAGGTAAAGGCCTGCCCATATCCAGAGCGCAACCACAACAGCCGTTATTATGTATACCGCTGCCTTCTGTGGCCTGCTAAGCGATGTAGGTGAATATGGATATTCAGGAAGAACAGGCTTCCCCAGAAGCATGCCAAATACCTCGTTTAGAATAAGCCTGAGGCCGTTTGCGCCGTGGTAAAGGGCAGATCCTGCCACAATCCATAGCCCTATCTGCTCCAGTATTCCAAGCGAGCTTAGCTCTGCAAGCGTCGAGTACCAGATCTGGGGATTATTGTTTAGTACCGCGAGGCCAACGTGATATATTTCAAATATATGCGCTATAAGATAAAGGGCGAGAATTACACCGGTTATCCTATGAAGCATGTAAGTATACCTTTCAAGGTTAAAGCCCTTTGGGTTGAGGCTTCTTATAAGGCCTGACTTGTAACCCTTCTCCTGCTCTTCGCTGCTCATGCCTGGCTCACCTCTTCAAACTTGTAATCGAAAGGCGGCGGATGCGGGGCATTGTCTGGAACTTTCTCAACTTTGGGAAGAGTTGCTGGACTTGAGCTTTCCTTCTTTGACCTGAACAGGCGCCTTTTTAGTATGTCCTTCTTAAGGAACTGTATTGCCTTTGCCGGGTCAACACCCTTTGGGCAAACATAGCTGCATGATCCAGCAAAGTGGCATCTCCAAACGCCGTGAGCGTCGTCAAGAACTTCAAGCCTATCGTCAAGGCCCTCATCTCTTGGATCAGCAACATACCTGTAGGCCTGCGCAAGGGCCTGTGGCCCAAGGAAAAGCGGGTCAAGGGCCATTGTAGGGCAGGCCGCGTCGCACAGCCCGCACATTATGCAATAGTCAAACTGCACAAAGCTCATGTTTTGCTGCGGCGTCACCACAAACTCGGACGACGCATCCTCCAGCTCTTCTGGGTTTCTTCTTATCATCCATGGCTTAACAGCCCTGTGCTTGCCAACGAAGCCAGTGAGGTCGACAACAAGGTCCCTTAACACTGGGAAGTTATAAAGCGGTTCAACGCGTATTAGCTCAGTCTTGAGCTCCAGAACCCTTGTCTGACATGCAAGGGATGGCTTTCCGTTTATGACCATACCGCATGAGCCGCATGACCCCATCTGGCAGCTGTGTCTAAATGCCAACGTATGATCCTGCCTTTCCCTTATTTTGAGGAGGATGTCAAGAACGGTGTCCCTTTCCTTTGCCTCAACTTCGTAGTCCTGCCACCAGCTTTTGCTTCCATCAAATCTGCGAATCCTTATCTTCATTTTAATACACCCTCGCCACAGGCTTCCACATTGTTATTTTAACCGGGATATATGAAAACTGCGGGCCATCGGGGCCCTTAACCGCCAGCGTGTGCTTTAGCCAGTTCGCGTCATCCCTGTTCGGATAGTCGATCCTGGCGTGCGCCCCTCTGCTTTCCTTCCTTAGAAGCGCTCCCGTTGCAATCACCTCTGCTTCGTCAAGCATAAACCCAAGCTCAAGGGCGTGCTGAAGGTTGTAGTTAAACACCCTGCCCCTGTCGCTCAGCCTGATATTCTTATACCGCTGCTTCAGCTCTTTTATCTTTTTAACAGCCTCCGCTAGACCAGCTTCATTTCTGTAAACGTGCACGTTTTTTTCCATTGTATCTTTAAGCTCGTCTCTGAGCTCATACACGTCCTCCCCTCCGCTTTCCCTTCCAAGCACTTCACTGAAAATGCGCCTTTCTTCAGCTTCAAGTACGGAAGGTGAAGCTGATTGAGGCTCAGGCCTTTCATTTGAAATATAATTATATACTTCATTTCCTACAATATAACCGTAAACCAAGCACTCGTTGGTGCCGTTGGAGCCTAGCCTGTTGGAGCCCTGTACGCTCACGCACGCGGCTTCCCCTGCGGCCCAGAGCCCCCTTACAGGTCCTGAGGGCGACTGGACGTTTCCATTTATATCCGTATGCACGCCGCCCATGTTGTAGTGAACAGTTGGTCTTACAGGCAGTGGCTGGTCCACTATGTCAATTCCCAGGTATTTGAGGCCTATCTCCCTTATAAATGGGAGCTTGCGCTCTATCTTTTCCTTGCCAAGGTGCCTCATGTCAAGCCATACGTGGTCAAGGCCCGATGCCTCGTCCCTGACGCCCCTGCCCTCGTTTATCTCGGTCATTATTGCCCTTGACACAATATCCCTGGGAGCTAGCTCCATCTTTGAAGGGGCATATCTTTTCATGAACCTTTCCCCGTCACGATTAACCAGATATGCACCCTCTCCTCTTGCGGCTTCCGTTATCAGGAGGCCTTTTGGCACAAGCCCAGTTGGATGAAATTGGACGAACTCCATGTCCTTTAGGTAAAGCCCCGCGTTGTAGGCTATTCCATATCCGTCGCCTGTTGAGCTTGCAGCAGTTGATGTTATCCTGTAAAGTTGACCCGCGCCTCCTGTTGCTATAACACCAGCCTTAGCTCTGAAGAACCTCATGTTGCCGCTTCTGAGGTCTATTGTAGTGAACCCCTTGAACTGATTGTTTTCAATTACAACTGACGTAACAAAGTTTTCATCAAACCTTTCCCATCCTTCATATTTAAGAAGAGTGTCATAAAGGGCCCTCATTTCAAAGAACCCTGTTTTATCCTGGGCATAAGTAGCCCTGGGAAAGCTTAAGCCTCCAAACCATCTTTGCTCTATTCTGCCATCTTCGCGTCTGTTCCATGGGACTCCCCAGCGCTCAATAAGCCTTATCTCCTGGGTTGCAAGATGGACAAATCTCCATACAGCATCCTGGTCTGCAAGAAAGTCGCTCCCCTTTATTGTGTCCCATGCATAAAGCTCAAAGCTATCACCCTCCTCGGGGAACAAGACTGCTGATGTTCCTCCTTCGGCTGATACTGAATGACTCCTCATCAAATATATCTTAGATATGAGAGCCACCCTGACCTTGCCCCGCCCTCCGTCCTTTCTCATTATTTCAATAGCTGTTCTGAGGCCGGCGAGGCCAGATCCAACTATCGCAACGTCAAAGTCGAGCTGCTCCATCTCTTATCAATAAGGTAGAGCCATGACGATTTTTATGCCTTTCTAAGTTCAATTATTTGATGCTGATCCCTTTTCTTTCATAATAACCCTTATATAGTCTATTTTGGTTTCAGGATACTGACCCGTTTCATCCTTTTCATATTTTTTAACCATATCCCATATGTTAAGCAAAGCCACCGAAACGCCATATAGCGCTTCCATTTCAACGCCGGTCTTTGCGGTAGCCTTTACCTCTACTGTAACCTTGACCCCGGTTTCATCAATTGAGGCCTCCGCTAAGGTGTTTTCTATAAGAATCTGGTGGCAAAAGGTTATGGCCTCCGGTGTTCTCTTTACGGCCTGGATGGCTGAAAGCTCTGCAACCTTTAACGGGTCGCCCTTTTCCACGTTGCCCTCTGCTATTCGTTTTAGAGTTTCAGGCCTTAGCCTTATATGCCCAGCGGCAATAGCAACCCTCCTTTGCACAGGCTTACCCGAAATATCTACTGACTTCACATGCTGTTTAGCCTTAAAATTAAATTTAAGGCGTTCTGTGAAATACCAAAGCTTTCACAGCCCTGCAACGCTTCCGTCTGTTCTTAGATCAGCGCCGGCAGAAATCACGCCTTCAGCAGAGAGAATTATGCCCTGAGCATGACCAAGAGCTGATGAGAGTTCAGGCACAACGCTGACCTTAAGGCCGCAAAGGCCATCTGTTGCATAAGGCGCCAGCCCTTCTTCCACAATCATCGTTGATGGGCTTTCATATATTGTATTTGGTATGCCCCATCTTGGCATATCTATTGCCTCTTGAACGTTCATTCCAAGGTCAACTATATCTGTTATAAGCTGAACGTGTATCTGCGGCTGAAGATCAGCTCCCATTGACCCGATGGCAAAGGTCGTTCCGTCCTCAGATATGCCAAGCGCTGCTGAAAGCGTATGAAATGTCCTTTTGCGTGGAGCTAGGCTGTTATGATGTGATTCATCAAGCGTAAAGTACGAGCCCCTGTTGTTTAGAACTATGCCGGTTCCATCAGGCATTAAGCCTGAACCAAACCCCATGTAATTGCTCTGTATAATTGAGGCGAAGTTTCCCTCTGAATCAGCAACCACGAAGTATGTAGTGTCGCCGTTTTTATTTCCAGCGGCCCTGCCTCTCTTTTCTGCCATGTATTCATCGGTCGAGAAGAACTTATCAGTAATGGGCATAAGGTCCGGGTCTCCTATATAGCGGCTTCTCTTTTGGTCTACATATGCGTACGTTTCGCAGAATTCTCTTAAAAGGCTGCCAGCGTCCACAGGAAGAGACCCTAGTTCCTGTATCAGCTTCAGCCAAAGCAGAGCTGCAGCACCTTGGCTGTTTGGCGCAGTTTCATAAACTTTAAACCCTCTGTAGTTTATGTACAAGGGGTCCTGATAAAAGGATTGGTGTGACTTGAAGTCCTCGTGCGTCAAAATTCCGCCCTCCTTTTCAATGCCCTTAATGATCTTGTCCGCAAGGGCCCCCCGGTAAAACGTTTCGGGCCCTTCTTCTGCTATTGCTTTAAGGCTGTTGCCAAGGTCTCGCTGTTTAAGCATGAACCCTGGCATTGGCGCTTGACCGTTTACAAGAAATGTTTTGCCCCAGTTGCGGTAATTCCCCAGGGCGCTTATGGAGGACCTTATTGAATCGACATAGCTGTGCGTTAGCGGGAAGCCGTTCTCCGCAAGGTCTATTGCCGGCAGAAGCAGGTCCTTGAGCTCCATTGAGGCCAGGTCCTTATGGATTATACGCCATGCATCGACAATGCCTGGAACCGTTATAGCTGAAAGGGGCCCCCTTTCGGGTATTTTCGATAATCCCTTGCTTTTGTATAGCTCCAGCGTTGCCAGCTCCCCTGACCTGCCGCTGCCATTTATCCCGTATATTTTGTCCCCGATCTTTATTAGCCCAAACAGATCTCCCCCAAGCCCGTTTTGATCATTTCTTACCACCGACAGGACGGCGCTTGTAACAAGCGCGGCATCTGCTACGTTGCCTCCATTAAGCAAAGTAAGAGAGCCATAATACGATGCAAGCGGATGCGCGCTTGCAACAAGCCATCGTTTACCCATTACTGGGCCGCGTCTGTGCATGTTGATTAATATTGAGACTGGTGTAGCTTAAATCTATTTGCCCAGGACGCATTTGCCTCTAGACCACCAGGCTGGCTCAAAACAACGTTAAATAAAGCTTTCATGCTGGCGGCTTAGCTTATTTGGGAACGCGTTTAGCTTTTATATATTCGCCATTCAAATATGGCTATCATGGACCATCTGCAAAAGACCGCCAGCAACATAAAATTCTGCGTCATAACCGTAAGCAGCAGCAGATATCTTGAGAAAAACAAAGAGGATTTAAGCGGTGGAATTGCTGTTAAATTTTTAAAGAAAATAGGAAGGCCGTGCTGCCGGTTTCTGGTTCCTGACGTTTATGATTTAGTTCTTGAAAAGACACTAAAGTCCATGGAGCTAGGTGCTGAAGCTATAGTTTTAATTGGGGGCACAGGGGCCACCAAGGACGATTTAAGCGACCTAGTTGTAGAGGGCATTTCAGAAAAGATCCTTTATGGATTTGGCGAGGAGTTTAGGAGAAGGAGCGTTGGGAGTTCAGGGTTAAACGGCATCATTGGCAATGCGGTTCTTGGGCTAAGGGGGAACTCTGTTCTGCTTGCACTCCCAGGATCCCCAAACGCTGTAGAGCTGGGGGTAAATCTATTTATCGAAGTTGCTCCACATATTGTTGGTCAGAGGAGAAATGTCAAGTGAAATAATGTGGGTGGAAAAATACAGGCCTCAGACGTTTAGCGAAGTTGCCAATCAGGTTGAAATAGTTGAACGATTAAAGGGGTTTGCAAAAAATCCGCTTGAAATGCCACACCTTTTATTTGCAGGCCCTCCAGGCACCGGAAAGACTACAATCGCATTTGTTCTTGCCAGGGAAATACTTGGAGAAAACTGGAGGAGTTATACCCTTGAACTTAATGCCTCGGATACAAGGGGTATAGACACTGTAAGGACTACAATAAAGAACTTTACCCGATTTGTCGATAAAACCTCTGGCATACCTTATAGGATAATAATACTTGATGAAGCTGACGAAATGACTTCTGACGCACAGACAGCCATGAGAAGGATTATGGAGGAGTCCTCAACAAATGCCAGGTTTATACTTATCGCAAACGTCTCAAGCAACATCATAGAGCCCATACAGAGCAGATGCGCTATATTCAGGTTTAAGCGGCTTGACGAAGACTCTGTTGTTAAGAGGCTAAACGAGATATGCAAAAAAGAGGGGGTGAAGTGCAGGGAGGATGCTCTCAAGTTCATTTATCAGGTAACTGAGGGCGATATGAGGAAAGCGATAAATCAGCTTCAGATGGCGGCTACGCTTGGCGAGGTAACCGTTGAAAACGTAAAGACCTCTATGGCAATGACAAGGGAGAATGACGTTAAACAGATGATTGAGCTGGCGCTTTCCGGCGACTACAGAAAGGCTAGAGAGTTGCTGTACAAGCTGCTGTTTATTTATGGGCTCCCGGAGGAGGATGTCCTTAGGCTTATGTTTACAGGTGTTATGGGGAGAAACGACGTTGACACGGCTGCCGCATCAAGGCTGTTTTCTGAATACGACTACAGGCTCATTCAGGGGGCTCATCCTGATATTCAGCTGTCCGCCCTGCTGGCTGAGTTGCAGTCAATAAAAGCTAAGTAAAATATCAGTGCAATATTCTTGCATTTAGCCTAAAGCGAATTTACAGGGATAATAAGCAATAATTTTTCGCTGAACAATTTTGCAAACTTATTGCAAGAAAAGGTTAAATCTGCAGAATATTTAACACCAAATAAAGTTTTGGAAAAGGAGGAGGAAAGGCTAAGGCGGGTGTATAGAACTCTTGCTAGCAAAAATGCTATTGCCTTGCTGAGGGAGCTTTCAAAGGGCCTTAAGATTGATGATAGCGCCCTGAACCGACTTAACATGAATAAGAGAACCGCATACTATTTGTTAAAGGAAATGAAGGAAGAGGGCCTTGTTATAAAGAAGGGGTCTGTTTATACCCTATCCCTCCTTGGGTCATTCATTTTAGGTGTCCAGGAGGAGATGCATTCATTTATAAGAAACGAAGAAGCCGTTACTCAGCTCAATGAACTCTTGTTTAGCTCAAACGTGTTCACAGTAACAAATGAACTCTTGAAGAGCCTTGAAAACATAGTAGGAATTTCAAACCTAGAGCCAATAAAAATATATACGGAATGGGATCAGCTTGTGCACTCGCTTGTTCCACGGTTAAAGAACGCAAGGAACTCAATAAACCTTGCGAGCAGATACCTTAATTCTGAGGTGCTCTGGGCTCTTCTTGAGGCGGCTAACAGAGGGGTCGTGGTTAAAATACTAGGGAACTCGTCAAACCAGGCTGACAGGGCCAAGTTTTACCTTGCGATAAACCTTAATGAGGAGGTTAAGAAGGTCGCCAAGTTTCTGTACTCGCTCCCCAATGTACAGGTCAGGATTGCTCCTCTAAATTACAGCTATATAGTTATAGACCAAGAGGACGTTGGGATAGAAGTCCCAAGCCCACTTAACGATTCGTTCCTTTTTGGCGTTCAGTTCAAAAGCCCTGTATTAGCTGAGAGGATGAACCGAGTCTATCAGGAGATATTCTCAAAGGCCCAAGTAGACAGCGTTATCATCTCGCTGTTACAGGAGGGGTGATGAATAATATGAGACATCCAAGCCCGCATGGCGTTCTTTTGCTGATAAGGAGCAGGGTTGTGGCGGTTCTGCTTTACTCTACCGGCATAGCTAGCAATATGGTTGCGCTTGCAGGCCTAAGGATAAACATAACAACGCTCATAGTTGGAACTGTTATAGCTTTTCTTGCAACTATAAGTTCCTATATACTTAGCGACCTGATGGACCTAAAGGAGGACATGCTAAATAGCCCCAACAGGCCGCTCCCATCAGGAAAGGCAAAAAAGGAGGATGCTGTTTTCCTTATAATAACAGGCGTTGTTATCTCTTCTGTAACTGCGTTTAAGCTATTTGGTCCTGTTCCCTTTGCGCTTGTTGTGCTTTCGTTTATCCTTGGAAGCTCCTATTCGCTCCCCGGAATAAGGGGAAAGAGTCAGTTCTGGTCAAAGGCCATTCTCAGTGCGCTTGGGGGGTTTGTAGGAAGCTTTACAGGGGCATCAATCCTTGGCCTTTATACGATATATGCCCTTGACATAGCCACGGTCAATGGCTTGCTAATAATGCTGCTTGTTATGATAGGTGACATCATAGATTATGATGGAGATAAGGCAACCGGCGTTAGATCGCTTGCAGTAGTATTTGGCAGGGAAACCGCGCTTAAGGTGATGAAAATAACTGTCATGGTCTTGATGGCCCTTGCTTTGTTTGCCTTTAAATTAAGATACCCGGCCGTAAATCCAGTTTATCTTGTTATAACCTTTGGAGCTTCTGCGTTCACGTTTGTTTCATTTAGCAGGCTTGCGAAGAAAGGATTTGAAAGGCATGAAGCTAAACATGTAAAACAGGTTCTGCGGGCTTTTTACTTTATAGTACAAACCGCAAACATTTTATCAGCAATCATAATTTAGCCCTGAGTCCTTAGATAGTTTGTGAAGGGCAGGTACATACTTGATTCAGCGGCCTTATTCAAAATAGGCATAGTTGACCCAGAGCTTGCTTACACTACGCAAGAAAACGTTGACGAAGTCATAGTTGAATATGAAAAAGCTCTTGTGTTAAAATACATAAGAGAGGGGCGGCTAATAATAAAGGAGCCTGATGACGATCACTACAAAAAGGCTCTAAAGGTAGCTGATCCTAAGCTTTCATCTGCTGACATAAAGACGCTTGCCCTAGCTGTTGAAATAAACGAGAAAGATAATGTCCCTGTTGTTACTGACGACTACAGTCTTCAAAATGCGCTCTCTAGGCTGGGAATAAGGTTTATGCCGTTAAAGACAAATGGGATAAGGAAAACTTACAAATGGACTTATCGCTGTGAGTGGTGTGGCTCTTACTTTCATGATGAGCTAAAAGAGTGCCCAAAGTGCGGAGGGCCCATCAGGCGCGTAGTTTTCCCTGTTAAACATCGCAAATAGATCATTTAAGCCTTTCCTGAATGTATGGGCCAAGGGCGTTTAAGTCCACAGCTGCCTCCTCACGCTTAAGCAGGTCCTTTACCTTTACTTGCCCGCGGGAAAGCTCTTCTGGAAGCACCAGAACCGCTAACCTAAAGTAGCCTTTTTCGGCATCTGAAAGTTGTGTTGAAAGCTTTGCAGGCCTCATCAGCCGCGCAGGTACGCCGTAATCTCTGAGAATTTCAGACACTGCCATTGCCCTTTCTCTGAGCTGTTCCAAGTAGCAAACAGCGACGCTAATCTTTGGCGCTGAAGCGCCTGAAACTACAAGCGCAATTCTGTCAACTCCTCCTGCGGCGCCAAGAGCCTTTAGCTCCGGTCTCCCAAAAAGTGACGGCAAAACATCGTATCCGCCTCCTCCGGCAAGGGCACCAACGTCGCGTTTTGATGTTGAGTAGGCTTCAAAGACTATATCTGTATAATAGTCAAGGCCCCTGACAACACTAAGGTCAAATTTAACAGGAATGTTCATTGACTTTGAAAGATCAAGAAGCCGAAGTAGCTCGCCGGCCCTTTCACTTATCGCCGGAATGGAATTCAAGTCCGCATCCGCAAGGTCTAAGGCAGCCCTTACGTCTTCTTCGTTATAGCCCTTCTGCACGTACTCGCTTATTATTTCGCCCTTTTCCTTCTTGCCCAACTTATCAATTGCCCTTAAAAGGCCATCATCGACTCTTCCCATAATTGATGTAAGCGCCGCTTCAACCACCCTTCTGTCATTCACCTTTATGATAAGGTCGTTTATTCCCAGGTCCCTGAATACCCTGTATACCAACGAAAGGAGCTCAAGATAGTCATACTGATCCTTTGAGACCCCGTACTCTTCGACATCCCATTGATAGAACCACCGGTACCTGCCAAACTGTGGCTCGTCATATCGCCATACTCCTGCAAACGAAGCTGCTCTGAAAGGAAGAGGAATATCCCTACGTGAACAAACATATCTCGTTATGCCGACTGTAAGGTCAAACCTAAGTCCAAGATCCCTTCCGGCCTTATCCTTAAACGCGTATATTTCATTAACAACTTCTTCGCCGCTCTTGGCCTTCAGAGTATCAAGAAGCTCTATTGAAGCTGGCTCCATTAGGTTGTAGCCGTAAAGCGTTGAGTTTTTTACAAATACATCCCTTATTCTCTCAAGCGTCAAGTAGCTTTCTGGATCGTAGTCTCTAAGCCCCCGTGGGAGCTCAAAGTACTTCATGCGCTACCTGAAGGCAGGCGAATATTTATCCCTTTGCGCCTAAAGCGAACTAAAAGTCAAAGTCCCCGATAGCTGCTGCGGCCTTCTCGTCATAAAGCTCAACCCTTTTCTCGCTTTTTGTGGCCCTGCTGACATGAACTAGCCCAGATATCTCAAGATAGAAAAGCTCTCTCTGCAGATCTCTATATGTTATTGTTGAATCACTCTTTTGAAGCTCGTTAAGCAGCTCCCTGTCAGTCATCGCCCTTTCCCTCTTAAGTATTTCAAGTATGGCCAGCCTGAGCTCTATCATCTGTTTGACCATATGAACGCCAGCTTAAACGGTTTATGCACAATTTATGGGTTCCTCATCGCCTGGTACCAGCTTCTTCCGCAGCGCAGGGGACATATGGGCTGACGCTAAGGGCCGTTATGTCACCCCTTAAGGCGCTTCTATTCCCTGCTTTATCTGGCTTTAAACAACATCAAGTTGCTCTTTATGACATACGCCCTTGGCTTTTTTATTTTTGCAGCCAACAGCAGAAGACCATTTCAAGCTACCGCGTAGCCTGTGAACCATCTCTCTTCAGGGAACAGCCATTAAGTGACAACCATTCCTAGCGCCTTTGTCTGCCGCAAAGGCACAGTTTTAGTTGGCCCGGCCTAAGAAGCGCCGGCCCGCGGTGAACTGCAAGGCCTTTCTTCTGAACAAGTGCACTTATAGGCCAAATGGCTGCGGCCTATTTAAATGCCAGCGTGGCTTGTCAACCACGCGCTTAGGGCGTCAATTAGAACACCTTACCGGCTTATGCGAAATACCACTTACACAAATAAATCAAAAAACAACGATTTGAGCTTGATGCTGGCTAAATTAATTTTACTCCGGGAAGTACGGGCTTTTGCCGTAGTCGGCTCAGTGCTCAAGATCTTAATCATTAAATCATCTGGGCCACACATCATTGCCAAGCATTAATTAAATATTAATTAATTTATTTCCTTTCCTGCAAAGGAATGTATTTCCTTTCCTGCGGTCCCACATAAACTGCACGTGGCCGTATTAGCCTGTGCTGCTCCTCTACGTATTCAATAAAATGCGCCGTCCAACCAGTGACCCTTGAAAGCGCGAATAAGGCGGTGTATATGTTATTCTGAAGCGGAAAGCCTAGAGCCATGTAGACTATACCTGAGTAAAAGTCTGTATTTGGATAGATGCCCCTTGGCCCAAATTTATTAACCCCAAGTTTCTCAAGCTTCGTTGCTATTTCATAAAGGTTCTTTGCCTCACCTGTAAGGCCTATGTTCTCTGCTATTGACTTGAATATCTTTGCGCGTGGATCATAGGTCTTGTAGACCCTATGGCCGAAGCCCATAAGCCTTTTTTTACCGGAGTCTATGTTCTCCTTGAACCAGCTTTCAACCATGTCAGGGCTTCCTATTTCCTTGAACTGCATAGCTGCGGCCTCTGCGGCCCCACCATGCAACGGCCCCTTCAGCGCGGCAAGGGCTCCGGCAACACCAGAGTACATATCCGCCATTGTTGAGACAACCACAAGGCCTGCTGTGGTGGATGCAGGGACCTCATGGTCCAGATAAAGTATTAACGCCGTATTAAGCGCTGCGACGGCCCTTTCTGATGGCTCACTGTCAAATACTGCGCTTAAGAAGCTTCTTGCAAGGCTGTCTGAGCTTTTGAGCTTTACAGGCTCTTTGCCAAGGACATGCCTTATGCCTGTTGCAGTTATTGATGCCATCTGCCCTATCAGCTTTGCAGCATAATCTCTGTTTGTCGCCTTATCCCACTTGAACGGCTCCGTTGCAGCAAGAGCCGCTATTGCGTTCATTTGAAGGGCAACTACATCAGATGATCGCGGGAGGTTAGTTATAGCGTTTAAGACGTAATCAGGGACGTCGTATCCTGCCTCAATCTTTTCCCTGAACAGGTCCAGCTGGGATCTGTTGGGAAGTTCTCCGTTAAGAAACAGATACTGTATTTCCTCAGCCAATGCGCCAGCGTTAATTATGTCCTCTATTTGATAGCCCGAGTACCTGAGTATCCCCTTTTCTCCATCTATTGTAGTTAGCTTTGTCCATTTGATATTTACGTCCTCTAAGCCCTTGCTTATGCTTTCCATGTTCCCTCGCCTTTTAGACTATTGACAAAAATTGGCATGTGTATAGAAAGCTTTATAATTTTTCTCATTTTTGGGTCGTGCGTTTATTTATTTATAGATAATATAAGCGTTTCTTTTTTCATCTTTGTGAATAATACAGAATCATCCTGAACCAGTGACAGCAATAACTTAAAATACTAACAATTGTTGATCCCAGATATGCCTTTGCATATAAAGGCGGAGCCAAGCGAAGTGGCGGAGACGGCTATACTCGTATCCGAGCCAGAGCATTCAACGGCAATCTCAAAGATTCTTAAATCACCAAAGCTTGTGAATGAAAACAGAGGCTATCTTACCTATACAGGGCTTTATAATGATAAAGCGGTTACGGTGTCGGCGCATGGACTTGGTGGACCTTCTACCTCAATAGTGATTGAAGAGCTGGTCCAATTAGGTGTTAAAAGCATGATAAATATAGGAACCGCGCTTAGCTTATCTGAGACCCTTAAGCCTGGCGATCTGTTGCTGCCAACTGCAGCATCTTACATGCCAGGAGGCACTATTGGAGAATATGTACCTCAGGGCTACATAACGCTTTCCGCAACTCCTTCTTTTGAGCTTCTTTTAATGGCATACGACGCGCTTAACACAGCCGGGGTTAAGCCAATAACAGGGCCCGTTTTCAGCAGCGACATGAATTCTCTTGACGCTGATCTTATAGAAGAACTGAAAAGGCTAAAGATTCTGGCTGCTGACATGGAAACGGCAACTGTGTTTGGGCTTTCACTTATAAGGGGCATCCGCGCCGCTGGCGTTTTAATAATAGTGGGGGACGCCCAAAGAGGGCCTTTATTAAAAAAGGAAGAAATTGTGAATAAAATTTCCAACGTCGCAAGTTACCTAATTGCAGCCCTCAGCCAGCCCTGATATTTCGCCAGTAAAAACGTGTTATCAAACGTGTTAGCCTGTTTAGAAAGACCTGTCTAATGCTGCTTACTTCTTCCCCGCCTCAAAGAGGCGGGGCTTTTTGCCCACCCTTCTGTAAAAACAGTTAGCGCAGCTACTTCAACGGATCTGCAAGCCCCTTTGCTAAAAGATAAACAGCCGCAGACAAAGGCAAAGTTACATCCTCCTGTTTAAACGGGCCGTACCAAGTTCCCTTTATATAAAACCTTGGAGCATAAATCACCCTTACCTTTGTGGGCTCATCTGGAAGCATAACGCAGCTTGTCAGCGGGTCACATTCCTGAACATCATCGCACCTGCACTTTGTTATTCCGCTTTCATCATGAAGACTTCCAGGGAGCCTGAAAACCCTTTTTATATCCATTGTTACGTTTGGGTCTATGGCCACTCTTTCGACGGCTCTGTCATATAAAAGAGATGTGTTTGGCGTGTTTGCTTCAAACCGCTTGCTGTCATACCCATTAAGCGTTAAATAGTCTATTATTTCTGCCCTTTCTCTCTGGCTAAGCGTTATTATCTCTCTAGAATTTACATGAACATGAAATCCATGATCTCCTGAAAAATAAACCGTTATGTCTCGGTTTGAAAAACCAAACCTTTCCGTCAATACGCTAACGAGCAATGCGGTAGCCGCCTTGACGTCAGCCATGCATTTATCACATACCCATTCCGTTTCAATGATGGACTGAGAGCCGCATTTTGGGCATGCCGGCGGTCCCTTGCCAGCTCCAATTTCGCCGCATATGCCGCAAACCCAAAACGTGTTCTCCCTGGCTGCTTCGCTAACGTCCTTCATGTCCAAGTCAAAAACTAGATCGCTCCCTTCCCATCCTTTTATATCCATTGGAGCCGTTGGATCCTTATAGTAGGCCACTGAGCTGTAAATGGATCTCGGCACATTTCTTATAATATATGCCAGGAGTTCACCTCTGTTCCTAAACTGCATATGTCTTATCATGCTTCCTGAAAAGTCTTTAAACCCAAACTCCCTTTTGCTTATTTCAAAAGGTTCCTCTATAACGCTGCTTCGATTAAAGTAATACCATCTGTAAGCTGACTTAAGAAGCTGCAGGCGTGGAGTTTCCGACATACTCATAGATCAGGACCTGTGCCCATATTCCATTTGACGTAATGCTCAAAGGTGACGCGTAAACAAGCCTGAACGGGGTTGAATTGGTGCCGTAATATATGTTATACGCCCAAACTGGCAACTGGTAAAGGCCTGTATTGTTTAACTGGTTTTGGGTTATCCCAACTACCTGACCCGTTGAGGGATCGATCTGTGCCCATCCAAGGTACTGCAAAGGTTCAAGCCTCCCAAGCAATGTATCATTCCAGAAGTATGGAGTTAAAAGCCCAGTTGACTTGTTTATCCATACCGATTCGTTGTTTGTCCATCCAGCCCACACAAGCATGGCGCTTACCTTGCTTTCATCGCCTCCAATTCCGTAAAGCTCACCTGAAAGCTGGTAACCCTGAAGGTACTGGTCACCTGTTAATAAGTTAGCATAGGCTCCGGTTGCAAATACCACAACGTACTGCCCGTGAAGCATCTTGAAGTAATGTATTGCCTGGTTAGGAGGCGAGAGGAACATTTTGGCCACGAGGCCAATTTGCGTTCCGTTAAGCGTTGCGTTATCAACAACCGTGGTCTGGTTGCCCATTACAGTTATCCAGTAGCCGTAGTCCCACCAAGCTACGACAACTGAATGAGGTGGCATATTAGAGGAGTTTGACATCCACTTTAGCGCGTCTATCCAAGCTGGCACATATCCGTTAAGTATTGTTGCTGAATTTGCTATGGTTACTGGTGAATTATTTGCAGGGTACCAGTAATATATTGGGACCGCCGCTAACGATATAAGAAAAGCCGCAGCGGCATATTTTTCAGCCCTGTAGCCTATGGATGGGCCTTTAGGCGCAGGCTGCCGCGCTTTCTTTTTTACAGGCCGCGCCGCTGCTGGAGCTGGGGCTATTGATGTATAAACATAATATACCCCAATGGGCGCGCCGATTATTATCGCCATGCCTATAAAGTCAAGAAGCTCCCCAAAAGCAGATCCTATGTAGAAGCTCCATATGAGAAGTATTGCTGTAGCTAAAGACCCTATGGTTTTCTTTTTAATCAGATAATAGCCGCCTAGCGCGGTTAAAAGCGCTCCAAACCCGTACATAAAGTCCAGCTCAAGTCCAGAAACTGGAAGTTGCTCTGCAACCGTGCTTACCACGCTTGGCTTTGTCCTTATGAACAGGTCAATTACAGAGAGATACCGCAGGTTAACCAGCTTTGGCAGAAAATAAGCTATGCCAGCAAGGCCTCCAATACCAAGCACGAAGAGAATGGCATATAGCGCAGGCTGTGGCATTATCTTCTTTTCCTGATTTATATAGGCCAGCGCGTTTAATATCAACGAAAGATAAAGAAGCAGCATGGTCGCTGAATAGATCCAGGAACGACCAGGGTCTGGAAATATGGCCGCTACCATTGCCCCTATCGTGTAAAGCAATTCAAGCGAAATCGTCTTTCTGCTTATCTTTATAAGAAGTGGAGCCGCAAGAAATGCGAGACCAATAACCCCGTTAATGTTCTCTGCGCCTCCCCAGACAGTATACGAATAACCTACCACAAGGCCCGCTAAAAGCGATAGCGCATAAGGATATTTGTCTTTGTCAAAGGCATAAATTAAAAGCATGAATGCTAATGGCATAAGAAGAAAGTCGAGAGGCGTTCCCTTGTACCACCCAAAGTCAGTTCTGGTTATCAGGCCTGGTATGCCAAGGCTTAACACGGCAACCAGTAGTCCAATGTACTTGTTGCCTGTTAAGGATTTTACAATGAAGTACATTGGTATTAATGCTATTATCCCCTCGAAAATAGGGAGAACAACCACAAAGTTGTAAAGCGAAATCTTGAGTCCGATCCCGCTTACCAGCAAGTAAAGCGTTGCGGTAAAAAAGTAAAGGCCGTCTGGAGATGTGGTAGCTATGTGTCTTCCCCAAGGATACCAAAAGTAAGGTGACACATAGCTAAAGAATTTCCCTATGCCTGAAAGGCCGTACTGCTGAAGAAAGCTTACCAGCACGCTTGTCGCATAATAGTGGTAAAATGGGTCAAATTCATTTAAATAGACCCCATACTTGGCGGGCATGAGCCTTATGTATATGTTTGCTGCTAGCAAAGCTGCAAACGTAATGATTGCCAGTGAGTCAGCGAGGCTGAGACGCGGCCAGTGAATCCTTGGGTTTACTGTGGCCATTGAGTAGAGGTATTAATCCCATTTATTTTTATCCTTTTGCTTTTTTATAAGGGAATGCCAGTGCGAATGGTTTTAAGCCTGTGTCATGTAAATACCCTTATGGAGGACATAATAAACATGATAAAGGAAGCCCTTCAGGCTGAGCTTGAAAATGATGGCCTGACCGAGCTTCCGCAGGACTTTTACGGGATAGCAGCGCTCAGGATAAAGCAGCTAAGGCTTTATGAGCTCACCGGCGTTTCCGACGATGTTAAGGAGGCCGCTAAGGGCCTAAGGGAACTTCTTGTCAGCATGATCTTTGACCTTATAGACCTGCGGGCAAAAAAGATGCTTGATGAATGCCTGAAAAGGGGAATCCCTCAGACGGACGTTTATGAGAGGCCGCTTGCAGAAGCGCTTGCCAGGTTTTTGAAGGAAGTGGATTTGCTAAAGGGGGCTGTTCTTGAAGGCAACGTAAAGGACCTTCAGGATAGGTACAGGTCTTACAGGTCTGGCTACAGGCTTGTTAGATTTAACGCTGGCATAGATAGGTTTGTGGGAATAGACCTGGTTGAGTATGGGCCATTTGAACAGGGCGACGTTGTAGTTATGCCGTTTGAAAATGCGAAAACGTTAATAGAGAAGAAGATTGTTGAGGACTTGGGAGGCGTGCAATGAAGATACCGGACTTGATAAATACATACTGCCCTAAGTGCAAGAAGTATACTCAGCATGAGGTGTCCATATACAAGAAGGGCAAAGAAAGGTCGATGAGCCTGGGCGCAAGGTATCACGAAAAGGTAAAACATGGGTACGGAGGACAAAAATACCCGGAGCTTAAAAGAACAGCAAAGACAACAAAGAAGGTTACGCTTAAGCTCAAGTGTAAGGAGTGCGGCTATGTTATAGTGAAGGAAGGCATGAGACTAAGGAAGACGGAAATGGTTGAAAGCGTTAAGAGGTGAAATAGATGCCAATTATAAAGGATTTAATAATACAGCCAAGGAGCGCCTTCTTGGTGGTTCAGTGCCCAAAGTGCGGAACAGAAAAAATTCTGTTTTCACACACTACGCGCGAGATAAAATGTGAAAACTGCGGTGAAGTTTTGACCAAACCAACAGGCGGTAAGGCGGTCATTTACGGCAAGATAGTAAGGAGACTGGATTGATAAGCTCACAGGGCTTTCCAGAAACCGGGGAAGTTGTCCTAGCGACTGTAGAGTCTGTCAGCCCATCTGGAGCCTGGGTTACCCTAGATGAGTACGGAGGGCTTAGGGCGTTTCTCCCTGAGAGTGAAGTATCCAGAGGCAGAGCCCGGTCAATTGACAGAATACTAAAGCCGAAGCAGAAGGTTATAGTGAAGGTTACAAACGTCGATCAGGCTAGGAGAATAGTGGACGTTTCAATCAAGCAACTAACTCAGGAGGAGGAAAGGCTCAAAAGGATCGAGGTTAAGAAGTCAAGGTGGGCTGAAAGCCTTTTTAACATAGCTGCGCAAAAGCTTGGAATAAAGGACGTTGATTCCCAAATAAAGCTGGTTCTAAAAAAATATGAAAGCCTTTACGATGCTGTTGAGGCGCTGCTAAACAAAGGCGCAGATGAATTTGTGGCTCTTGGTATTAACAGAAAGCTTGCTGAAGAAATATATGAACTGGCAAAGGAAAGGTTTGCTCAACAAAAGGTGTCAATTGTTAAAACTCTTGAAATATACAGCCCCGAGCCAGACGGAATAGAGGTTGTAAAAAGCTCCCTGATAAGCGCAATTTCAGCGCTTCCAGCGGGTTCAGCAAAGGTCACATATGTCAGCTCTCCAAAGTACAGGCTAGAGATCCTTGCGGACGATTATAAGGCCGCTGAGAAACTTCTTAAAAGGTTTGAGGAAGAGGTAGAAAGGGCCGGAAGCGGAAAGGTCCTATACAGGATACTTTGATTTGTGAAGATGAAAAAGTATATAAGAAAATGCGTTTCCTGCGGCAGATATACTATGAAAGAGACTTGCCCTGTATGCGGCGCGCCTACAAAGAGCGCACATCCCCCACCTTTTTCACCTGATGATAAGTACCTGAAGTACAGGCTCAGCCCTGCTGAACCTTAAACTGACTTCGCGCCATTAATGGCGAGGCTTTCTGCTCACATTAAAGTAAACTCCCAGCGCAGTAGCAACGGTTATGCCGTTCTGTTCAGCCCTTGCCTCTGCGTAAGCAAGGTTTTTGCCGTACCAGATGGCCTTTGCTTCAGCAACGAGCGGCCCTTCCTTTGCAGGCTGCACGAAGTTTACTGAAATGCTGGATGTTACGTACCCCTTAAACAGGGTGCCCATGGCTACGTCTAAAATAGCCGTAATCACCGCGCCATGAACTATGCCGTATTTGTTAAGGTGCCGCCTATCGCACAAAAGCTCAGCCTTCCCTTCGCCAGCCTTTATCCCTATTTCTTCGCTAAACATATTTAGACCGGCCTGCAATTCCCGATTTAACTTTTATTGCATATCTATGCTGGCCAGCCGCGTTTCTGGCAACACATAGAACCCAGCTAGCGCTCCAATGCTTACTGCGCTTATAATTAAAAACGGAACAACAGCGCTTAGGCCTGATGAAAACGCAAGCGCAAGGACTAATGGTGACACTATTCCGCCAATTCTGCCCCACGCAAGCGCGTTGCCCAGGCCGGTCCCCCTGAGCTCCTTAGGATAAATCTCTGACGCAATTATAGTTATAAGCCCGAGACATGCCTCCATGCCAAAAGTAGACAAGAACATTGCGGCAAGAAGCCCGGAGCTGCTTAAAATCAACGGTATCAAAAGCTCTGATGCAGCCGCTACTGCCGCGTTGATCATGCCGAGAATACGTCTGCCAAGCCTATCTACAATTGGCGCCACCGCCAGCGCCCCTGAAAATGCGCCTATATTGGCTACAAGCAGGGCTACACCCCTTATAGCTTCGGGCATCTTAAAATACCCCCTGTAAATCAATGAGGGAAACCATACCACAAGGCCATAAGTCGAAAAGAACACAAAAAAAGTGGTTGCAGAGGCCAGCATTGTTTTAACTCTTAGATCTTTGCTAAATATGGATCCGTTGTGAGGAGCGTATGATGTTTTAAGCGTTTCAGGCACCCATAATATTGGGACTAACAGCACCAATTGCGCAAGCCCAAAGTAAAAAATGTAGTTTATTGCCCTGAATATTATAAACACCGGCGCCACCACAAATCCGAGGTTAAACATGGCGTTCCCAATGGCCATTATAAGGCCCCGTCTACCCGGATCCGACAGCTCATTCATCATGGCGTTTGCAACGGGCACGTTTGCCCCTATCCCAAGCCCAGCTATGAAAAACCCGACGAAAAAGGCGTTTATGCCGCCGATGGCCGGGATAAAAGATCCTACTGAATAAAGGCCTATGCTCATTGCAAGCGCCTGCCTCCGCCCTATAGAATCTGCTATACGGCCTGAAGCCAGAGAACCAAATAGCATCCCCAGGAACTCAAACGAAAACAGGTAGCCCTCTAAGGTGTAAAGGTTTTTAGCAAAGTAAAAGGGCGAGACCACAGATGGCATTATCAATACGGTTCCCGCGGAAAGTTGCGTGAGGAAAAGATAGGTGTTGCTGCGCAGCCTGTTCATCTGTGGTGCACTCAGATAACTCTGTCAGGATTATGATATTAAGGTGTTGCAGTATCTTTAATACGCGGCTTCATAACCTACACAGCAATGCACAATTAGAGTTAAATTCAGGCAGCCTGCTGAGCTACAGGCGTTAAAAGCTTTGTCACAAGCTTCATTTTTATCAGGAGATAGCTCTTAATAGGATAAACCTTTTTGGCCTCCTCGGTCACCTTCTGCAGGAGGCTGCCTGAAAGCAATGAGGCCACAAGCTGATCATAGTTCATGTTTGGTACTTCATCAGAAAGCGCCTTATCGGCCACAAGCCTGATCTTGTGTATCTTTGACCAGTTTATCTTATCCACTGTAAACAACGCAACCTCCAGCCTCACTGTGTATGAATCATTTGTGCTGTATGTCCCCGTTACCTCAACAAGGGACGAGCCGCGCCTTATCATAGCCCTATAAACCTCCCTTGCGTATTCTATGCCCTTGACCTTTGTGTATGCCCTTCCCCCTTCAACCTTTATTATCTGAAGGTAAAGCTTTATGTTGTTGTTCTCAAAGTTGTCCTGGTATATCTGAAAAAGCGAAATTGGAACAACTCTGCCGATCACTGCCTGTTCCTCGTTTGCAGGTATGCTGGCTACCACCATATTCCCGAGTATTTCAGGAGCTAAAACGTCAACCCATACTTTTGACTTCCACTTGTCCTTTACCTTTGCGACCTTTGGCATACGCAAACTCCTATAGGCAGGCATCTTTTATTCGTTTCTGTTCATTTAACATTATTCAACCATGAGCCTGCTACTGGCTTTGGAAAAAGAACAACTGGCTCTTCCGCTTTTGCAACTGGTTCAAAATAATACGTGTTTTTATGCGCCTGCTTTACCTTGCTTACACACGTTCTAAGATAATCCGCGTATTGCTTTGCCTGAACCGCAAGATCAACCCTGAGCCTTAACTGTGGGTTAACGTATTCCACAAACTTTGCTACCATGTATATCTCATTGCAATCAACAAGCCCTGGAAAAAGCACGGTTTCCGCTACAGTGGTTTGCGGATTAGCGTATTTCTTAAAGTTCGCAAGAACTATGGCGTTATCCTTTCCTGTTAATGCCAAATGAAGCGACGGCGTTATAGCCTTAATGCTAAACGTCATTCCATGCAGCAACGAAATCAACCGGTCGTTAATGAGTTCCCCGTTTGTTATAAGCCATGGCTTTATGCCTGCCGCGACTAGGCCCTTTAGTATTGCAAAAATGGCTGGGTCATATGTTGGTTCTTCGCCGCCCAAGAATGCCGTATGCACGCCATTGCTAACAAGCATCTCTAACAGGGCATTAAGGGTTAACGTCTGGCCATAGCTTAGCGCCGATTTCTTTTCCTGACTCAGGGATAGGCACCACCTAGAAACGCTCCTTGCAACGCAGTAAACGCAGTTCCACGTACAGCCGTTAAAGAAAAGATATGCGCTCCCATCGCTGAACTTAACTACATGATAAACTCTAGTCTTCTGGTCTGCGCTCATTTGCCCTGCGCCTTCTTTCATGGCCTGACTCCCTGTACATGCTTGTTAGAAGCTCTGCCGCCTGCCTGTCAAGGTGAACATAAATGGGCCCAAGGGGGGATTCCTGCTCGTCATCGCAAAGGACAAGTTGCCCGGAGTACGCGGCCTGTCTATTAACCATGAATGTATACCCCTCACCTGATTTGCCAGCATTTATTAGCTCAAAGAGAAGGGCAAGCAGGCCCTTGCTGCTGAAAGTCCTGAAGAGCCTTATAACCGATTGCTCCCCTCCAGAGGCCTCTATCATGTCTTCTTGTTCACGCACGATGAGAGCTGGATCCTGAGGGTCAAGCACGTTGATCACAGCGCGCTTGACCTTTTCCTTGGACTCAGAGGGGTTTACCCGCGCTATCGCCTTTATATACATCTAAAAAGCCTACAGCAGGCCTCCCTAAAACGGTTTTTGTCTTCATTTATTGGCAGGCGCTGGCCTTTGTTGATGTCCGTTTAACACGAAAAGCCTATGAAAGGATTTTATGAAGCCTTAATCGCGTGTTGCCTTTTTTAACGGCAAACAGCGGCCCTCTCACCTCAGGCTAATGCCATGGCGCCCACTCATTAACATCAAAGCGGTAATTGAAGCATCTGGCCTTCGCCATTTCCGTTTAAAAATAAGCCCCCTGTTGCCCGCCAGTGTGCTGCACTAGCGCAAATTTGTCAGATCCTGTGCATGGCCTTAAAGATATCCTCGTGCTGAACAAGGACCTGCACGCCCAGTTCCTTGGCTTTTCCTTCAAGCTTTGCCCTGAGCGGGTCAAGCTCGTTCCCCTGCACTTCTGCAAGCAACACCATTACAAAGAGATCCCTCATCTGTGTTGAGGCAAGGTCCAGTATGTTGGCGTTGTTTTCAGCAAGTACAGATGAGATGCCTGCAACTATCCCAACCCTGTCCTTCCCGACCACAGTAACAACGACCCTGTAGGGCATTGTCCATTGCTAAATAACGTTTGAATATAAAAGCTTTTGAACAGGAGATTTATAAGTGTCTGGCATATGAAGGGGCCTGAGGCCGTAAAAATTTACTATGCGCCAATGCCTCGGGCGAAAGCTGGCTTTGACATATGCAAGATGATAAAGCTCTTTTTTAATAGGGTAGGGGTGCAGCCTGAACACGGAGACCTGCTAGCCATATCAGGAAAGTACATAAGCACTTCAGAGGAGAGGCTTTACAGCATAGCTGATGTGGTTCCGCTTGAAGATATGAGCAAGGTCTCGGAGACCTGGGGAGGGGACCCCAAGATAGGCGAACTTGTGGCAAGGGAAAGCGACCTTGTTCTGCCAGGATTTTATGGAATATACTTGGGCGAAGCAAACGGCATACTGCAACCAAACGCTGGAATAGACAGATCTAACGTGCCTGGGGGTTTTGTGATATTCTACCCTGTTAACCCCGCGAAGTCAGCAGAAAAGATAAGGGCGTGTATAAGGCTTCTGTTTGAAAGGGACGTTGGAGTTATTATAACAGACAGCAGAATCTTCCCAAGCAAAAGGGGGACAAGCGGCGTATGCATCGGATGCAGCGGAGTTATTCCATACGTGGACGACAGGGGCAACTTAGACCTTTTTGGAAAGCCGTTAAAGGTCACAAGAAGGGCAATATCCGATCAGCTGGCTTCAGCGGCTGAGCTCATGATGGGCGAATCTAGCGAATCAGTGCCAATTGTGCTAATAAGGGGCCTTAAGCAGTACTACAGGTACAGGACCCCGTCTGTTGATCTTTCTGTAAGCTATGAAGAGGATATTTACTTTTCAGCAATAAAGAACTATTTGAAAATAAAACTGCAGATGGAACAGCCAAAAGACGGGTAAGGAGACGGTTAAAGATAGAGCTGAACTCTTTAGAAGCCTGAACAGCCATCACGTATCCCATTAAGAATATATTTGAGCTTTATTTACATGAAAATAAGTTGGGCGTTGACCTGTCTCCGCTTATAGATGAGGACGACAAGGAAAAAGTTGAGCTTGACAGCCTTAACAGCAGAAAGCTTTCAATAGATGGCTACAATGCGCTTTATCAGTTCCTCACCACAATAAGGGGTGAAGACGGCTCACCGCTTATGGATTCGCAGGGAAGGATAACCAGCCATCTAAGCGGCCTCTTCTACAGAACCATAAACTTCCTTGAAAAGGGAATAAGGGTTGTTTACGTTTTTGACGGAAAGCCGCCAGAGCTAAAGGCCAAGGAAATCGAGGAAAGGCAAAGGACAAGGGAGGAGGCGCTTAAGATGTATGAAGAGGCAAGAACGCAGGGGAACGTGGAGCTTATGAAGAAGTACTCTTCAAGGGCGGCGTCCCTTAAAAACTACATGGTCCAAGATGCAAAAAGGCTCCTTGATCTTCTTGGCGTTCCGTGGGTTCAGGCCCCATCAGAGGGCGAGGCACAGGCAGCGTATATGGCTATGAAGGGCATTGTATGGGGATCCGTATCGCAGGATTATGATTCGTTGCTGTTTGGATCTCCCAGGCTTGTGAGAAACCTAACAGTGTCTGGAAAAAGAAAGCTGCCGGGCAAGGACATATATATTGACATATCGCCGGAAATAATTGAAACGCCAAGGCTATTGGAAAAGTACGGCATAACAAGGGAGCAGCTTGTGGACGTCGCAATACTTATAGGGACTGACTTTAACATTGGGGTTAAAGGAATAGGCCCGAAGACCGCGCTTAAGCTTATAAAAAAGTACGGCAGAATAGAGGAGATAACTGAGGTGCCAGGCCTGAAAGAGCTTCTGCCAGAATCCGTGCTTAATGAAGTTAGAGGCATATTTCTAAAGCCAAACGTAACTGATGTTGAAGGCCTTGAGTGGAAACAGGCCGATGAAGAGGGGCTTGTAGAATTTCTTTGTAACGAAAGAAATTTTTCAGAAGAAAGAGTTAGAAACGCCTTGCGCAGAATAAAGAAGAGGCCAGCAACCGGTGCCCTTGATGAGTGGTTCTAACAAAAACTATCTGATGGTGCAGTCGCTGGTTAGAGATGGGTATATAAGGAGCTGGAAGGTTAGAGACGCCTTCCTGAAAGTTGACAGAGGGCTGTTTGTATGGCCTGGAACAGAGAGCCTCGCTTACATAGATGAGCCGCTGCCTCTTGGCGATACAGGGCAGACTATTTCTGCGCCAAGCATGATTGCCATAATGCTTGAAGCCCTGGAGCTTTCCCCGTTTCATAAAGTCCTAGAAATAGGAACAGGAAGCGGCTACAGCGCGGCCCTTATTTCAACCATAATAAAGCCAGGGCATGTTGTTACCATGGAAATAAATTACAGGCTTTTCCTTTTCGGAAAGAGGAACCTTGCAGGTTACAGCAACGTTATGCCTGTTTTTGGCGATGGAACTGTGGGATATCCTCCGTATTCCACCGAACCGCTTTACGACAGGATTATAATAATGGCCGCCGCCAGAAGGGTTCCCCAGACTCTGTTAAGGCAATTAAATGATGATGGGTTTATTTTGGCCCCAGTAGGTGACAGCGACTATCAGGTGCTGACAAGGGTTTACAAGGACGGAGGCATGGACAGATTTGGAGGGTGCGTGTTTGTAAAGCTTAGGGGCATTGGGTTATGAGCTGTCTTAACCCGGATTTGGCGTCTTCGCCGCATATTTTATAAGCAGCTTGGCAGGAGTCCCTGGTCTAGCCGCATCAAGGTCTACCATGCCGGCTGTTCCTACCGGGTTAAGGCCACGTTGCTCTTCGGCGTCTCTTAAAAATACAGTGAGCCACTGGCCCGGTGGGTCAAATGCCACCTCGTTCTTCTTAAAAGACCTTTTTGGCTTTTCATAGCCTGCCCTTATCTGAACCTTAAACAGCAGCCTGTCTGAAAGCTTGATAACCATTGTGTTAAACTCGCCCCTTTTGAGCATTTCATTTATGGTGTTGGGGCATATTGATTCGTTAAGGGAACCCGCTACTATTACCCTTTCCTTTGACCTTATTTCAAAGATCACCTTTTATCAACAAAAATTGTAGATGCCTCCTTTATTACCGTTGCCTTTTGAGCGCTTGCCAGGGCTTTGTCAACCGCTGCCTGTAACGTAGTAAATGGCAAAAACCCAAGCGACCTCATATAGCTAAATGGAAGACCGGAAACAATGTAAACGCTCACGCCTCTGCCGGTAGTTGAACGCAGCACGACGTCAAGCAAAGCGCCGGGCTTTGCCTTGCCGGATATGTACCTTAGCGCATCGTCATCGCCAAAGCCGCCTTTTGATCCAGAAATATAGACAAGGGTCCCGCCGTCGCTAACCATGAGCGACGACTGATAAAGGCCGAAAAGCGAATTGTAAAAGGTTTCGTCGTAAGGCATGCCTCCCGCTGAGGCTATTACCGCTTCTTTCCCACGTGCAAGCCTTATTCGCGGTAACAAGCCCTTTATCCCGCTAAGCACTTCATGAGCCTTCCCAAAAACAGCCCTAGAGCCGTTTCCAAAGTAACACAGCGCCTTTGTTCCGGATTCTTCAAGGACACGCTTGGAAAACCACTCAAGCTCCTCACTAAGATTCCAGGGCAAGCTGGACCTTTTTAAAAAGGCATCTTCCAAATTAAGGGCTTTTGCAAGAAGCCAGTGCGGGCCTGTGAATCCAAAATATTGGTCCACCCTTACGCCGCATACCAGTATTGCCTTTTCAAGCCCTGCGGGAAACCTTATGAGCTCCCCGTCGATTACGCTTTCCCTGGGGGCAACGTTGCCCTGTTCGAACGCTTTAAGACCCCTTGACTCTGCAATTGTCTTTGTAACTAAAGAGCCATCACCTATGTACGTCTCTGCATCCAGGCTCTGAGGTGGGGCATCTGCTGCAACCGCTTCAAAAACCTGTTCTATCTGCGATGAGTTTACCTTAAATGACACGTTTACATCAAGGTAAGGGAGCCAGATTTCAGGCATATGGTTTTTAAGTATGGCGCACTTAAAGGTTTTTTATGCTAAACCTTGTTAAGCCAAAATACGATGGCGAAAGCATTGCGAACATTTATGGTTCCATCACTAGATCCTTCAACGCTGACACTGAACGATTAGGACTTAAAAAAGGGCTGGATCCAAATGAAAAGGTCGTGCTGATAATACTCGACGCCTTTGGAATGTCAGTTTACAGAGCAATAAGAAATGACGACGGCGTTGCCGAATTCTTTGACGGATCTGATGCAAGCGAGATAACAAGCGTTTTCCCTTCAACGACTGCCTGTGCAATGCTTGCGTTCTATGCCGGCCTTGCGCCCGGTGAAAGCGGAGTGCTTGGGTTTACCACATACATAAAGGAGCTGGGCAGCATAATAAACATGCTTAATCTCTCGCACCCAGCGCAGCAACAGCCCATACCTTCGCTTTATAACTCGTTTGAAAGGTTTATTTCAAAAAAGGGTAGACCAATAGGCACGGTCCTTTCTGAGAAGGGGGTAAAGGGCTACGCTATAGTGCCGGGCAGCATCTTTGATACCCCAACAAACAACTATCACACAATGGGCCTTGAAAAAATCAAGTATTATTATCCATGGGACGCCGTTATGAACCTAAGGGAGGTCCTCGATACTCCTGGAAGGGCTTTTGCTACGCTTTACATACCAACGGTTGATACGCTTTCACACCACTACGGCCCTCTATCGAATAAAACGTTGTTTGGCGCAAGGGAGCTTATAAAAGCGCTAAGCGCGGCTCTAAAGGGAGTTAAAAAGGCCACAATAATCATTACGGCTGACCACGGGCAGGTTTTCAGCGGGATAAACCACGTTGTTGATGAAGAACTTATGTCGGCGCTTGAGCTCCCGCCATTTGGAGATGCACGAGCCGTTTTCATGAAGACAAAGGACGTTGACATGGTTAAGGCCTACTTTAACGAAAAGCTTAAGGGGTTCAAGATGTTTGAAAAGAAGGACATAATTAACGAAAAGCTTCTTGGAGCTGTTGTTGAGCCTGAATTTGAAGACAGGATTGGGGATCTGCTCGCTGTGCCTTTAATTGAAGAATCACTTGTATATTCATATAATCCAGAACAGGACAAGGACTACCTGGCCTTTAAGGGCCACCATGGTGGGCTTACCGACCAGGAGATGCTTGTGCCCCTTATAGTAAAGGAGCTTTAGCCAGAATTAAAATTCTTGAATCAGCGTTAAATGGCTTTAATTTGGCAAAAGCGCCTTAGCGGCTTAAAATATAAAGCTTCTTCTTCTGGCATACCTGCCTCTTCTCTCTATCTCCTTTACCTTTTCAACAATCAGGCCAGCGTTTTCTGTAACAGAAGAGTATCCATCAAGAAAGCTCCTGAAGGCCTCCTCATAAACTTCCTGGTGCTGCACAATAAAAACTTCGTTTACCAAATGAACGTCCGTGGCGAAGTCCTCGAATCGCCTTGTATGCAACGAAAGGCCAAAATCTATAATATACCACCTGTTAGACGATTCGTTAAATATAACGTTAGATGTGTTCGGGTCACCATGCATAATCCCTACTGAGTGCAGCCTGCCCAGATACTCCCCAAGGATCCTTGCCTCAGTGGGTTTATTGCCAAGCTCTTCCTTTAATCTTCTTCTCCCTACATCTTCCATTACTATAATGCTGTTGCCAACATAGAATATGAAGGGCGTTGGCACGACCTGTCTGGCGGCCAGCATCATTCTTGCTTCTCTGACTGTGCGCTCCCTTCTAAGCCTCTCATCAAGCTCTGAAATCATGTAAGGCTTGCTTGCCCTCACCTTATATATTGCATCAAGCCCTGCCCACCTCCCCTTATAAATATCAGCCTCGGCCCCTTTGCTTATCAGCTCCAAGCCAGGTCAACCTCATCTATGCGCCATGACTGATCCACCCAGGCGTTTTCAGGCTTCGTATACACTCCATTTAAAAAATAAAGATGGCCCACCCATGCTATCTGCGCGCCACAATCGCCCGCATAAGCCGGTGGCACAACCTTTAGCTGAGCGCCATGCCTTGACGAAGCGGCATCAAGCATTTCCCTGAGCCTTGTGTTTGCGGCAACGCCGCCAACCACCATAACTTCGCTTTTCTTAAGAAGGGCCAGCGCCCTTTCTGAAGTTTCAGCTAGCATTGAGAACGCAGTTTCTTGAACAGAAAATGCCAGGTCCTCCGGGCTTTCCTTCTTAATTATGCGCTTTACCTCAGAAATGATCCCTGAATATGATAGGTCATTGCCCTTAACTATGTAGGGGAGGCTCACATATCTCCTGCCCTTTTTAGCAAGATCCTCAACAAGCGGTCCTGCTGGCGATGGAAGGCCAATGGCCCTGCCAAACTGATCTATAAGCTGACCAAGGGTTATATCTAGAGTCTCCCCAAAGACCCTCCACCGCTTTCCTGCCCTGGCCAGCAGCATCGTGTGACCGCCAGAAATAAGCACAACAAGGGGGTCCACGGCCCCTGTGAGCAACATGCCCAGCTCCACATGCCCAACGCCATGGTGCACCGGTATTATTGGCTTCCTGTAATACGATGAAATAAACCTGGCAAGCGTGGCTCCCACCTTAAGACATGGGCCCAGCCCTGGACCTGCGGAATAAGCTACAAAAGACAGATCGCCAAAGCTTACCCCGGCTTCGCTTAAAGCCCTCTTGATAACTGAGGGCGCAACCTCTGAGTGATGCCTTGAGGCATCCCTGGGATGTATGCCAGAGCCCGCTGGAGGCCTGTAGACGTCTTTGACGTTTGACAATATGGCCCCTTTCTCAGTCATAACTGACGCGCCAAATGTATGGGCAGTGCTCTCTATGCCGAGCCCCACTATTCTTCCTCTATCCATTTCTGCGCACCGCTTATGTACACTTCCTTTTTCCATATCGTAGGTTCCTTCTTGTACCTTTCTATGGCTTCTTCAAGGGCAGCCAACCCCTCCTTCCTGTGCCTGCTGCATATCTGGATAAGGACCATTGGCTCGCCCGGCGCGAATGTCCCCTCGAGGTGATATATAAAACAGCTTACAAGCCCGTATTTCCTAGTTAAATCATCACAGATGCTGCTTAACGCTAAGTCGGCATATTCTTTATAAGCCTCTATTATTACGGCCTTTACTTCTTCGTTTGAAAATTTGCTGCTTGACCTTGCGATGCCCATATAATAATATATTACACCTGCTTCGCCGTCGCATGACGCTGCCGCGTCCTTTATAATGTCCAACAGCTCAACATCGCCTTTTTTATAAACCCCGCTTTTTAGCATTATGTAAAATAAGACGTAAATGGTCTATACATATTCTTTTAGTGTATTTTTAACTATGTCCTCAGCCCTTGTTCGCAGGGCCACCTTCATCATCTCCTCTGCCCTTTTCTTCATGCCGTTATCCTCTGCAACTGTCACTATGGCGTTTGCTATGTCTTCAGGCCTTGCTTTGTACTGATCAAGCGTTTGGCCAACTCCAAGCAGCTCCGCCCTTGAAGCGTTTTCCAGCTGTTCGCCGTGCAGGGATATAGGTAAAAGGACCATTGGCCTGCCCCTCATTATGCTTTCGCCAATTGTAGTAAGGCCAGCCCTGGAGACCACCACGTCGGCTTGGCCCATAAACTCATTCCTGTAAGGGTCCCACTCAAATATAAGCCCCCTGCTAAACCTTACAGGCCCGCCATCAAACCCAGCATAACCTTTGCTGATAACTACAGAATAGTCCTGTGGAAGAAGCTCCGACGCGTGAATAAGCTTTTTTAATATAAACCTCCTGGTGGGCTCAGGCCCGCTTACCCCCATGTACACAAGCCTTTTCCCAAGGCCGAACTTTTCCCTGACATTAAACTTTTGGGGGCCAGGTGGGTCGGCAAAAAAGCCGGCGAATATCCCCTTTTTCTTTACAATCGCTGAATTTACGCCTGCATGCGATATTGTATAAGGCGGTGGGAGATCAGGCACGAATATAACGCCTGCGGCATCCCAAAAGACGCCAAAAAGCTCCCCAAAGGCTCGCTCAATGGCCTTAATGCCTATGTTTTCCCTTAAAGGAAGAAGCACGTTGGCCTGGTTTATTATAAGGGCGCTGGGTTTCCCTTTAATCCTTGATGCTATAAGCGGCGACACCCTTGAATCAGATATTACAAAGCTCGGTGAAACTCTTGATATGGTCTCAACTTCCTGAATGACCTGACGCACCAGGGTGGGATATGCGTTATAAAACTCCTTTAGCGTCTTCTTGAAAGACATGCGCCCCTCATCGGTCCATATAACGTCAAGCGGAATTGATTCGACAGCGACGTGCCTTTTCCTCGCAAGCGCAAGCGCCTCGCCCCAGGTGCTGAAGACCTTCTCACCAGGAAGCTTTTCAGCTAGCCAAAGGCTTCTTGATATGTGCCCAAGGCCAGAGCCGTATACAGAAAAGTACCACTTAGGTTTCAAGCGGGACCTGCACTACTTCGCCGTTTGGCTCTTTTTCTCCAAAAACATATGCTGTAAACCTGTAAAGGCGTATCCCTCCTCGCGTCCAGAGGTTCCTGTCAGCCCCAGCCTTTAAGCATCCATACGAAAGAAATTCCTTTGTGTCCCATCCCTCCTCTACAGGTACCTGCGGAAGAAGAAGCCCCGCGCCAAGCGCCCACTCCACGATTATGCCGTCTCTTCCAACCTTAATCTCGTTAAGGTAGTCGTTTGGATCAGAAACCTTTACCTCAACAGGCGGCGTAAGTATGCTGACCTCTATGAGAACTTCGTCCGCCTGCTCTGGTTTTAAAGGGGGAAACCTGGGGTCATAAAACGCTGCGTCCACGGCGGATTCTATAACGTTTTTTATAAGAGGCCCTGAGGGATAAGGCCTTCCTATGCAGCCAAGAAGCTCATTTGACCTGTCCTTTATAGTTACAAAAGCCCCAGCTTTAACAAGATATTTGGGGTTGACGTCCTTTGGCTCAAGATATTTCCCCGTCCTGCCATAATGCTTTATCGCGTCCCGGGCAACCCTTATAAGAAATCTGCCGTCTTCCACGGTCCAGAGCGGGGAGCTTGACATACCCCACTTTTATGAAGGGGGCTTATTAACTTAACCTTGAAGTGATGCATTATAAATATTGTAAACAGGCTTTGTGTGCCCCAGGCTTATGTTGCGTAGCTGACGCAATCACATGATTGACTCAACTATATGCACGGGGAGACCGTCCCTGTTTTCCTCGTTTACTTCAAGCAGGAGCGTGTCGCCACTGTTGATTATCGCCTTCATCAGCGGATGTGCAAGAGATCTATGAATTGTTATTATCGCCCTGTTTGAAGACCTTATAACCCTTTCAACAGCCCTTGCAAATGCAGGGCTCAGGAGCTCCATAGGCCCGACTTCATCTATGAGGACCACCGTGCTGCTGCTCTCAAGGGCCCGCTCTATTATTCTGGGGACCATTGAGTCCACCGCAGAAACGTTTACCCTGTACTTGCCAAACCTTATCCCATCGCCCTTAATCGATGCAAGAACAGCCCTTTCCCCGGTCAGGAAGTCTATTATTTCAAAGCCTTCCCGTTCCCCTCCCTTTCTGGCCTCCCTTGAGTAAAAGCCATCAACGCTTATGCCATTTGCCACAAGCATTCCTGCAGCCTTGACTGCAACAGTTGTCTTCCCAATTCCCGGTCTTCCGGTCAGGGCCACTATTCTAACTGTCAACAGAAACACTATCCAAGCTCCTCAAGCTCTTCCGTGCTTAGGCTTAACTTGTTTGAATCAAGTGCCTCCTGCAGGTGTTCAACGTTAGAAACCGACGGCGCTGCTGATATACGGTTCTGCCTTAACCACGCAAGCGCCACCTGCGCCGGTTTGACGCCCTTTTGCATTGCAACCTCTCTTAGCGCCATCACCTTTTTGCGCCTGCCAAGAGAAAGAAGGCCGGCGTTCATTATCCTTCCGCCATCTAAAGCCGAAGAGGAAAACAGGTTAAGCCTTGTCGACCTCACCTTTTCAATCCCACTAAAGACATTTATGTCAAACTTGAGGTGACTTAAGATGTCCCTCATACCTCTCGATTCTATAAGCCTTATATCGCCTGGCCATGCCCCTATAACTGAAAAGCCCAGCGCATATCCCTCCTGAACGCTGTACTTTATGGCCCTCAGAGCCTCCCTAAGGCTAACCAGAAGGACCGGCCTTTTTATTTCCAAGACGTCTATTGGCCTGCCAAGCAAGCCCACTAGATCTCTTACCTCTCTAAGTATGTTTTCAAACGTTGGATAAAAAGCACCAACCCTTAAAACTATGCGCGTATCAGGGCTTAGCTCCTTGATAACCAGATCCCTGAACTTTTTATTTTCAAATGAATCCCTAAAATCGATGAGCCCTGCACCCAGGTCAACCGCAGCCCTTACAAGCCTTTTAGCAAGCTCGCTGTCAGCGGTTACCTGCCTCCTTATCGAGATCCCTATTACCGGGGTCTGCAGGAGCATGCGGTAGCATTGCTATTGGGTATTTATAACCTCTGCTCCCCTTTGCTCATCTTCTTTGCCAAAAGCTCTGCGTAGCCCTCCTTTATTGGGGCCCATTTGATGCCAAGTGAGCTTATAAGAGCTCTGGCCCTTAAAAGTTCCTCGTCGTTTTTAACTTCAATTTCAACAAATGCGCCCAGCCCATCGACCAGGTCAAGCTCCACCACCAATCCTTCTAGCAAATAAGCTTCCCTTGTCTTTTTAACCCTGATAAGCTCGTTAAACCCTGATAAAAGAAGTATTCTTAGCGCAGATTCAAAGTTCTCTACCTTTACTTCGATCTCTTCCCTTGTTTTGACAACATCCTCTACCAGCGGCCCCTTGTACGTTATCCATGCGCCGCCGCTTGAGCCCATTCTTACCCTTAGCGCAGATCCCTCCTGAAGGCATTTGGAGCCGAGGTATACATCGATCTGCTCCTCTGAGCCAAGAAGTCTGCCATTCTTTGAAAGCCTTTGTCTTGTTTCGTTATAGTTTTCAATCGCTACTTTGATCTCCCTCTCCATCATGCGACTTATCCGCTTGCCGTTTATTTAACGGTGATCCCCAAGCACAGCATGCCAAAGGCCTGACGTTTCTATATAATGATATTATGCCTTGTAAAATGCGACCTTTACCTTTTCATTAAACCCTGTTATGCCCTTCCAATGCTTTCCTATCCAATACACCTTCCCGCATCTGCTGCAAACATAAAAACTTCTGTTAACGGCCTTTACCTTTTCAGGCACATTGAAAAGGTCGGCGGCACTGGCCCTTTTTAGCTTTCCATTGCACAAAGTGCATCGAACAGCCCTTAACCTAGGCCGTGCCCCAACCGCCCTAAGAACCTCCGCCACGGCTTTGGCCCTATCCTCGTCGAGTCGCAAAAGCAAAACCTTTCTGCCCGATAAAGTTGCCCTTTTATAGAGATCCTCATCGCTTGTCAAAAGCAAGCGACATGTGTAGTTCCTTAGAAGCCCTTCGTCGTCGCCGTTCTTATAATACAGAACGTCAAGCCCGTAAAGCCTTAGCTTTCTGGCCACGTCGCCAAGCATCGAATCAGCTATCAGCTTTGCCAAGCTCCTCGCGGCACTCTTCACAGAGGAACCTGCCATCAACCTCTAACAGAAAATCTGACCACTGGCCACAGTTGTCACAGTAGCCCGATATGTATTTTTTGGGCAGAACCGGCCCCTTGCCCCTTAGCATGGCCTTTTCCGACGCTATATCCATCAGCTGGGGAAACAGGTTTATTATGTCAGTCATTGAAACAACGCCAACCAGTTCGCCCTTGTATACGACACCAAGCCTTTTAACCCCATACTTTATCATAAGCCTTGCGGCATCCATCACTGATGCCTCTGCCTTTACAGTCTGAAGGGGGTTGCCCATTACCTCCCTGACCTTTACGGAGCTTGGTATAAGGTCCTTGCTAACCACCTTTTTAATTATGTCCATTTCAGTTATTATTCCTATTGGCTGGCCATTGTCAAATACTATAAGGCTTCCAACGTTAGATTCAGCCATCTTTTTTGCAGCCTCACTTATGCTTTCATCAGGCGAGGCATAGACTATTGGGCTGCTCATGACCTCCCGGACCTTGACGTTAAGAGATATGCTGTGCTCGAACGCCATTACGTAATATATTTGTATTGATGGGGATTTATATGTTATCCTGTTTGTGATGCGTCGTCCTTAAATTTATTGCAGTTTGGGCGAGCTTCCAATAGCTTGCGAGTGAGCTACCCTTCATATAGACTGCTTGCGGCGTTACAAACCGCTGCAGGCTTCTTCCGCAGCGCAGGGGACATATGGGCTGACGCTAAGGGCCGTTATGTCATCCCTTAAGGCGCTTCTATTCCCTGCTTTATCTGGCTTTAAACAACATCAAGTTGCTCTTTATGACATACGCCCTTGGCTTTTTTTATTTTTGCAGCCAACAGCAGAAGACCATTTCAAGCTACTGCGTAGCCTGTGAACCATATCTCTTCAGGGAACAGCCCTTCAGTGACAACCATTCCTAGCGCCTTTGTCTGCCGCAAAGGCACCGTTTTAGTTGGCCCGGCCTAAGAAGCGCCGGCCCGCGGTGAACTGCAAGGCCTTTCTTCTGAACAAACACATGAAACAATTACAAGCACGGCAATTAACGTTAAATTTTGGAAAGGACAAGCGATAGCGTTGCATGAAGGGCATGTACTGGTTATAGCTGAAAAAAGGGATGCAGCTAAAAGGATAGCCCAGGCGCTGGGAGGGAGGTATGTGGAAAGGCGAATCGGAAGCGTGCCTTATTATGAGACAACTTGGATGGGAAAAAGGATGTACGTTGCGCCTGCTAGGGGCCACCTCTACGGCTTAGACAGCGATGTGAAGGACAGAAGCCTGTTTCCTGTACTTGACGTTGAGTGGGTTCCTCTCAGCGAAGTAAAAAAGGAGGACAGGGATATAAGTGCCCACGTTAACGCCATGAGGGTTCTTGGAGAAGGAGCTAGCGATATAATAATCGCATGTGATTACGATATAGAAGGCGAAACCATAGGCTACAACATAGTTAAGTACCTCGGGCTTATACGGGGCGAAGTAAAAAGGGCAAAGTTTTCAACGCTAACTACGCAGGAGCTTAGGGAAAGCTTTGCCTCCTTACTGGTAAGAAAGGAATGGAGGATGGCCATGGCCGGCAGGGCCAGGCACTTCGTTGACTATATATGGGGGATAAGCCTCTCCAGAATGGTCAGCTCCATGGCCGCCCAAGTTAAAAGAGCCACACTCAGCATAGGAAGAGTTCAGGGGCCCACGCTTGTCGAGTTAATGAACAGGGAAAGTGAAATCCGCAGCTTTGTCCCTGAGCCTTACTGGCAGGTAAAGGCGCTTATTGAAGTTAATGGTCAGGAAGTTGAGATGGAGGGGCCTAGGCTTTATACTGCTGAAGACGCGGAAAAGGCTAAAGCGATAAAGGGGAAGGAGGGCGTTGTCACAGAATTTAAGGAACAGGAAGTAAGCTTGCAGCCGCCTCCGCCGTTTAACCTAAGCGACCTTCAGAGGGAGGCTTATAGAATATACGGCATACAGCCATGGAGCGCGTTGCGGGTTCTTGAGGGCCTTTATCTCAGGGCGCTTATATCTTATCCGAGGACAAGCTCGCAAAAGCTTCCGCCGTCAATAAATTACAGGAGGATAATTTCTGGGCTTTCTTCTATGTATCAGAGAGAAGCCGGCATGCTCACAAGGGATAAGCCTGTTGAGGGCAGCGAAGACGATCCAGCGCACCCGGCAATATACCCCACCGGCGAAGTAGCCAAGCTATTTGGAGAGGAGTACAAGCTTTATGACCTTGTTGCAAGAAGGTTTTTGGCAACGTTTTCAAAGGACGCCGAAGTCACCAGAAGAGCCTTAAAGGTGAACGTTGAGGGCCTTGACTTCTCAGCTAACGGGCAAAATGTTATTGAAAGAGGCTGGCTGGAGATTTACCGGTTCAGATCAATTGAGGAAAGGCCTGTCCCCAGCGCAAAAGAGGGAGACGTGGCTCTTGTAAAAGATGTTTCTGTGGATTTAAGCTACACCAGGCCCCCTGCTCGTTACACGCCATCAACCATACTTGACTGGATGGAGAAGAACGAGCTTGGCACCAAGGCAACAAGGGCCGACATAATAGAGACCCTCTATAAAAGGGGTTACATAGCCGACAGAAACATCAAGGTTACTGGGCTGGGCATGGCTGTTGCCAGGTTCTTCGCCAACTCACGTGTTATAACGCTTAACATGACTAGGACCCTTGAAAGGGACCTTGAAGGGATCGAGGTTGGAAACGTATCGCCTGAAAAGGTTTTAATGGAAAGCGTGAAGGTCCTTATGCAGGAAGTTGGGGAAGGCGGAAGCAGGGACGAGCTGCTGAGTCTCTATTCCGCGTATTTAAAGGAACCAGTGAAGGTAAGGGGACTATCAATAGGAAAGTGCCCAGTTTGCGGCAAGGGTGAACTGATCGTGCGCCGGTCTATGGCTGGTAAGAGGTACCTCAAGTGTAACAGCTGTGGTGCTTCAGCGCCGCTTCCATCAAAGGGGAGACTTGTTTCAGCAAAGGCAATATGCCCCCATTGCGGATGGCCTATGGTTAGGAGAGGAGGATGGGTGTTTTGTCCAAACCTGAATTGTCCGGGAAAAAAGGCAGGTGTATTGTCTGCGGGGAAGTAGCTGAAGGGGACCTCTGCTTTAAGCATGAACGGGCCCTGGAGGAGCTTAGGTCAAAATATACTTCATGGAAAGCTGCCTTTGGGTATAACGTGCAGGAATACCTCATGGCGTTGCAAAAAAGAAAGGAAACTGGAGAATGGACAAAGGAGCTTATAGCCTACATCGTTGCCAACAAAAGATTTGAGATGCTGACCTGAGCTTAGCATTTAATGCCAACGGGCCACGTAAACCATAAAATATGCGTATGCCGCAAAGCGCTCAGCCTGCTTTTTGGACATGGTTAGCATTCCCCTTTCATTCCTTTTGGCAGGCCTATGCCGCTCTGGCCCAGGTACGCCCCAGAGTATGAGGCCTTGCCCTCTGCCCTTACCAAAATTACGTGTAAAAACCTCATGCCGCGCCTTAATATAATGTAGTTCTTGCTGTTGTTTATTATCTCTATAGTTACGTTACCTGAAAATCCTGCATCTATGACGGTGGGGCTGATGCTGAGCCCGTACCTGGCAAGCGTCGACCTCAGGTTGCAAAAGCCAACCAAGTCATAAGGAAGCTCCACGCGTTCCATCGTGGTTAAAAGCACAAACGAATTCGGCGGAACAGGTATAATTCCGTCTTGCGAATCGTTTACATGGAAAAGCGCCTCCGAGCTGCTGAGATCGCATGGATCAACGGTTTGACCAGAGATCGAATATGTCGCGTACTGAGCACCTATTCTGAGATCGACGCCGTTCTCCCTTATCGTAGACTTGCTAAGCGGGTCTATTTTCAGCCTTTGGACATTTCGTTTATAATAGCGTCGTGTGAAAGAACGCCCATATATCGGGTTTAGCCGAGCGACTTAAAGCTGTGCGGCATAACCGCGTTTGGCTAAAAAGTTAATAAAATAAAATTCCATGAAAACAATATAAACTTAAAATATGGATAACGCTTTTAGGCAGTACATAAAATAAGCTTATTGAAGTTGCCAAGGAACAGCAAGGAGGACAAGCTTGCTAGTCTTGTTTATAAGCTTGTTCTTGAAAGCGGTGAAAAAGGAGTTCTTCAGTCTGAGCTATGGAAAAAGCTAAACCTTACAAGCAGGGATGGCTCAAGGATAGCGACTAGGTTAGAGAAAAGGAAGCTTATAAAAAGGGAAAAGGTCCTTGAGGACGGAAGATGGACTTATCTGCTCAGGCCGGTTTCAATGCCCATAAGCGTTAAGGCTATAATGAGAGCTCCATGTATAAACTGCCCGTTTATTGCTAAGTGCTACCCTGATGGGCAGGTATCCCCAAGGACATGCACAAAGCTTGAGAGATGGGTGATATCCGAATATGAATCTTTCTTAGCTGGTGTAGTTGTAGATGAGGCCTGACCAAGCGAAAAAGGAACATTATTACAGAATGGCCAAAAAAGCAGGCTATGCAAGCAGGGCTGCCTTTAAGCTGAAGCAGATAAACAGGAAATACAGGGTATTTAAAAGCGGTCAGTCTGTGCTTGATCTGGGCGCAGCACCGGGCGGCTGGACGCAGGTGGCTTCAAAGGAGGTAGGGGATACAGGAAAGGTTGTCGCCGTTGACAGGAGGCCACTGAGAATTGACCTGGCCAACGTAACCTCGGTTGTTGAGGATGTGCTGAGCTGGATTCCAGGGGAGCAGTTTGACGTTGTTCTCTCTGATATGTCGCCAAGCGTTACAGGGATCTGGGAACATGACCAGTATGAACAATGGCGGCTTGCAACAAGAGCGCTTGAGATAGCGGAAAAGGTTCTCAAGAAAGGGGGAAATTTTGTATGCAAGGTCTTTGATGGGGAGGGCGCAAAGGAGCTTTATGAAAGGGCAAAAGGGGAATTCTTCTTTGTAAAGCTAACAAAGCCCCTTGCCAGCAGGGCTGAAAGCAGCGAGCTTTACTTGGTATGCAAAGGGTATTTTGGAAGGCATTAATAACACGGTGCCGTATAAAACAAGCCACATAACATTGCGGGGAGATGACCATCATGCAAAGTTCGCAAGACCGATGCTGCGCAACTCCTCGAGCTAACGTTAAAAGCAATTTTTGTAAGATAATGCAAAGAATTTGCCTTTTACTGTATGATCGGGCAATATTTTAATACCTCTTGCGCCGATTAATGGTATCAAATGCCTACTGTTGAGCTAGTTGACATATGGAAAAGCTTTGGGAAGGTTAATGTTCTTAAGGGCGTTAACCTAAAAGTCGAGGAAGGCGAGTTTGTAGTTTTGCTGGGGCCATCAGGTTCAGGAAAAACGACCCTTTTGAGAATAATAGCTGGCCTTGAATACCAGGACAAGGGCCACGTAATAATAGGCGGCAGGGTTGTTGATGACCTAACCCCGCGAGAACGAAATATAGCGATGGTATTTCAAAATTATGCACTTTATCCGCACAAGACCGTTTACGAAAACATAGCGTTGCCATTAAGAACAGCAAGGATGAAACAGGATGACATAGATAAAAGGGTCAGGGACGTAGCGGCGCTTCTCCAGATAGAGGGGTTACTTGACAGATACCCCAGGCAGCTCAGCGGCGGACAGCAACAGAGGGTTGCGCTTGCCAGGGCTCTTGTCAGGAGGCCCACAGTATTCCTTATGGATGAGCCCCTTAGCAACTTGGACGCAAAGGTCAGAGTGATGGCTAGAACATTTCTAAAAAGGCTGCAAAAGGAGCTTAATATCACCACAATATACGTAACCCACGATCAGGCCGAGGCCATGGCATTGGCTGATAGAATAGCTGTTATTTCTGACGGGGTAATACAGCAATACGATACTGCAAAGGGGCTTTATCTTACCCCAGCAAATGAGTTTGTAGCGGGATTTATAGGAAGCCCCCCGATCAACTTTATAAAAACTACCATCGAGAACGGGACTATAAAGCTATGGAACCGATCAATAGCGTTGGACCTCGCCGCGAGCGGGGATGTTGTGTTAGGCATAAGGCCTGAACATATAAACATAAGCGACGATGGGCCTTTTGATGGCGAGGTTGTTGTAAGCGAGCCTCTTGGCTCAGAAACCATAATCACCATCAAGGTCGATGGAGATGAAATAAAGGCAAGAATCGGGCAGGAGATCGACATCTCAGCAGGGCAAAAGATAAGATTTGGATTTTCCAGAGCACTGATATTTAAAGACGGAAGCCTTCTAAAGCCTATCCTTTTATCCCCCCAACCCAAAGCCCTTTGATTATGTATTTTTGCAAAAACGCAGAAATTATTATCACGGGAATTGAAACTAAAAGCCCAGCAGCGGCCAGAAGCCCATAGTTTACAACTTCCCCTGACCCATAAACTAAGGCCGACGCAACAAATACCGTTGCGGTTTCAGCCCCTGTGGGCGGGAAGTTGAAAAGGTACGGAGTTCTGCCCAGCGTTAAGGCGAACATGAACTCCGTGTAGCTTGAGAGTATAGCAAAGAAAGCTACAACTGCAAGCGCGGGCCTTACGATAGGCATTATTATGTCAAAAAATGCCTCTATCCTGCTTTTGCCATCTACAAGCGCTGACTCATCTATTTCCTTTGGCACATCGCTGTAGAAGCCCGTGAGTATCCAGATGGAAAGGGGCAGAGTGAAAATGGGGTAAATCATCATCAGGGCCCACCACGTGTTTGTGAGATTTAGCCTTGTAACAAGCGTGTATATTGGTATCAGGTAAACCATTGAGGGCACTGAATAAAGATACAGTGCCCAGCCGAGAAGCTTTGTGCCTCCTAACTTGTACCTAGCTATGGCATATGCGGCCGGCGCCGCTAAAAATATTGTTATTACAGCTACTACAGGGGCAACGACAAGGCTGACTATCAGGTATGGGGCGCCCTGCGAAATCGCCATGGAGAAGTTCTTTATAAGCCCGCTTATTGGCCTAGAGGGCAACAGGCTCATTACAATCCCTGAGTAGTGCATGGCCGTTACAAGAGTCCATATTATAGGGAAGAAAGAGAAAATGGATGCCGCAACAAGCACAAGGTAGGCCAGCACAAGCGATACCCTTGGAGGTATGTTAAAGCTGGGCAAAATCGGCTTTCGGTACTTGCCGTGCCTCTCCTTTGAGCTTTCCTTGGATATTCCTATTCTCTCATTAAGGTGCATGGCCCTTATAAAGAGCAACCCAAGCACCGTCGAGATAAAGGCGAGTATAGACACTGCGGCCATTGAAACGCCCTGGTAGCCTGGCGTGAAGGCAAACATGTAAGCGTAATAAACCAGGAGCGCGTTGTTTGGGTTAAAGCCTCCGCTATCTATCACAAATATAACATCAAACGTTCTGAAAGCGGTTATCAAGGTCATCAGTATAGCTACCAGCAACGCAGGCGTTATGAGCGGAAGCGTGATCTCCTTAAAAGTGTCCATTGTGCTAAGCCCGTCAACCTGAGCCGCTTCCTTTATCTGAGGAGGTATCGCCTGTATTCCTGCAAGCACAAGTAAAAACGCAAAGGGAACAGTCTGCCATATGGTTATTATTATCAGCGAAATCAGAACAATTCGGGGATCTGCAAGCCAGCCTATCCTTGGAAGCCCAAGGTGTGTCAAAACAAAGTCCAGAGGGCCAACAAATGGGTCCATTATTATTTCCCACACAACGCCAACCACCACGGCTGGAAGCATCAAGGGAGATGTAAGAAGAGTTGTTAAGATTGATTTCCCACGTGAAATCCTTTCTATGGAAAGCGCGAATGCGAGCGCAAGCGCTATGTCCGCGGCTGTAACAGAAAAAGCAAAGATCATCGTGTTTTCAAACGATCTAATGAAAAAAGGATTTTTGAAAAGTAAGATGTAGTTTGAAGCCCATACAAATCCTTGAAAATTATAAAGGAGGCCAACCTTTGAGAAGCTGAGTATTATAGAATAAACAATGGGATAAAGCGTAAAAATAACAAGATAAACAATAAAAGGCAAGCTTAAGAGCAGTGCTGCGTGTTTATATGTCCATCCTGGCATCGCTAACTGCTATGTAAGTACTGATTTATATAAGTGTTCCACTGTTGTGCCGCGGTATTAAGAGCCTGATATGGGCTAGGCGTCACGCCTGTTATGTAGTTGTAGACCGCCTTGTTAAGCGATGGCATCAGCTCGCTTGAGGTTATTGGAAGGGCTGGGGGGTTTGCATACGCAACGCCCGCAGCCTTGAGGTAGAAGCTCCACTCTGTTGTGTATGTGGAGTTGCTGGCGATAATCCTTATGGCTCCAAGCTCATCCGGCGGGAATCCTCCCCTGTAGTAAAGGCTTGCCGCCTCCTTGTCGGATGTCAGAAATTCCAAGAATTCAAAAGCTAGCGCCTTGTTATGGGAATACTTGGCTATGCCGAGGAATGAACCGCCGGCTTCAGCATAGCCGCCAGGCAGCAACGCCATTGCCACGTGCCCTGCGACTGCAGGGTAAACCGACGGGTTGTTAAATGAGTCATAAAAGCCTGACCAGGCTAGGTCCATAGCTGCTTGGCCCGAGCCAAACAGCGACTGTAGGTGGCTGTAGTCGACTATCAGCACGTTTGGAGATGGCTCGTACTGAACCAGCTGTTTCAACGTCTCAAGGGCCGCTGCGCCAGCTGAGTTGTTAAACGATGGGGAAAGGCTTGTTGTAAAAAGAATGTTAAATGGAGGCAGGCCTCCTTTTGTTCCTCCATTAAGCGTTGTGTTCTGCATATACCACCAGTAAAATATCGCCGGGAACGTGTCTATCAGCCCATGGCTTGGGTTATCGTCAACTATTATTCCATACTGCGATGCATGCTTCTGAGTTATAAAGCTAGCGGCCCAGACCACCTCGGTCCAGTTTGTCCAATCGTTTGGATTAAATGGCACATGGTACTGCGCCTGGAACTCGCTTGCAAGAGTTGCGTTGTTAAATATATCAGTCCTGTAGAACAGCACCAGAAGGCTCAGGTCAAGCGGAAGCCCTATTATTTCCGTTGTCTTTGACGTGAGATTATAGTATTCGCCTCCAAATGAAAGGAATGAACCCGGTATGTCTGAAATGTTGTAGTTATACTGCTGTATAAATGAGTTTAAGGGCGTGACATAGGGCGCTATCGCGCCGGACATTGTGGGGCTCCATGTAAATATATCATAAGAAGAAGCGTTTCCCTGCGATTCCGCAGTTATCTCCTTCTCAAGGACGTTAGAAAACGTCGTTTCAATAAAGTTAAAGTGAACGTTTGGATGAAGCGCCTGAAAATCGTTTGCGGCCATCTTTACAGTCTTGTCATTCCAACCAGAAACAACAACCACGTTCAGGGTTACGGGCTTAGGCGTTGTAGCGGAAAGGTAGTAAGAGTATCCCGCTATCGCCACTATCAGCACCAGTATTATAATCCCTGCTATTGCATACCTTCCTATGGCCTTCTTTTTCAAGGCAATTATTAATAGTCCTGGCTCTTTATTAAGCTTTTTTTACAGCAATGTTGAGGAGGTTTTGCTTAAAGCCTATTTAGCTCTTCGATGTCTTCAGGCGCAAGAGCCCAGCCCATTGCGCCTTTGTTTTCCAGTATGTGCTCCCTTTTATCCGCCTTTGGGATAGCTATCACAGGCCTATGGGAAATAAGCCAGTTTAGCGCTACCTGGGCTGGTGTTTTTGAGTACTTTGCGGCAATTTTCCTTAATGCCTGATTGTTCCCAACTGCTCCCTTTTCAAGTGGTGTGTACGCAATTAATGCTATGCCCTCCCTTTCACAGAACTGGAGCAGCCCGTTTTCAGGTTCTCTGTGAGAAATGCTGTAATGAACCTCGTCGGCCACTATCTCGCTTCTTGGCATTGCTTCAATCGCGTCTTTGAGCAACTTAACATCAAAGTTGCTCACTCCGGCATATCGTATCTTGCCCATATCTATAAGTTGCTGCATGGCTGAAAGCGTTTCCCTTAGGGGGACCCTCTCGCTTGGCCAGTGAATTAGATACAGGTCAATGTAGCTAAGCTTCAGCCTCTGCAGAGACTGCTCCGCAGCCCTTATCACCTGATCCCTTTGAAGGTGGGTGTACCATACCTTTGTTATTACAAAGACATTTTCCCTTTCGACGCCTTGTAGCGCCTCCCCTACAAGCTCCTCAGCATGGCCTGCGCCATAAAACTCAGCCGTATCTATCACAGTAAGGCCGTTCTCTATGGCAAACCTTATCGCGTTAACCCATTCGCTGTCCCTTGAATGATCCGGCGTTGCCTTACCCCCAATTCCCCATGTCCCAAGCCCTATAGCTGGAACCCGGTCATGCCCTATCGGCTTTAGGTCATAGTAAGACATGGCATTAAATTTGCTGATCTTGATTTTAAACTAACCTTTGTTTTTAAAAAGCTAGTTTTACTGCTCCACTACGGGGCCTATTACTGTGCGGCCAACCATTTTGTTTATTCTGTCAGCTTCCTGATCTACAATCTTCTGTATTTCTTCAATGTCCTGGTCGGTCAGATGGCTGAACCTGCCCTGCATCTTTATATAATCACGTACTGGTTTTCTCCTTGGAACAGGGACAGTAACCCTGAACTGTTCGTTTTCAAGCTCCCAGTTTATCCATATTCCTGTCTCAGTTGCCAGCCTTGAAAGGACTATGCCGTATCTTGGGTCAAACTTCCATCCTGTGGTGCAGGGCTGTATTACATGCACAAACGATGGGCCGTTAGTTTCAAGCCCCTTCTTAAACTTGGTCATCATGTCAGCAAAGTACCCTGGGTTTGCCGTGGCTACATACGGTATCTTATGTGCTGCAACTATGTCTGATATAGGCTTCTTCTGCTGCACCTTGCCCCTGAGCACCGAGCCGACTGGAGTTGTTGTTGTCCAGGCAAACTCTGGAGTTGAGCCGCTTCTTTGTATGCCGGTGTTCATGTAGGCCTCATTGTCATAAAGGACATACATAACCTTATGGCCCCTTTCAAGCATCCCGCTAAGCGCCTGAAGGCCTATATCATAGGTTCCTCCGTCGCCTGCAAGAGCTATCACATTTATCTGCTTTGATGGGTCGAGCCTTCCCTTTGCCTTCATCACCCTTATGGCGCTCTCTATTCCGCTTGCCACGGCAGCCGTGTTTTCAAACGCCACGTGAATCCAAGGCACTTCCCATGACGTGTAAGGATAAGGAGTTGTGGAAACCTCGACGCAACCAGTCGCGTTAACCACTATTGTGTTCGGCCCGGCAACCTTCAGCAGAAGCTTTACTATTGTTCCTGCTGTGCAGCCTGCGCAAAGCCCATGGCCTGGCGCAAAGTACTCCTCCCGTGGAACGTCGTAGACTGTCCTAAAGAATGGCTTTGCCATCTGGCTCATTCCCTGACACCCCAGTATATGCTTTCATCAATCTTCTGCCCTCTCTTAAGCATTTCAAATGAAGCGCTCACAACCTTAAGCGCGTCATTCTCTGTAAAGCTTCTCTGGCCTATCCCTACGATAAAGTTGTAAACGGGTATGTTTATCCCATGGGAATAAAGAACTGAAATAACCTCCCTTGCAAGAGGCCCCGCTATTGGCATTCCATAGGTTATTGCCCTGTCGAGCACGACTAGGGCGCTTGATTTTTCTGCGAGCTTTAGAACTTCCTCATACGGGAATGGCCTGAAGAGCCTCAGCCTGGCAAACCCGGCCTTTATCCCATTTTTCCTGATTATTTCACTTGATTCAAGAAGCGTGCCGTAGATGCCACCATAGGTCAACACGTTTAGATCGGAACCATCAGTGTCAGTTTCTTCAATTATCCCATAGGACCTGCCAAATGTTCTGCCGTATTCCGCGTCTGCCTCCTTTACAACTTCGTATGCCGCCTTCATTGCTTCGACCTGCTGATATTTTATCTCATAATACCAGTCTGGATTTGCCATCGCACCCACAGTTATTGGCCTTTCAGGATTGAGCGTTGCCCATGTGACTTTCTTTGGAATGTACCTCAACGCGGCGCCACTGTTTGCAAGCACGCTTACAGGCTCATATGTATGGCTCATCAGGAACCCGTCGTATCCAACCATTACCGGCAGAAGAACCCTGCTGTCCTCTGCTATTTTGTACGCCTGCAACACAGAATCATAAGCCTCCTGAGCGCTTCCAGCTATGAGCACAACCCATGAAGTATCCCTGGTGTTCATCAAATCCGTGTAATCACCCCAGATGCTTATTGGCGCTGAAAGCGCCCTTGCCGCAACTGACATTACAATTGGCAGCCGTAGTCCTGAGGCAATATGAAGCACTTCGTGCATAAGCTCTAGCCCCTGTGAGGCTGTTGCTGTGAATGCCCTTGCACCCATTGCGCTAGCTCCTATTGCAGCGCTTAGCGCGGAGTGCTCGCTTTCTACATGTATCATCTGCGCTTTAAGCTCTCCGTTTGCTATAAACTCAGATAGCTTTTCCACCACAGTTGTCTGTGGCGTTATCGGATAAGCCGAAACTATGTCAATGTCGGCGTCCTTTGCCGCATATGCTACGGCGTAGTTCGTGCTTAACGGAAGCCTTACCCACTCAACCTTTGTAAGCTCCTCCACTTTACTTCACCTCCTCAACCCAGTCTATTGCCTTTGGCTCACATTCCTCCACACACATGCCGCACCCCTTGCAGTAATCATAGTTAACCTCTACCGTGAACTTCCAGCTTCTTCCATTTGGCCAGCTGTACTGCTTATCTACAACACTTATTGCAGGCTCTGGACAAACTATCCAGCACCTTAGACACCTGGTGCATTTATCCTGGTTTATCACAGGCTTAAACGTCCTCCAATCCCCGGTAAGCCTTTTTGAGCTGTTTCCAGGCTCCTCGATAATTCCGCCGGGCTTAAGCTCCCTCCAGCCAAGCAGAGCCTTGCTCAATTTACAATTTCAACCTCCCCATACGCCCTTTTAACTGCTTCGATGTTTCTTTCCGCCACCTTCTTGCTGAACGTCTCAAGAATAGCCTCATTTAATGAATCCAGGCTTGCCACCGAGAACATCTTAACAAAGGCGCCAACCATTGCTGTGTTTACTATTGCCGAGCCCAATGTATCGAGCGCTATTTTTGTCGCGTTAACTTTTGCTATCTTCGCCTTAACGCCGCTGAACGTTGACAGTATTTCGCTGTTATCCTTTGACGAGTTAAGTATTATTGTGCCTCCCTCCTTCAAGCCGTTTGTATAAATTGATTTATCTATGCTTGTATCCAGCACAACAACTACGTCCGGGTTAAGTATTGGTGACCTTGTAAGTATTGGAGAATCTGAAAACCTCGAATACGCGACAACTGGGGCGCCTCTCCTTTCAGCCCCAAATTCAGGATACGCCTGCGCGTACTTCCCATCTATTATTGCAGCTTCTGCAACTAAAACGGCAGCAGTTACAGCGCCCTGGCCCCCCCTTCCGTGCCACCGTACCTCCAGCCTTTCCATCAACTCTTATCAGGAGTGCTTCTCGAATAAACTTAAAACCTTAACTGAAGAATAGCAAATGTTCCAATTTTTAGCTACTAAATCAGTTAAAGTTTCAATATTTAGAAGTTTTTCCTTAGCGGCCTTCAGCTTTAAGCTTTATTTTTGTGAAAAGGGCCTGCGGCTCATTTATCGCGTGCCCTGGGGCCAGTATTTCCCAGCTCCGGCTTGGCTCTATTGACTTCATGTTAAGCTGGGAAGCCAGGGCTGTTGCCTTCCTGGGCATCACAGGATACATCATAAATACCACTCTTGCGGCCGCCTGAACCGAATTATATATAACTGAAGCCGCCCTGCGCCTTTCTTCATTATAAAGCTTCCAAGGCTGCGTCTTGCTCATGTACCTGTTACCTGCATCTGCAACTTCAACAAACTTTCTTACTGCATCCTTGATTTTAAGAGACAGGTTGAGCTCTATAAACTCCCTTTCCTTTGCCATAACCTCCTGCTGAAATAGCTCGTCTTCTACTGAAAGCGATGCAGGTTCTGGCACTGCCTTTCCAAACCTAGTGTAAGCAAAAGAAGTTGCCCTTAGAAGGAAGTTCCCCACGGTGTCGTTCAGGTCTCCGTTGATCATCTTGATGAACTCATCCCAGATGAAGTTTGAGTCGCCCCTTTCAGGCCTGAGCGAAAGTATAGCGTACCTCCAGTATTCACCGTCAGCTACGCTTAACGCTTCGCTTGCCCAAACCCCCTTGCCCTGGCTTTTGCTGAACTTTGAGCCTTCAAAGAGAAGGAATTCAGTATATGAAATCCTTTCAGGGAGCACATATCCCTCCTTGCTGGCAATAAGAAGGGCCGGAAGTATGACAGCGTGAAACGGTATGTTGTCCTTTCCCATGAAGTAAATGGTGTGGGTGTCCTTTGACTTCCAGAACCTGTCAAACATGTTCCTATCACCCCGTAGTTCAGCCAGCTCAAGGAAGCCTGAGAGATATCCAAGCACGGCCTCCATCCAGACGTAGATTGTCTTGTCCTCAGCGCCTTTAAACGGTGCCGGTATGCCCCATCTGTTGTCCCTAGTTATCGCACGCGGCTTAAGCCCCTCCCTGAGCATTCCTGCAAGGTACCCCTTAACGCCTTCGTCAAGCCCAGCAACGTATCTGTTTATTTCATCAGAAAGCTTTGGCAGATCAAAGTACCAGTGGGTCGTCTCCCTTATAACGGGTGTGCTGCCGCATATGGCGCACTTGGGGTTTATCAGGGCTGTTGGCTCTAAAAGCCTTCCGCATTTATCGCACTGATCACCCCTTGCCTTATCATAGCCACAGTAAGGGCATGTGCCTATCACAAATCTATCAGGCAGAAACATCCTGTCCCTTTCGCAGTAAAGCTGCTTTGTAGTTGACTTAAAGATGTATCCGTTTTCCTCAAGCTTTCTGTAAAAGTCCTGAACGAATGACCTGTGAACGTCACTCTCTGTCCTTGTGTAGTTATCAAGCTCAACGCTGAACCCCTTTAGAATGTCGAGGAACATGGCGTGCATTTTATCTGTGAAGTCCCTGGGATTTACACCCTGTTTTATCGCTTCGACCTCTATTGGAGTGCCGTGCTCGTCTGAGCCCGAAACGGAATAGGCCTCTTCGCCTATCTCCTTTAGGAATCTGGTGTAGTAATCTGCTGTTATAAGGTGCATTAGCGTCCCTAAATGAGGCTCGCTGTTTATGTACGGCCAAGCTGAAAACACCAGCCACTTTCCCATCAACGGCCACCTCTATGGCCCCTAAGCGCTAAGCTCGTCATTTAAAAAAGGAGCGCTTTGTCCACTTAAATCCTTATCCCATTTAACATAATTAAAATAAGGATTCGACTATTCATGTGATTCTCGTTTAATGCGTTGAATTATAGCTGCGCGCAAAATATCTCTGGGAGGTTTACGCGAGCTATATTTAGGTTATCGAGCCCCTTAACAACATTAATAATATTACTAAAATGTTACTGCTCTTCGACCCCTGCTGATATCATCTTTGCGTATTCGCTATGTATCTCCCTGAAGCCGTTCTTTGTGTAAAAAGATGACGCTATAAGGTTCTTGCTTGGAAACCTAGCAACTAGCATCGTTATGCCCATCTTCCCAAGTTCCTCCTCCACGTACTTTATGATTAGGCGACCAAGGCCGCTGCGCCTTCTAGAAGGCCTTACGTAGAACTCCTCTATCCTAGCAACCTTGTTTGGCTCGTAGAATATCCTGTCGTCAAGCGAGATCTTGATGGCCGCATAGATGTAGCCGCTCTCCTCATACACGTATATCAGTTTGCTCTTGTTCTCCAGCTCCTTAGCCATTACATCCCTGACCCTCTCCTTTATGTCGTCTGGAACTTTAAGGAGCGGATCAAACTCAGAGTTTAACATGTACATCCTTGAAAAAAGCTCAGTTAAAGTTTCAAGATCAGAAGGCGTTGCCCTTCTAATAGCCAATCTCTGTCACCGCCTTTATTTCGCTTCTTGCCTTTAATATTCTTTTCTTGGCCAGATCAAGGTACTCATCATAGCTAAGCCTTAGCCTGGCGTATCCTTCCTCCTTTGCCTTTGTTGCCACAGCGGCTGCAACGTAGTAGAACACCTCCCATTCATCCATCCTCGGCGCAATGTAGTCCCTTCTTAGGCCCTTCCTTTCTGCATAAGCTGCAAGCGCCTTTGCGGCCTCGACAGCCATCGTATCGCTTATGTGTTTTGACCTGCTGTCAAGGACCCCCCTGAAAACTCCAGGGAAGACAAGGGAGTTGTTTATCTGATTCGGGAAATCGCTTCTCCCGGTGGCGACTATAAAGGCCCCTGCCTGGTATGCCTCTTCTGGCATTATCTCAGGGTCTGGGTTTGCAAGCGCAAATACTATAGCCCTGCTGGCCATTTTAGAGATCCATTCAGGTTTGATTACACCTGGACCTGGCGTGGAAGCGGCCACAACGGCATCTGCCCCCTCAAACGCCTTTTCTACGGTGGTTGCGCCCTCCTTGTTTGTTGTAACTGCCAGCTCATATTTCCATTTATTTGTAAACATCAGCTTGTCAACGTCGCTTCTGTCAGCGTAAAGCGGGCCCTTGCTGTCAATCAGTATTATCTTTGATTTGTCAAATCCATATATTTCAAGCAACTTTGCAGTTGCTATGTTTGCCGCCCCTGCGCCAAAAAGGACAACCTTTGCCGTCTTTATGTCCTTTTCTGCCAGCTTAAACGCGTTTATCAGGCCCGCAAGGCTTGCCGCTGCTGTGCCAAGCTGATCGTCGTGCCATACGGGTATTTCAAGCTCCTTTCTTAGCTCCTCAAGAACTTCAAAGCAGAGAGGGCTTTCTGTATCTTCAAGGTTTATTCCGCCAATTGCGGGCTCTATGGCCTTAGCTATAGCCTTAAAGTCGTTTACATCTTTAGCGCGAACTGGAAGTGGAAAGGCATCAACGCCGCCCAAGTACTTGAATAGTAAAGCTTTTCCTTCCATTACAGGAAGGGCTGCCTCAGGGCCTATGTTCCCAAGCCCAAGCACTCTGGTGCCGTTTGTAAGCACAACTATTGTGTTCCACCTGCTTGTGAGCTCAAAGCTGAGGTCCTTGTTAGCTGATATCGCCTCAGAAACCTTTGCGACGCCAGGAGTATATATAACTGCAAAATCATCATAAGACCTTATGGGGACCTTTGGCTCTATCTGTATCTTGCCCCCATATTTTCGAGAAAACTCGATCGGATCCATAAACGCTTATCACCTGTTTTAATATATAAACAGTTCCAACATTACAAAAAGATTTAGACAAAAGGTAAAAATTTAGGCCTCAGTAAATGTCGTAGATATAGTCGTGTGCTTCAAGACAGTAGGCAGGAACCTTGCCTGACTTAACGGCCCTGACAAGCTCATCGCGTGATGGCATCCCTGATGGGTCCCTGAACAGCGGCTTGCCGTTTTCGTCCATGTAAAACACCGCGTCAAGTATTTTCTTTGCCTCTTCAGGAGATTTATCCGCAACCGAGAAGATGACCCTGGCAGGGTGCTGAACAAAGAGCGGGGAAAGAGTCTGCCTCTTGAGTATGTCCATTATTAGCGGCGCCTTTGACCTGTCAAACCTGGGCGCTGATGCTTCAAGCTCATCCTGCGCTAGCTCGGCAGACACCTTAATTGCGCCTGATATTCTCTTCGCGGCTTCCTCATAGCTTAGCTGCCTTGCGAAGCTGGGCCCTGTGCCATATGCCATTGAAACATACTGCTGCACAGCCTTTGCGTCAGCTATTATTCTGTTTATTACACCCTGAGTTATGTTGAGCTTGTCAAACAGGGGCTTTAGATGTGCCGCCTGGCCTGCTGAAAGCGCTCCATAGCCGTTTATGAAGACCATGTTTATCCCCTGCACAAGCATGTCCAGCGTGCCCCTGTCGACTTTTACGTTTGCACCGTACAGGTATCCCCTTAGCGCTATTCTCAACGAGACAAGCCTGTCAAAGTCGTTGTAAAATTCCTTTGTCCACTCATAATGAAGTTCCCATAGCTTTTCAAAGAGCTCCTGTGTTACCTTATCGCCGGCCTTTACCTGAACTGCCTTTTCCCCAGGTATAACACCGTCCGGCGTCAGCTTTGGCCTCATGAGCCAGCCGTCCTTTGTAACTGTTGCCCCGTGATTCACAACAGTCCACAGCCAGGCTGCAAATATCCTGTACGTTGCAAGATCATTCATGAACCTTACATAACGGCCAGGGAAGGCCACATAGTCGTCTATGGCCGCGGCAAGGTTCCCGTTCAGCGCCTGAAATCCATAGTTGGCTGCCATGTAAAGCGCGTGCTGGACGTTCTCTATTGTTATGTCTCCCTGTTTAACGCCGTACAGGGCGCCCCAGAGCCCGCCTTCTCCCCATAGCTCGTTCGAAGATATGTACTCAGGCCCGCTTATTTTATCAGAGCGTATAACCCATGGAGTTATTTCGCCGTTTTCATTTATCAGATGCAGGGATGCAAACAGCTTTTTTTCTGACTGGGTCAGACCGCTTGTGACCTTCGGAGCAACCTTTTCCCCGTTAAAGGTTTCATATTCCTCAGGCGCGCTTATAAGGGCCTGCAAATCTTTAAGGGAAGCCCTCAAGGGTATGTTGCCTGCTTCGACGTACCTTTTATCTGGGCTGGCGACCCAGCTCTGCCTGTAAAGGTCGTATACCTTGCCTTTGTAGCGACCTTCAAGGGCATCCTTGAGCGTTACCTTGCCGTTTTCAGCCTTTGGATCATCAGTTACAAAGAAAAGCCCTATTAGCCTTTCACGCATCTTATCAAGCCACATGGCGCGCAGCGTTACAGGGTTATGCCTGTTCCTTAGATATGGATCACCCTCCTGGTAAAGCATGACCGCGGCCATGCCGCCTATTGGAGCGCCGTTGCTTACTTCCCCGTCTTTCATCCCAGCAAGCAGGTGCACAAGTGCGTTATATCTCTGATACGCCATCATATGCGGCGACGCCATTCCCATGTTTGCGCTCTGCGGATCAGGCAAAACGCGTTCGCTCTTGTACATCTCTATTACGCTGCCGGTATAGTCCCATCTGCCAACGTTAAGGCCTATTAGCCAGTGGCGCCACATCCATGCAACAACAGGAAGATAGAGGCCTAGCCTTCCTTCCTCATAAAGCGCCTTGAACTTTATAAACTGGCCAGGCTTGGAGGCCCCCAGCAGCTTTTCAACCTCCCACATCAGCTTCCCTATAAGGTAGGCCTCGGTTGGCGACTGCGTCTTTGGGACATAAAAGAGCAGGACCTTGCCACTTTTTCGAAGGCTTTCAAAATCGTTAAGCGCGTGAAGCACCACATCGACCACTATTGCAGGAGCAGGCTTTCCATTTACAAACACGTTGTTAGTTACCAGATGTATGCCCGGCACCCTGTGAAAGCTGGTTGGCCATTTTTCGAACGGTTTTTCAATCACATACTTCCTTTCCTCACCCTTTTTCTTTACAGCATATTCCTTTACTTTGCCTGCAAGTATCATGCTTTCGTTATACCTTGAATAGAATATGCCAGGTGCATCGTCGCTGAATCCATAAGGCACGAAGTCGGCAGGGGCTGCATCTTCATCGTCAGGACCCATTGTGCTAGCTACGTCTGCGTTTATTTGTTTTATAGCCATGTCCAGTGGATGCCATGGGCCTGTTATTTCAAGCCCGGGGTTCTTTAACGGATGAGCGTAGTCAGGTATCGGGTAGTTTTCATTAAGGCGCCAAGCAAGCTTTGAGCGTTTCCCTGAAAAGTTGTCCAACAGCCCCTCAACTATTTCGCGGTAAGTAAGCGTTTTGCCTTCAGCTGGGTCTTCAAACTTTTCGTCCCAAGCAGGGAACTTGTACTTTGATGAAAACGGCTCTTTAGATAAAAGTACCGACCTTCTTTCGGTTAAAGCCTTTTTAAAAAGGCCATCAAGGCTTACGGTTAGCTCCCCTATCGCTTGCAACACGTCAACGCTTTTGCCGTTTACGGTCTTCTTTGAGAAGAGATCAGGGAACTTTTTAAGAACGACGGAATTTACGTCAACTTTTACGGGGCTTTTTTTGCTCATAAAGCACTGATTGGCGACTCAAAATTTAAGCGTTTGCTTTAAGGGCTTTTTATTTTGACTTTTGTTTAATTCCAGTACATGTTTGCTGGAAACAAAACGCCGATTAAAGCGCGCGGCTTAAGGGGGAGCGCGCTCTTCCTTGCCCCTTAGCCTTATTGACGCAAACAGCATTATGAGCGCAAGCGCTTCACAGACAACCATAAAGGCTGTAGATGCCTCTGCCCCGTGAATTACAAAGAACGCAAAAACTGAGCCACCAAGAACCCCCGAAATCATCTTGCCGGTGTATAGAAGTGCTGTGTTTGAGGTGGAAAAAGCTTCCCCGTACATGTCGCCGACGGCGCTGAAATATATTGGCACAAGCGCTCCTCCAAAAATCCCAACCACAACCGCGGCAGGAAATAGCTGTTTGAACGGGTAAAGCATCACAGAGGCCACCAGCATCATTATAATTATAATGATTATTGTGTTTATGCTGCCAAGCTTATCCCTTGCTGCCCCAAGCACAGGCCTCCCTGCGCCGCTCATAAGTGGAAAGAGCGTTATCGCAAGCTCAAGCCAGAACCTTTCAGAGCCAACCTGCGCGGCAAGCGCTGTAAGCGCGCTTGAAAATGCCAGAAGAGGTACCGCCGCGAACGCATAGGAGGCGTAGAAAAGCCACCAGGATGGCCCCCTTATGACCTCAACCGTGCTCCTCCCCTTAAGGCCAGTTGGGTACGTTATCCGGGAAGCCAGCAAGAGCAAAACCGCGATTTCTATAATCCCTATATAAAGGCTCGCCTCTCTGAAATTTCCTATTGATATTATAAAGGGGTTGGCAATTGAGCCGCCGGCGCCAAATCCAAGGCTTATGAGCCCTATTGCTAGACCCCTTCTTTCTGAAAACCATTTTATGGCTATGTTTGAAGCTATACCGTAAAGTATGCCCTCCCCCGCGCTGCCCGCGCTCCAAACAGCATAGAATTCAAAAAGGCTATGAGATGCCGCTGTCCCAAGAAAGCCAACAGCTGAAAGTATGGCAGCCACCATTGAAACCAGCGTTGGACCCTGACGATCAGCCCAAGCCCCTCCAATCAGCTGAAACACAACTGAAAATATCACAAATAAAGTAAAAGCAACCTGAACTTCTTCAAAGCCAGCCGGAAGGCCCCTTTCAATTAATGGCCCAAGAGCGTTCCAGGAGTACTGATATATTGAGTTAAAGAGCATAACAATTAGACCTATTACTAAAAGCAGGCCCTTTTTACCTGCGGACGCGCCCAATGTATTACACCTGCTTGGTTCCCTTTCCCTTTATGTAGCTTATTATGTCGGGTATATTTATGCCCATGGGACAGACCTCCCTGCACCCCCCTGAATGTGTGCAGTAAAACGATGGCCATGGATCGTCGTTTGTTATATAGTTCCACATAACCCCCATTGGGCCATTATAAGGCGATTTTGTTGAAATCCAGTCCTTGCCAAGCAGCCTGTAAGTGGGGCATGAAAAATAGCACCGACCGCACCTTATACATAGCAAGGCCTCCTTGAGCACGGGATCCTTGCTTGCTTCAAGCCTTCCATCGTCTATAAGCACGAGATGAAACTCCTTTGGGCCGGTTGCAGGAGAAACGCGCGTGTGCTCTATATCAGCGGTTGAGCTTGGGCCGGCCGTAAGGTTTACGTAAGTTGGGGGATAAAGGCCCGCATAAGCGGCCTGCACCATGGCCTCGTCAAACGCATCTGCAAGCGTTGGCACTATTTTGTCTATGCCTGCAAGCGCTATATGGACCTGAGGCTTTACCGTAACCATCCTTATATTTCCTTCATTTTCCACAAGTATCACCGCGCCGGTATCAGCTGCAACGGCGTTTGCGCCAGTTATCCCCGCGTCCGCGTTTATGTACTTTGACATAAGAAAACGTCTTACGGCGGCTACAAGCTCTTCGATTGAGGCGTTTTCGCTAATGCCCGGATCTATGGCCTTTATTGCCTTGGCAGCCCTTTCGCGGTTCATGTCAACAGCCGGCACTATTATATGCGAAGGCCAGCCGTTTGTTATCTGAACAAGGAACTCGCCCAGGTCTGTCTCCCAAACTTCCTTGCCCTGGGAGATCAGAAACTCCCTAAGGTTAACCTCATACGCAGCGTTTGTCTTTGACATAACTACGAGCTTTTTATCCCCTAGTATTTTGCTGACTATTTCCCTAGCTTCCTGCTTGTCCTTTGCAAGGTAAGCATGGCCGCCAATCCGGCTCACCGATTCCATTGTGGCCTTTACATAGTCATCCAAGTTTTCTATAACCGCCATTTTCCTCTCCCTTAGCCTCTTGGCGGCGTCCCTTACGTATGGATGCGACTTGAGTATTCTCTCGACCTCAAGGTAGTTGTTTGTTGAAATCCTTGTTATGAGTTCAAGCCAGCTCAAGGGCTTATCACCTCTGCAAAGTCCTTAACGGGAATATAAGGCGAAAGGTTTTCATAACAAAGAGGGCAGAAGACCAATGCTTCTGGGTTAACTGACTTAAGGGAATTCGCCCTTGCCTTTGCCATCTCATCGCTTATCTTGGAGTTAAGTGGTCCCAGAGGGCCTCCGCAGCAAAAGCCTATGCCCCTGCCTGTTACCTTTTCATCATCCACTATTTCAAGGCCCGCGTCCTTTGTAAGCTGTCTTATTAAATCATACATGTTGAGAAACCTTGAATATATGCATGAATCGTGAATTACAAACCTGCCCTTTCCCGTGACACCAATAGGTGGAAGCTCAAGGTAGTTCTTGAACGGTATGCTGAAACCTATTAGCCTCTTGTAGTTTGCCAGCGAAAAGGTGGTATGGGGATCCGCGGTTATTATTTCCTCCACTCCCCTTATTTTAAAGAACTCCTCCAGCCTTTTGCCGTATTCCTTAAATTCGTCTATAAAGCCCAGCTCGTAAAGAAGGGCGCCGCTGTATGGCTCCTCCTCATAAAGATAGCCCACACCCGGCCGTGAGGCACGAGTTATTGCGTATATGTTCTTAAGCACCGTTGATGCCCTTTTAACCTCAGCGTCGCTTGGCTTAACCAGCCTTGAGCCCAGGGATGCTAAGAAGCCTATCCTCGCCAGCGACCCTACAGTGGGCAGGAGCTTTTCAAAGGACTTGAACACAGGGGCCATCTGATACATATATGAAGTATAAAGTATCACGCGGCCTCCCTTTGGGACGCCTGCTTCATAAGCCCATTTTGTGGCCAATGCCTTGTCCATGGGAAATGGAAGGTATTCGTTTGTTAAATTTTTATAGACAACGTCCCTTATCAGCTTAAGCGTTCCCTTTATTGAGCTTTCATCAACCATAGAAATTTATTTACATTTATCTTAATAAATATTTAAACTCAGGCGTTAACTAATTTGCTTAGCCATTCGGAAATATCAACCACGCTTTCATCTTTGTTCAGGTTTTCAAAGCATATTGGACACGCGGTAATGATAAAATCTGCGCCAGTTTCCTTTAGCTCCATGAACCTCCTTTCGGAAACTGCGTTTGAAATTCTTGGGTAAAATGCTTCATCGGGACCCCCGCAGCACATTGTGTTCCTGCCGTTGTGCCTTGGAAGCATGAGCGCTGAAGTCTTTTCTAAAACGTCCTTTGGCAGGTTATAACCGGTTCTTCTTACAAAGTGGCAGGGCTCATGATATGTAACCTTGACCCTGATGTCCCCTGACTTGAACAGCCCTGGATTTAACAGATCCAAGTAATGGTAAACCTTGACGTTAAACCCGCTTACGTATTTTGGATAGACATTTTTCAGCAGGTCGTATGTGTGAGGATCAATCGTTATGATCTCCTTAACACCGCTTGCGTTAAACATGGAATAAACGCGGTTAGCGTATTCGCTGAACTCCTTTACATAGCCCATGTCATAAAGAAGAGTCCCAGGATAAGGTTCATTTGCTCCAAGATATGAAAACCTTATCCCGGAGGCCCTGAGCAAAGCCGATATGTTCCTGAGCATTGTGTTTGTCCTTTTGAGCAACTGCCTGTCAACAAAGACCTTTACCGCCTTTACAAGCTGAGGCGAGCTTGAGATAATGCCAGCAAAAATGCCAGTCAGGCTTTCCATTGAAGTAACTAGCCTTTTAAGCCCCTCTATGTATGGCAAGAGCTGATACATGTGCGCCGTATAAAGTATCGTGCCGCTTTCTTCAAACCTGATACCCCTGGCCCATTCGGTGCATTCTTCCCTTAGGCCAAGCGGGTCCATGTACTTTAACGTAGTGCTCACTATCATCCTAGCCACCGCGTTTTCCTGATTTTTTACAAAAAGCCCCTCGTCGGCAATTGCGCGCTTTAACATGTCGCTTATATGGCCAGCGTTAACCCCTGCAGGGCAAACCTGCAAACACGCATAACAGCTTAAGCATGAATTTATATAATTGCCAAGCTCTATTGAAGCCTTTTTGCCAGAACTTACCTCTGCGATGAATTCCTTTGCTAAATTAACTCTTCCCCTTGCGCCAAAGCTTTCCCTGTATCCTGAAGCTGGAAGCGTTGGACAAACCGATTCGCAAAACCCGCAGTTTATGCATTTTTGGGCTTCTTGATATATATCAGCTATCAGCCTATCGCGCTCCAAAAAGCTTCCCCCTGTTAAGTATGTTCTTGGGATCAAACGCATTTTTTATAGCCTTCATAAGCTCATAGTTTACAGATGCGTTTTTCATCTTCAGCTCCTCTATTAACAGGTCAACCTTCTCCATGCCTATACCGTGCTCCGCCGACACGCTGCCGTTATGCTTGACCGCTATTATCCCGCTTTCCCTCAGAAGGTCAAAAGCGCTTTGCTTTGACTGCTCGTTTGCCATGTCAGCAAATATGTTCATGTGTATGTTGCCGTCCCCTATGTGCCCAAAGAGAACCGCGTGAACGCCATGGGACCTGATGTACTCCTTTATCTCCTTAAGCGTTGCAGGTACTTCCGTTGGCGGGACAACGATATCCCCTATTATCACGGTTTCACTTGGGGAAGAGCGCTGGAGCAGGGTTGAAGAGTAAAGGCCCTTTCTTGCGCTGTAAAACGCATCCATTTCAGCCTTGTTTGAAGCAGCCCTGAAAGTTATTGGAGAAGTGCCTGAAATTATCTGAAGCGCCGCAGAGCTCATCCTCTTTGTTTCATCAGAGCTACCTGATACGTCGATCATAAGCATGTATTCTGCTCCTTCCGGGTATTCTATACCGAGCGTTTTCTTTACAGATTCCATGCTTTCCCTGTCAAGAAACTCCATCATCGTTATGTTTATGTCGCTGTCCCTGAGGTTCTTTAGCGCGGCTCCAAGTTCATCCTCAGACCTGTAGTATGCAACTATCCTCGTCTTTGACTCTGGCACCCTTGTTATTCTCAGAATTGCCTTTGTTATTACGCCAAGCGTGCCTTCGCTGCCTATCATCAGGGAAGCTAGGTCGTAGCCAGCTGACCTTTTGAGCGTTTTACCCCCAAAGAAGGTTATCTGGCCGTTGGCAAGCACCACTTCGAGCCCCATAACCCAGTTCTTTGTGGCCCCATAAGCAACGCCTCCAAGGCCTCCCGCGTTTGTGGAAATCGACCCGCCCACAGTAGCGGCTATTGAGCTTGCTGGGTCCGGGGGGTACATGTAGCCGTACTTGGAAAGGTAATAGTTAAGGTCATCAAGCCTGACGCCTGGTTCAACAACTACGTATCTGTCAGTTATGTTGAGCTCCAGTATCTTGTCAAACCTTTTTGTGCTTATTACGATCCCTCCAAGAGGAACCGAGGAGCCTGTTAATGAAGAGCCGCCTCCCCTGACATAAACTGGCACGTTATTTTCATTACAAAGGGATAATATTTCAGACACCTCCTTTGCGGTTGATGGCAGCACAACGGCAATCGGCGTCTCGCCTTCGAACGCTGAGGCATCCCTCTTATAAGGCGCTATATCCTCAGGCTTTGTAAGAACGTTTTCCTTTCCAACTATCTTTACAAGCATTTCAACTACGTTCAAACACTATAAAAATGCCCTCACATGTTTAAAAGAGTTTCTGGGGGTGCGCCATTAAGACTCTTATTTGCTTGGTCCTGCAAGCTTTTGGTTTATGTAGTATCTTGCATAAATTACAAGCTCTGCAGTGTCAACACCTGTTGGGCATTCAACAAGGCATCTTCTGCATGTGTTGCATGAATATATGGACTCCACCGCATCTTCCGGGCTTACTGATCCCTCAAGCATCCCCCGAGTAAGGGTTACCCTGGCGCGCGGGCTGTAGTATTCAAGCTTGCCGTGAGAGTTCCAGCTGGGGCATGTCTGAACGCAAAAACCACACCTTATGCACTTTTCGCTTGTGCTCTTAAGATAGGCTAAAACCTCTTCCTCGTTCATCTTCAATCACCAAGAAGCTCTGTTATATCGTAAACGCGCGCATCACTTCCGAAGAAGTAGTTGCCGACTCTGAGAAGCATCACACACGCAGGGCAGGACGTGACTACTGAGTTAGTTCCTGTGGAGAGAAGCTCCTTGAGCCTTATCTGAGCTGAGGTTACCGATCCAACTGGGTCCTGAAACTCCGTGGCTCCGCCATCGCACCTGGTTCTTTCCCTGTTGTTTGGAGGATCTATAACGTTGTACCCGGCACCCTTTAACAGCTCCCTGGGCTTTTCAGTTATCTTCCAGTACCTGGCGAGATAACACGGGTCATGAAATACAACATCGCCCCTTTTTCCATTGGAGCTGTTAGGGCTTAACACCTCAGTTATGTGCTTAACCTCTATGTCAAACCCGTCTACAAACCGTGGATAAAATGACCTAAAGACCGTGCCACTTATGGGGTCAGGAGTTATTATCTCCTTAACGCCGTAGTCCTTGAGCTTTTTATACACGCCGTTTGCGTACTCTTCAAACTCGCGCAAAAGCCCAAACGTATGGAGCGCTATGCCTGTATCGGGCTCATTCTCGCTCAAGTACGCAAAGTCTATTCCGCTTTTTTTCAAAATTAGCGCGCTTTTGGCCAGTATGTTTTTGTAGACTTCATTTCTTTTCTCTGCCTCTGATGCCACTATCTTTATTTTGTTGACCAGCTCCGGTGGAACGTTAAGAAGCGAACCAAACCTCATTAAAGGCGACCTTGCTATTTCGAAAAGGCCTTTAAGATTTCTTTCGTGCCCAAGCCATCTGACCTTGTTTAACATGTCAAGAAGGGTTGAAAAGCTTAGCCCGTTGCTCTTGACCAGATATTCTATTATAAGCGCTGATTCTGCATATCCCATGTAATTGTACATCCCCGAATAAAATATTGTGGGCCCTCTTTCCTTTAGCCCAAGGCCCTTGCTCCAAGATGCCAGCTCCTTTGGGCTTATGCCCGCCGGGTTGCCGTACTTTAGCTGGGCCTCCTTTACAAACTCAGCCACTATCATTATGTCCTTTACATCCTGCTTCAAGCCTGGTCACTCAGCGCATATTTGTCAGGGTTTAGTATCCCCTTTGGATCAAAAACCCTCTTTATCTCCTTCATAAGTTTATACACGGGCATCTGCTGTCTTACCTCAAACTGCTTTAACAAAACGTCCTCCTTAAGCTTCCCTATTCCGTGTTCTGCAGATACTGTTCCGCCGAGCTCTATAGCCATTATGTTTATTTCGTATGCCGCCTTCTTGGCCCTTTCCCACTCATCGGCGTTTTTCGGATCGGCCCCTATGTTAGGATGAAGGTTTCCATCGCCAGCATGTCCAACCGTTGTTATAAACACGTTGTACTTTTTCCTTATTTCAGCTATTCTTAACAGCGCGTCCTTGACCCTGGAGAGCGGAACTGCGATGTCGCCATCTATAAAACCGGGATAAAGGTGACCTGGGGCCGTGAAAGCCACCCTTCTGACTTCTGCTATTTCGTCAAACTTCTCCTTTGTATCGGGTACAATTATTTCTGCCGCGTGCGTCTCTTTCATTACGTTTACAACCTTTTCTGCAGCTTTCTCAACGCCTCCTGCATGGCCATCAACGTCAACCAGAACCATGCCGCCTGGAAGCTCAGGGTAGTGAAGCCCCTTTACAGCATTAGCCGCCTTTATCCCCTCCATGTCAGTGTACTCAAGAATAAGAGGGTTTATCCTGTCCCTGACCCTTATCCTGTATATGGCATCGGCGGCGTCGTTAAGCGTGTTAAAAAACCCGGCTATTCTTATTATCTTTTCAGGGAGGGGCATTATCTTCAGCCAAGCCTTTGTTATTATGCCTAGCGTTCCCTCGCTGCCCACCATCAGGCCAAGCAGGTCATAGCCAGCCCTGTTCTTATATGTGCTTTCGCCAAAGTAAGTTACTGTGCCGTCCGACAGAACGACCTCTATCTTAAGCACCCAGTCCCTCATAACGCCGTACCTTGCTCCCCTCATGCCGCCCGAGTTTTCTGCAAGCGCGCCGCCTATGCTGGCTATCCTAGCGCTGGCCGGATCGGGCGGAAAGAAGAACCCATACTTGTTGCACTCACGATCCACATCAAGCACGCTTGCGCCAACCTCGGCCTCGACAATTCCGTTTTCAACATCAACCTTTATCTTGTCAAGGGCCTTTAGGTCCAGCACTATCCCACCCCTTGAAGGGGCCACGGCCCCTGTAACGCTGCTGCCTGATCCACGTGTAACTACTGGAATCCCGTACTTGTACGCAACCTTTACAACCTTGGAGACCTGTTCCCTGTCAGTTACATGAACTACCACATCAGGAGTTCCTGAAAACGAATCAACGGCACCCCTTCCAAAAAGGTATTTGCTTGCCTGATCGTTCATCACGTTTTCAGGCCCTACGGCGGCAACGAGCTCCTTTAAAGCGTCCTCATTCATCATTCATTAATTATTGCATTTCAGTATTTATTCTTTTTTGGCTACCAGCCTTTTTCAGCCATTCGTTTATAAAAAATAAAAAATTATAGACAAACAATCACCTGTGCTAAAGCAAATATTGCCCGCTTTGGCTTAAAACGATCAGGAAAACTTTTTAAGCAAACAATTGGATTATTTTAGTTATGCCAATCGCGTTTGTCCTTCTAACCGTTGAGCCGGGAAGAGAGGAGGAGGTCCTTAGCAAGCTAAAGGAAATACCTGAGGTTCAGGAAGCGCACAGGGTCTACGGCGTTTACGATACCGTTGTAAAGGTTTATGCAGATTCGCCTGAAAAGCTAAAGGACATAATAACTTGGAAAATAAGGAAGGTTGAGAACGTTAAATCAACGCTCACAATGTTAGTTGTAGAAGAAAAATAAAATTTATTGCCTTTATTGCAGATACTGCGGTGGAACCTGCTTTAGGTTTGCCCTTATAGCATCTATGCTCTTCATGAACTTTGCTTTTTGCTCTTCGTTCAGGTCTACCTCTATGATCTTCTCGGCGCCATCCTTCCCAAGAACTACTGGCACCTCTGCAAAGATGCCCTTTACCCCATATTCTCCGTCAAGCAGGACGCTTGCTTCAATTACAGCCTTTCTGTCCTTCTTTATCGCATCGGCCATAAGCAACAATCCTGCCGCTGGGCCCCAGTTGCTGCTGAACTTTCTTAGGTTTGTTATCTGAGCCCCAGCCTGTATTGTATCATTGACAACCTTGTTGTACTGTTCCTCTGTAAGGAAGGCCTTAAGGCTCTTGCCATAAACAGATGAAAGCTCCGGCACAGGATACATGTTCTCGCCGTGCTGCCCAAGCACAAGCGGTATCACTGAAGCTGGAGAAACGCCTATGTACTTGGATGCATAATATGCCATTCTCCTTGAGTCAAGCACGCCGCTGAACCCTATTACCCTGTTTCTTGGGAACTTTAGCCTGTTGTAAAGGACGGTAACCATTGCGTCAAGCGGGTTTGTGGTTATAATTACTATTGAGTTAGGGGCATATTTCTTGATCTGATCAGCAACCCCTATCACTATCTCCGCGTTCTTCCCTGCAAGCTCCTCCCTGGTCATCCCAGGCTTTCTTGCCAGGCCTGCGGTTACTATTACTATGTCGCTTCCCTTCATGTCCTCATAGCTGTTTGAGCCAACCACCTCAACCGACTTGCCCAGTATGGCGGCGGCGTGGTTCATGTCCAGCGCTTCGCCCTGAGGAAGCCCTTCCACTATGTCGATTAACGTTATCTTGTTGTCGACCTCGCCAAGCATTAGGAATGCAGCGCTTGTTGCTCCAACACGTCCCGAACCAATTACGGTTATCATTAACAGGTGTTAATAGTTGACCGTACTTAAGCTTTATCTGGATTCATTTATTTGAATTATAATTCATTTTTATCCTTTAATTCGCGCATTGACGCGTTGTAAGACACAAAATGGCTATATGTTCTTTATTATTTCCTTTGTAAGATCCTTTGTTGTAGCAGATCCTCCAAGGTCAGGCGTTAGCGCGCGGCCCTCTGATAAAGTTGACCTTACGGCTGACTCAAGGGAGCTGGCCGCCTTTTGCGCGCCAGCCCACTCGAGCAACATCTTTAATGAGAGCACGGCGGCTATTGGATTTGCTATTCCCTTTCCCGCTATGTCCGGGGCTGAGCCGTGCACAGGCTCAAACATAGCAAATCTTTCGCCTATGTTCGCTGAGGGGGAAAGCCCCAGGCCGCCCACAAGCGCAGACGCCTCATCAGATATTATATCTCCAAAAAGGTTTTCGGTGACTATTACGTCAAACTGCTGAGGCTTAAGTATCAGGTTCATTGCAAGGGCGTCTATGTGCATTTCACTGGCCTTTACCAGTTCAAACTCCCTGGACACTTCGTAAAAGACCTGCTTGTAAAGCATGTCAGTTGCCTTGAGAACGTTTGCCTTATGACCAAGGGTAACCTGTCGTCTCCTTTTCTCAGCCTCCCTGAACGCCACCCTGAAAACCCTCTCAGCCCCTGCTCTTGTGGCGACCCTAACCCCTATCGAAACATCTTTGTTTATCATGTACTCTGCGCCGCTGTACATCCCTTCCGTGTTTTCTCTTACAATTAAAATGTCCAGGTCGCTGTAAAGGGATTTAACTCCTGGAAGGCTCTTTACAGGCCTTATGTTTGCGAAAAGGTCGAAGCGCTTTCTTATCTTAACAGGCACGCCCAGCTCGCTGCCAGGCTCTTCGAGTGTTGTGGTAGGGCCCTTAAGCAGGCAGCACGTTTCAGAGATTGCGTTGATTGACTGCTCTGGAAGGTTTGTGCCGTACTTTTTATACGCGGAAAGCCCGGCATCAACGACTATATACTCAAGGCCCACGTTAAACTTTTCATTTAACGCCTCATAAACCTCAAGCGCTGACGTTATGACCTCTGGGCCTATGCCGTCCCCGTAAATCACCGAAAATTTACTGTTCATTAATGATCTTGTTCATGACGTACTGCATTATCCCGCCTGATTCGACGTAGTCCATCTCCAGCTGCGTGTCTATTCTTACTGCGAGCTCGGCCCGTGCAGACGATCCATCTTTCCTGTAATATTCAAGCACAGCCCTGCCGCGCGGCCTCTTCTCCAAGAACCTTATGCTTATTGGCTTCGTGAAGTCAATCCCAAGCTTTGAATATCCCTCGCCTGGCATGAACTGAAGGGGTATTATGCCCATCTCAACCAGGTTTGACCTGTGTATTCTTTCAAAGCTTTCTGCTATAACCGCCTTAACGCCAAGTAGGAACGGGCCCTTTGCTGCCCAGTCGCGCGAGCTGCCTGAGCCGTATTCCTTTCCGGCAATAATCACAGTTGGCACGCCCTCGTTTATGTACTTCATCGCCACGTCGTAGACTGTGTCAACCTTGCCGTCAGGGAAGTGTATTGTATAGCCTCCCTGCACGTTATCAAGCATCAGGTTCCTGAGCTGTCTGTTTGCAAAAGTGCCCCTTACCATGACTTCGTGGTTGCCACGCCTTGCTCCATATGTATTAAAGTCAACTATGTCTACTCCCAGGCTCTTCAAATATCTTCCAGCAGGGCTATCTGGCATTATTGCCCCAGCCGGGGATATGTGATCCGTTGATATAGAATCGCCAAGCACAAGCAACACCCTTGCGTTCAATATATCACTTAAGGGCTTCCTTTCTCCCGGCTTGGAAACTTCAAGAAACGGCGGTTTCCTGATATAGGTGCTCCTTTCATCCCATTCGTAAACCTCGCCCTTTGGCGCATTGAGCTCGTTCCAGTACCGGTTAATCGAAAATATGCCCTTCCCGTAAACGCTTTCAAATACGTCGTTGGTTACAGCCTTCTTTATGTATTCAAGCACCTCACCGCGGGTTGGCCACACGTCCTTCAGGTAAACAGGCCTGCCGTCCTTTGCGTACCCAAGCGGGTCCTTTGTCAGGTCCTTCAGTATAGACCCTGCTATTGCGTAGGCCACTACAAGGGGCGGCGACATCAGGTAGTTTGCCCTCACGTCGTTGTGTATCCTTCCCGCATAGTTCCTGTTGCCCGAAAGAACGCTGACAACCGCAAGGGAGCCTTCGTTTACAAGGCTCGAAAAGTTATCAGGAAGCGGGCCGCTGTTGCCTATGCATGTGGTGCATCCATAAGCAACCACATAAAAGCCAAGCTTTTCCAAATATTCAAGAAGCCCTGACCTCCTGAGGTATTCGGTAACAGCCCTTGACCCTGGTGCAAGGCTCGTCTTTACCTTTGATGTGTTGACCTTAAGCCCCAGCTCATATGCCTTCTTTGCCAGAAGCCCTGCTGATATAAGCACGTATGGGTTGCTTGTGTTTGTGCAGCTTGTTATTGCTGCTATTACGACGTCGCCGTCCTTAAGCTCCCCTGTGTTCTTCTGGGGCTTGAAGCTTTCAGCAAAGCTCTTTGGCGCGTTTTCAAGCTCCATAGCCTGCTTTGGCTGGCTTGGACCCGAAACCATGGGCTTGACCTCGCTCATGTCAAGCTCTATCACCTCGCTGTACTGGGTGTTTACCCCTCCAAAGATGCCCTGAGCCTCATAGTACTTTCTTACAAGCTCCACCAAGCTTCCCCTTCCGGTGAGCTTAAGGTATTCAAGCGTGGCATCGTCCACCGGAAATATGGATATCGTTGAGCCGTACTCGGGGCTCATGTTTGAAACGGTTGCCCTGTCGGGTACCGAGAGGCTGCGCACGCCTTCTCCAAAGAACTCCACGAACTTGCCAACTACGTTGCGCTCCCTAAGCACCTTTGTTACTGTCAGGGCAAGGTCAGTGGCTGTTGCGGCATCAGGAAGCTCGCCCTTGAGCCTGACTCCTACAACCTGAGGAGCGAGCATGTATATTGGCTGGCCAAGCATGGCGGCCTCCGCCTCAACACCGCCAACGCCAAAGCCGAGGACCCCTATTCCGTTTATCATTGTCGTGTGGGAATCGGTTCCAACAAGGCTGTCGAAGAAGGCCATATCGCCCTTTGTCATTACAACCTTTGCAAGGTATTCCAAGTTTATCTGGTGACATATTCCAGCTGAAGGAGGAAATATCCTGAGACTGTTAAACGCCTGCGCGGCCCACTTGAGAAACCTGTACCTTTCAGCGTTCCTTTCTATCTCGTTCTTCAGGTTTACTTCAAAGCTGTCCTGTGAATTATAAGAGTCCACCTGAACCGAGTGGTCTATTATCAGGTCAACAGGGACGCCCGGCTCAATAACCTTTGGATCCAGCCCCTTTGACTTTACATAGTCCCTCATTGCGGCCAGGTCAACAAGCGCCGGCACGCCGGTGAAGTCCTGCATCAGTATCCTTGACACAACCAGCGGGACCTCCTTTTCAGGCTGCCTTTCAGGGCTCCATTCGAGCAGCGCGTTTAGCTCGTCCTCTGTAACCGTTCTTCCGTCCATGTTCCTTAATATCGATTCGAGCATTATCCTTAGGGAGTACGGCAGCCTTGACACGTTGCCATAGCCCATTGATTCAAGCTTTTTAAGGGAATAGAACTTGTAGGTGCGCCCATCGCTTAGCTTTATTAAATCTTCAAAGTCCTCCCTTTTAACTCCCATACACTTGCTTATGATGCGGGCGGATTTAAAGCTGACCCTTAATGTTAAGAATGCACAGCGCTAAAGCCATCAGCGCCACCTACTTATAGTCCCCCCGCACCCGCCGCTGCAGGTCTGATGGCCTTTGCGGTTTCCTTGCCCTTCTTGGTTAAATCGTAATATACGCCGCGTGCCTTTGAATCCCATTTTGCCCTGATCTTTATCCAGGGCTTAATTGATGAAGTGGGAGAACCCTTGAGCGACCCTCTGTACCTTTGAATGAGCCCTTTTTCTTCAAGCGCTTCGCATGCCGCTTCAACTTCGTCAACGCTGTGCCTTGTTCTGCTGCCGAGGAGCCTTCTTGCCATTAGCTTTGGGGTGTCCGGGCCATAAACATAAAGATGAAGAAGAATCAGCCTTTCGAGCCCGTTCAGGCTCAGCTTGACAGGAACCTCCATGAGAGAATTATCCCCAGGGCTGAAAACAGCACTCCGAACACTGCAAGGTAAATCAGGCTCATGTACACTGGAACGGTTGGCTGCACGCCAATGAGCGCCCATCTGGCAACCTCGTTTGCGTATGTAAGCGGGTTGACTTCGGCTATTGGCTTAAGCCACCATGGCATGAATGATATGGGATAAAATGAGTTGCTGGAGAACATGAGCGGCATGTTAAGAAGGTTCATTATAGCCATCTGGGTTTCCCATCTTGTGGACCTGAGGGCCAGCATAAGGAACAGCGCCGAGAACCCTATGGAAAGTAGGAACAGCGCCAAGTAGGTTATCGCGAATGCCTCCACTGAAAGCATGGGGAAGTTGAACGTAAGTCCAAGCAGGACGCCTATTAATAGGATTATAGCTGACTGAACCAGCGATTTTACAACGGATGCAAACACCTTGGACATTATTATGGATCCCCGTGGCACAGGAGTCGTAAGCACCTTGTTGAGGAAGCCAAGCCTCCTGTCCCAAACTATTGTCATGCCGCTTGACATTGAAGTAAACAGCACTATAAATGAAAGCATTCCCACTGCAAGAAATGAAAAGTAGTCAGTTGTGCCGAACGTCTGCTTAAGCACTATGGCCCCTATTTCGTCTATTACCTGCTTTGGTATGTTGAGCCCTGGTATGTTCAGGGAAGCCCCCGTGAACAGCTTTGCAAAGTTCATTGCCTTCCCAAATATCGCTATCCACAGTATTGGCTGGACAAGGCTGAGCAGAAGTATTACGGGCTCCTTGTACCACTTTTTCAGCTCCCTGTTTGTAAGTGCCCAGAGCCCGTGAAGCATTCCATAGTTTTCGCTCATGCTCTCGCCCTCCTTATTGTTCTCCTCATGACAAACGCCTCCTCACTGCTGCCCGATTCGTCCCTTAAGCTCCTGCCTGTATAGCTTATGTACACCTCGTCCATCGTTGGCCTTGACATGCTCAGCCTAAGTATGGTTATGCCCTGTCCCTGAAGAGCGCTAACTATAGACGGTATTGCGCTTGGCCCGTCGGAGACCTTGATGATCACCTTGCCGTCCTTCAGCTCAACTGACCTGACCTGATTCAGCGACTTCAGCGCGTTTTGCGCACCATCGACAAGGCCGCTGGTCTCCAGAGTTATCATGTCGCCACCCACCTTGTTCTTAAGCTCATCAGGGGACCCTATGTCAAGTATCTTGCCGTGATCTATTATGGCAACCCTGTCGCCATACATGTCAGCCTCCTCTAGGTAATGCGTGGTTACAAGTATTGTCATGCCGTACTCCTGCTTGAGCTTTATGATATAATCCCATATGGCTGCCCTCGTTTGAACATCCAGCCCAAGCGTTGGCTCATCAAGGAACAGTATGCGCGGCCTGTTTATCAGGCCCATAGCCAGCTCGAGCCTTCTTCTCATCCCTCCTGAATATGTCTCAACCTTCCTGTCCTTCGCCGAGCTGAGCCCAACCATCTCAAGCAGCTCCAAAGCCCTGTCCTTTGCAACCTGCTTTGGTATGCCGTAAAGGCTGGCCATGAGCATTATGTTGTCGTATCCTGTAAGGTCCTCGTCCGCAGTGTACTCCTGAAGGACAACGCCTATTACCCTCCTTACCTTTTCAGGCTCTCTTATTATATCATGGCCTCCAACAAGGGCAGTGCCATCAGTTGGCTTTAAAGTGGTTGTAAGCATGCCTATTGTTGTGCTCTTTCCTGCACCGTTTGGCCCAAGAAGCGCAAATACCTCCCCCTCATTTACCGTAAAGCTCACGTGGTCAACCGCCAGGACGCCTCCTGGATAAACCTTTGTAAGCCCGGTTGCCTTTATCGCTTCGCCGCTCATTCTGTAAGCGCCTCCAGCCTCTTTGCTATTGACAATATCCTTTCCTTTTGTTTCGCAAGCTCGTCGCCCTGTGTTTTGCTTATGTCCTCAAGGTAGCTTACATAGCTCTCTATAAGGAATATAGCCTGCGAAATGCCAAACTCCCTTTCATATCTGGAAAGTTCGCTTATCTTTTCCCTGCCCTTCTCAGTAAGCTCGTATTTGCCGGCCTCGTTCTTTTTTATTAACCCATCCTCTATAAGCTTGTAAAGGGCCGGATAAAAAGTGCCGGGCGAGGGCCTCCAGAACCCCCAGCTCATGCGCTCTATCCCCTCCATGAGCTCACTGCCGCTTTTTGGCCCATCCTTTAAAAGATAAAGCACTATGCCTCTGGTGCCTCCAAGCGATCTCATGTAATTTTTAAACATCATCATCCTGAACATATCGGATTCGATATCTCTTCCGAAAGAGCGTTTATAAGCTTTGCTTGCCTTTTATGACTTCGTCCAGCCATAAATGGCGAGGCTTTCCGCCCGCATGTACGTAAAACTCATAAAGCCTGCTGACCCTCCTGTAAGGGCTTGGGTAAATTATGCCTCCAATAAACCCCAGCCCGTGGGAGGGAGCGCTAGCTGCCGCCGCCTTGTATATGGCCTTTATAAGGGGCTTTGCCCCAACAGCCCTTGCAGCCTCGTCATCGGCAAGGTATTCCTGATCTCTTCTGATTATCATCCCTATAATAATCCCGAATATTGAAAACAGCGTGCTCACGCTTGCCCCAGTGGCTAGCGAAAGCACGTCGCGATCGGCGTTCTTTACATGCCCAAGCTCATGGGCTACCGCGGCCCTTAACTCATCAAAGTCAAACAGGTTTAGCGCGCCAACTGAGACATCGACTATTGGATTTTCAGGGTCGCCGTTTGTCCTTAAAAATGGAACTTCGCTGTCAACCAGCATCACCCTGGGCTCCTTTACGTTCATCTTTAACGCAAGGTCCTTGGCCATATCGCTAAGCCATGCGGGCGCGGTGATTCCCTTTTGCCTTTCCCTTTTTGACATCATATAAACAGATCCAGCAACTCCGGCCAGAACTGCCCATATTTCAGGGTAATGATATATAAACAGCAACGTGTGATAAAACGAAATCCCTGCCCTTGCCGGGTTTGTCATATAAAGGGCAACCAGCCTTAAAGCCCTGAACATGAGAACCCTTAACGCCCCAAAGGCATAAACGTATGAGCCAAGCATGACAAACAAAAGGCCTACCTTGAGAGCTAAGCCGCGCTTTTCAAGAGACCTTAAAAGGAGAACGGCGGCAAGGCCTATCCCGGTTATCATCAGGCCCATTACTATCGATTTAAGATCAAATATCAGCGGATAGTTCAATACCTTAAGGATAACAAAAAACCCTCTCAACTCAGCTCATCGAGGATCTTTCTTATCTTCTCAACCTCTTCCTTGCTTAGCTTGCCTGAATCAGCAAAGTAAAGGGCTATCTGCCCTTTAAAGGCTGAAAGAAAGTCCTTAACGAGCGATGAGCCCTGAGCATCGGCTTCCTCTGAAATTTTATAAACATAATACGGCCTACTTGATTCAACTAGTTCCCTTTTTACGTAGCCTTTTGAATAAAGCCTGTTAAGCACTGTGGCCACTGTGTTAAAGGCCACGGCCTCATCCCCTGATACCTTTTCATATATCTCCTTTACGCTTGCCCTGCCCAAGGTGCTGAGTGCTGAAAGCACCTTAAGCTCCAGAGGCCCGAGGCCGCTTTTTTTCATAAGTGCTTTACCGTAAAGCTTGGTTAAAAGCTTTACCAAACATGTTTTAGTTTAGGATTAGCCGCTTTTTTTAAGCCCAGTGCTGCAAAAAGCTTTTATAGACGACCCTTCAAAACCCCCGAAAGGGGGGTAAGTGATGGCCTACCAATGGTAAATTTTCCGCCTGAAAAGTGGTACAACGTAGTGCCGGATCTTCCGGCGCCTCTTCCTCCGCCAATGGATCCGCCTGATGCCGAAAGCTCCAGCATAGAGCTGTTAAATCAGATAATGCCCAGGGAAGTTCTGAGGCACCAGTTCACCGTTGAAAGATGGATAAGCATACCTGATGAAATAAGGGATGCCTATGCCCAGGTGGGCAGGCCAACTCCACTTCTCAGGGCTAAAAGGTTTGAGGAGGCAATAGGCACAAAGGCAAGGATATACTTCAAGTATGAAGGCGCAACGCCAACGGGCTCCCATAAAATAAACGCGGCGATACCTCAAGCGTACTTTGCGCTTAAGGAAGGGGTTACCGGGCTTTCAACTGAAACCGGAGCCGGGCAGTGGGGAGCGGCGGTCGCGCTTGCGTCGTCCATCTTTGGCATAAGCTCAACGGTGTTCATGGTAAGGACAAGCTATGAGCAGAAGCCTCTTAGACGGCTTCTGATGGAGATGTACGGCGCCAAGGTTTACCCAAGCCCTTCAGAAAAAACCGAACCCGGAAGGGCCGCCCTTGGAAGGGACAAGAATGCGCGCGGCAGCCTGGGGCTTGCAATGAGCGAAGCGATAGAGTACGCGCTTAAGAACGGGCTCAAGTACGCCGTTGGAAGCGTCCTTGACGTAGTCCTCATGTACCAGAGCGTGATTGGGCTTGAGGCAAAGGCTCAGCTTGAAGCGCATGGCGAGGTGCCAGACGTGCTGATAGGATGCGTTGGCGGCGGCAGCAACTTTGGCGGCTTTGTTTACCCATTCATAGGATCAGGAATAGGCAAAAGGTACATAGCCGTTGGGCCAACTGAAATTCCCAAGTTTTCATCGGGCTCGTACAGGTATGACTATCCTGACTCCGCTGGCATACTGCCTCTGGTAAAGATGCTGACCCTTGGAAGGGAATACGCCCCGCCGCCAATATATGCTGGAGGGCTGAGGTACCACGGCGTTGCCCCATCATTGAGCCTGCTTGTAAGGGAGGGCGTTGTTGAGGCCATGGAGGTAAGCGAAGAAGAGGCCGTCAGGGCAGGGCTTTTGTTCGCAAGATCACAGGGTATAGTCCCTGCAGCTGAAAGCGCCCACGCTGTAGCAGCTGTCATAAGGGCTGCGAGGGAATCAGCACCCGGAACGGTTATAGCGTTTAACATGAGCGGCCACGGGCTTCTGGAGCTTGACGTTTACCGGAGGTCGAGTGCATGATGTGCGCCATGTTAATTGCGTACCTTACCGTTGGCTATCCAACGCCAGAGGCCTTTCTAGAAGCCGCAAAGAGAATAGGCCCTTATGTATCAGCCTATGAGATTGGATTCCCGCCCAGGTTTGCAAAGTATGATGGGCCAGTTATAAGGAGGAGCTATATGTCGATAAAGGGCAGTCTGGATGAACACATGGCGCTTGCATCGAGCGTAAATGGGACTAAGTTCGCGCTTACCTATTATGAGGATATAAGAGAAAGGCCTGAAGCCTTTATTTCAAAGGCCGCCAGCTCCGGGTTTGCAGGCTGCCTGTTCCCTGATGCCGTAATAGACTACCACTTAGAGGCTGAAAAGGTGTTTTCAATGGTCAATGATGCCGGACTTAAAAACGCAATTTTTGTTTCGCCGTCGGTGCCAGACGCCCTTATATCCAAGGTCTCCAGATGGGCCGACGCGTTCCTTTACCTTGGCGTCAGGCCAACAACAGGAGTCCCTGTGCCTGTATCTGTTGAAGCGCTTGTAAAGAGGATCAAGAAGCTCTACAGCGGGCCGCTGATAGTCGGGTTTGGGCTAAAGGATGAAGAGATCAAGGACGCTATAGGCGCTGGCGCTGATGGCATAGCCGTAGGAACCGCGATAATAAAGGCCCTTGAAGCTGGGCCCGAAAAGGCCGAGGAGGAGGTGAAGAGGATTGCAAGGATCGCAGGCAATTAGCTCGGCGCTAAAGAGCGTTGTTGCAGGCAAAAACCTCTCCTTTGATGAGGCCAGAAACATAAGCAACGAAATACTCAATGGAACGGCGTCACAGCTGAAGGTTGCCGCGTTGCTTGCCGCGCTCAGGACAAAGGGGGAGACCGAGGATGAAGTTGCAGGCTTTGCGGCCGGAATGCGCGACATGGCCGTCAAGATTAACGCCGAAGCCGACGTGGACGTTGTCGGCACAGGTGGGGACGGGCTGGGAACTTTTAACGTGAGCACCGCCGCTGCCCTGCTTATAGCTGGACCGGTAAAGGTGCTAAAGCACGGAAACAGGTCAGTGAGCAGCACGTCAGGGGCAGCTGATTTCCTTGAAGCGCTGGGCTACAACATTTCGCTGAGCCCAGATGGGGTGGAAAAAGCTCTTGGCGCGTCCTCGTTTGCGTTTGTCTTTGCTCAGCGGTTCCATCCCGCCATGAAGGCAGTTGCCCCCGTAAGAAAGGAGCTCGGAATAATGACGATCTTTAACCTTCTTGGGCCTCTGACAAACCCTGGAAGGCTAAAAAGCCAGGTTATAGGGGTTTACTCAAGGAACGGCATGAAGCTGATGGCCGGAAGCGCCGCCAGGCTTGGGATAAGGCGGGCTATTATAGTCCACGGAGAACCAGGCATGGATGAGGTAAGCATCTGTGGAAGGACATACATAACGTTTATCGAGGATGGCAGGGTTGAGGAGCTCAGCTTTGGCGTAGAGGACCTTGGATTCACGCCTGAGCGCGTTGAGTCGCTTATGGTCGAGGGGCCACAGGATTCGGTTATCAGGTTTAAGAGGGCGCTCTCAGGAAGCGATGCACCTATACTGAAGTTCATGCTGGCTAACGCTGGCGCGGCGCTGTGGGCCTCTGGCATCACAAAGGACGTAAAGGACGGCATCGAAATGGCGGCACAGCTTGTCGAAGGAGCACAAAAGAGGGTTGATGAAATAGTGAAGGCGAGCTGGAATGCTGGTTAAGATCTGCGGCAACACAAGGTTGGAGGATGCTGTTATGGCCCAGGCGCTAGGGGCATATATGATAGGCATAGTTGGCGTAAGGGAAAGCCCAAGATTTGTGGAAAGGACCGAAGCCCTCAGGATTGCCAGGTATGTCAAAAGGCCAGTGTACGTGGTAGATGGGGAAGTTAAGGACATAGCTGAGCTTTCAAAGGGATTCTGGACAATTCAGGTGCACAGGGTGATGTCGACCAGCGAGCTGAGGGAACTACACGATCACAGCATAAGGGTGATTGCCTATGTCCCTATGAACGAGGAAGGGCGCCAGTACATCTTTGCCGTAAGGAAGCACGGCCACGTGCCGCTTATACACGCTGGACCAGAGGGCCTTAAGCTTGAGATGCTAAAGGAGTTTGGCAATATTTCGGACTCTGGAGTTGCAGGCGGCATAGGCATGAACAACGTTTCTCTTCTTGTTGGCTCAGGGGCAATGTTCATGGACATAAGCAGGGGAAGCGAGTCCTCCCCAGGCGTAAAGGACCCTCAAAGGATAAGGTACCTGGTTGGGGTGGCCAGCATTGCTTAGGGTTTATAATTCTTCGGACGTGCCTGCGCCATATGCGCTGTTCATGGGGCTTAAGGAGGAGCACGCGGCTCTTTTAGAAAGCGTTGAAGGGCCGCAGGCAAGGGCAAGGTACAGCATAGTTGCCTGGGGGGCAAGGAGCAAGGTGCGCATAAACAGGGCCAGCAGGTCAACGCTGGCTGAGCTGAAGAGCAGGATAAGGGCTGCAAGGACATATGACCTGCCGGTTAGGTTCAAGGGAGGGCTCATCGGGTATTTTTCGTTTGAATTTGTAAGGGCAATCGAGAACGTGAGCCTAAATGAAAGCCCGGAGGGATGGCCCGACGCAGAGCTCTTTGAGCCTGAGCAAATAGCCGTTTACGATCATGTAAACGGCGTTGTGTACTCCACGGAGGCCATAAGCGCCGACAGACCCGGAGACGTTGAGCTTGAGGTTTCGCACGCTGGCGAGACAATGAAAGATGAGGAGTTCATAAATGGCGTAAAAAGAATAAAGAGGCTTATAGAGGACGGCTACGCCTTTCAGGTGGTTCTTTCAAAGGGGATCACCTACAGGCACAAGGGAAGCGTTGATGCCCTTTACGGCAGGCTAAGAAGCATAAACCCCTCGCCGTACATGTTCTTCATAAAGATGGGAGAGAGGCAGCTTATAGGGGCAAGCCCTGAGACGCTGTTCAGGGTTGAAAACGGCATAGCGGAAACCTTCCCTATTGCTGGAACAAGGCCCCGCGCGCAGGGGGATGAAGACATAAGGCTTGAGAGGGAGATGATGTCATCCCCAAAGGAAAGGGCGGAGCACATGATGCTTGTTGACCTTGCAAGGAACGACCTGGGGAAGGTGTGCGTGCCAGGAACAGTGATGGTCCCTGAGCTCATGTACGTTGAAAAGTACAGCCACGTTCAGCACATAGTCAGCAGGGTTGTCGGGTACCTGAGGGGCGGCTACGGCCCTGTTGAGACGCTGGAGGCGACGTTCCCTGCAGGCACTGTAAGCGGGGCGCCAAAGCCAATATCAATAAAGATAATAGGCGAGCTTGAAGGCGCTGGAAGAGGGCCTTACGCAGGAGCCGTCGGATACATGTCCGCACAGAGCGCAGAGCTCAGCATAGGGATAAGGAGCGCCTTCATCAGCGGAGAAACCGTAAGGGTACAGGCGGGGGCAGGCGTTGTATATGACTCAACGCCCGAGGGCGAGCTTGCCGAGGTAAAGAACAAGCTCAAGGCGCTTCTGGTTGCGATGGGTGATAAGCAGTGAGCATAATCCTGATAATAGACAACTACGACAGCTTTGTGTACAACATAGCCCAGATAGTTGGAAGCCTGGGCGCAACGCCCCTTGTAATAAGAAATGATGAAATAACGCCAAAAGGCGTCAGGAGGATAAGGCCTGACGGAATAATAATATCGCCTGGGCCGGGGAACCCTGAAGTGCCTGAAGACGTTGGCATCTCAATGAGCGTTGTAAAGGAGCTTGCAGGGGAGGTGCCTATGCTTGGAATCTGCATGGGGCATCAGGTGATAGGCGCGGCTTATGGGTCAAAGATAAGGAGGGCAAGGACAATAATGCACGGCAAAAGAAGCGCGATAAGGGTTGTGAAGAGCGTTCCAATATTTGATGGCCTTCCGGACAGGTTTGAGGCAATGAGGTACCATAGCCTGGTTGTTGACGAGGTTAAGCAACCGCTTGTTGTGACAGCTGTTTCCGAGGATGACGGAGAGATCATGGGGGTCGCCGACGTGGAAATGAGCGTTTATGGCGTTCAGTTCCATCCTGAGAGCATAGGCACGCCTGTTGGAAGGGAGATCATAAGGAACTTCCTGAGGATGATATAGATGTCAGGCTCCTGGGTGAATGAAGTTGTTTCGTACGCCCGCGTAAGGCCAGCGGTTGTAAGGAGAAGGGAAAGGCCGCTGATGAACATGATGGAGTCCATAAGGGCCACCGGCAGCGCCGGCCTTAACCCAATAATAGCGGAGCTCAAGCTTGCATCGCCTTCAGGCTTCAGGTCAGAAAGGGACCCACAGGAGTACCTTAAATCCGTTAAAGGCCTTGGCGCCTGCGCGGTTAGCGTTTTAACGGAGCCGGTTTACTTTAAGGGCTCTTACCAGAACATTGAGCTTGCGGGAAGGCTGCTTGACATCCCTGTGCTGATGAAGGACTTCGTGGTAAGCAGATCCCAGATACTCACAGGATTCTCTTTAGGGGCGGACTCCGTGCTGCTGATTGTGAGAATATTAACTGATGAAGAGCTTGCTGACCTTTACAGCTTTGCGCGCCTGCTTGGGATGCAGCCGCTGGTTGAGGTGCACGACGAGGAGGACCTGGCGAGGGCTGAGCCTCTAAGGCCAGAACTTGTAGGAGTTAATGCGCGTGACCTTTTAACGCTAAGGATGAACAGGGAAAGGCAAAAGCGGATTCTGCGCATGATAGGCTGGAACGCAATAAAGGTTGCGGAAAGCGGGATAAAGGGGCCGGAGGATATAGCCGATCTCAAGGGCGCAGGCGCCGACGCGTTCCTTATAGGAACAGCCCTGATGGAGGAGCCAGAAGCGCTAAAGAAGCTTCTTCGCGCTTAGTATTATAAATACCACGTATATTATGACAAACGAAACAGCAAAAACGCCTATGGGAACCAGCAGCCTGTTAAGCGCGCCAACCACGGCCTCCCAGTGCTGTCCAAATACGTAGCCTATATAAACTAAGATCGCTGAATAAACTATCGAACCTATCTCGGTGGCCACTATAAAGGCCAATTTCCCCATTTTGAATGCCCCAGCCGGGAAGGATATTATGCTTCTCATGCCAGGGATCATTCTGCTAAAGAAAACAGCATAGGCGCCGTATCGCTTAAACCAGTCTGTTGCTGCGCGAAGCTGTGACGAGCCTAACAGCCTTCTTTTTTCAAGAACTTCAAGCCCAAAAACGTAGCCCACCGCGTAGTCTGCAAAGGCGCCAACAAAAGTGCCCGCGACAACAGCCGCAATGACTTCAAAAAGCCCCATCTTCCCCTGGCTTATCAGGAAGCCGGAAAGGGGAAGTATAACCTCGCTGGGTATTGGAAGGGATGCGCTTTCCAGGCTCATGAGCCCAAACACAGCAAGCGCGCCGCCTTTTGTAATTGCATACGCCGTCCAAGCGGGTATTATGTATACAAGCCATCCAAAAAAGGCGCTTGAAACACTTCCCTTGGGAACCGCTGCTACATATGCGGCGGTTATCAGCGTGGCTAAGGAAACCGAGAGCAGTTCAGGTAATCCCTTACGCATCAATATCAATGATCAGTTTTTAATAATATAAAACTGATTTGTCATGTTTTTAAAATATAAGATCCAGAGCGCAAGCCAGCGGTTAACATTGAATTATTAAAAGGAGAGGCTTCCTTTAGCGCAGAGGGATTGGGTGCTGAATTGAGCGGCATGTTCGTTGAGGGCTGAAGCAGAATGATATAGCGCACGTTGCGATGAGGAAGGAAAGTTGTTATGTACGTTTAACATTGAGAAGATGGGAAGCTCGGCAACCCAAGATGCCGCCCTTAAAAGATAAGCCGCTTGCTCGCGCTTAAATCTTCGCCATTTATAGCAAAAGTGGCCTGCTTTTGCAGAAAGCCTTTAAAATAACGTAAATTGCAATAGAATAAAACACAATGAAGGGCAGGTGCTACTTCTGCGGCACGATACATATTGCGCCCGTCAAAGACAAGGAAGAGCTCGGGCGCCTAGCCGCACCCATAGGCGGCACATGGCCCGCGACTCCACGGGCGATGGAAATCCACTTCTTTAAACATGTGAGAAGGCGCACCCCAACTGAGGAGGCCGCACATAGGTTATGGGAATGAGTGGCTTAACGACCCACGGGGAGGCAGAGCCCCCAGCCAGCCCCTGGGTGACGACAGCATGACTGAGCCACTTAGCGGCACGTCACTTATTAAGTCCATTCTTTAGATTAAATATTTGCGCCACCCAAGAATCCGGGTTAGGCACGTGTATTTTGTAGGTCAGGATCTGGCCACCCGTACCCTTAACTCCTAGTACTAAGACCTTCCTCAGCGTCCCCTCGCTCTTGACATAGGATATTTGACCTATCTCGATATCCAACAGCGGTGTTTCGCGCTTTCTTATCATGCCGGCCTTATGAATTAGGAGTAGTCTCTTGTCGGTCAGGTAAATCTCGCCGTCACCAGATATTGGTTGATCGATCGATCCTCTTCCACTCAAAACAACCTTTTCATCGGGGCCGAATGTCGAGGACATTCCTAAACAAACTTGGTTATGGCTTCAATATTAACTTTTTGACCGCGTTGATCATCAATAGCCCGCACGCCATCTAGGCGCAAGCTCTCGCGCGGCCGGCCTATTATGAACACGAAGCCCTTGGCCTCTAAGATTAGCCAATAATACGCCGTGAGGAGCGGCATGAGCGCGCGGCCCTACTTGGATGCCGCATTACCCTATGGATCGAGGCTGGAGGCTATCTTTGGCTCCGAGATCTCGCTCCCCGGTTCTTTGTTCATGGTCCGCAAATTCCGCGCGACCCTTCACACTAGTGCACTTGGTAGTGGGCCACGCGCTCGACATCGACTTCTGCGTCTTCATCACGGGGCGCTACACCATGCGGCCGGGCTCCTCCTCGCTCGGGAAAACTATGTTAACGTAGAGTTAGTTGTGCCCCGGGAACTTGCGGTACACCACGACCGCCGGCTTGTCGTAGCCCTCGCATGATATCTCCTCAACATTATCGTCCCTAACGGGCACGTCTATCACGCTGTAGCCGAGCGCGTCGTGGCGATGTAGTAGCGTATGCGCGGGTAGGAGACCTGCACCTCCATCTAGGATCCTCACGCGCTCCTCATCCCCTATGCCTCTGACTCCCATGCCCAGGCTCGGGCACGTCTTAGAGCCCATATACGGTTTCCGGGCTCACACGTGGGGCGGAAACTCCTCCAGTCCTCCTAAAAATTATCTGAAACAATACAGTTCAGCCAATTCTTAACGATGAAGCATGGTTAGCTTGGAATTATTGGAAAATGATGCCTCGGACGGGCTATACGCTTTACGGGTTAACTTTTCGGCCGGGGAAACCAAGATGAAGTTTTGATCCTGTAGTCATTTTCAATCAAACAGATTTATAGTTTCCGCATGTTTGTATCTTTTGCCCAAGGTTTTTAAATTAATTACGCCGTAGCGTACATCAGCAATCGATAAAACCGGCTACATGACGAGGATGTCAGGCACAGCAATAATGTTTTTAAAGTCACATGCTAACTAACTTCTCATGCAAAATGGGGTAGAATTGCTAAAGATAATAAAGCAGGCCGCCCATCTTTAGCCAAATTACACATTTTTGCTTAATTTTGGAAAACCTGCCTCTTCGTACAGGCATTATGAAGCTCTTCTCCCCAAGGGGCGTCCAAATGGACATCTTCTTTACAGCAAGCCTATAAATGAAGCATTTAAGCTCAGTAGCCATTTGAGCATGTACTTGGTAACTCTGCCCGCCGTTAGCCCTTTCGCCTTCAGGTGCTCGGTAAAGTCAATGAGCAACTTCTTGTTGCTTTAGATAATATCCTCTCATCTCCAAGCATAGCGTAGCTGTGCTGCAGCTCTTTGTCATACCTGTGGATGCTCATATTATATAGAGGGACTGATTAGAATCACATACCAGGATGCGGCGGCCGGGCATATTAGTTTTCCGGTCTTAATCTCACGTTAATTTTTCTGATAGCTGATTATACATTTTTGCTCATACAGCTTATATCGCTCAAATCGCACAATTTTTGCTTATATTATTTGATGACGGAAAAACTATATCGGGTAAAGGAGGTTGCGCTGCTTCTTAACGCAAGCCAGGAAACCATAAGGCGCATGATCAGAAAGGAACAGATCAAGGCAATAAAGCTGCCCACAGGAACGATCAGGATCCCAGAGTCTGAGGTCATCAGGCTGCTCGGTGATAAAAAATGAAGGGAAAGAAGACAAAGGGCAAAAAGGACCAGAAGGTCGTGGAAAAGAAGATAGAGGGATGCATAAGGCTCATTCCCATTGCCGTTACAACTGTCTCAACCAGAGACGAGGACCTCAGGGTTTATGGCCCAGGAACCCCTCAGTTTGAAGCAGCCGCAAGGCAGATCAAGGAAGAGGAGGAACAGCTCAACGGGCTTATAAAAAAGCAGGGATACCTCAAGCTCGTAATTCATGAAACACCATACACATCGGTTGCTGAGGCCCTGGACAAGAAGGAGGATGATGAGGATGGCGAAAGCTAAGAAAGTCAAGGCGGTCGTAAAGCCTTACGGAATAACCAGGATCGACGACCCTGATACGTTCAGGCCATCAGATGAAAAGCCCTTTGCGGCTGAGCTGTCGATAGTTTATGAATCGCCATTCGTATCTGCAATTGAATCTGCCGACGATGAGCAGGACCAGGCTTAGCCCTCTCTAAATCAATTTTTTGTTTTTTGAAGGCTTTGACCAGGTTCAGCTTGTATTAGGGGGTACCCCTTTTTTTAGCCCTGGCAGACTTGGCAGAGCTTAGCCAGGACCAGGCAGGCGCCTTAGTTCAAAGCCCCTTAAGGCATTATCATCTTGCGCTACAGACCCTGATCCCCCAAGCCCAAAAATCGTCAGAAATATGGAGTAACTCAAAGGATTAGGGCTTTTTTGCATTAGGCTTGTGTGAATAGATCTCCTTTACCCTGAGCTTTCTCATTTCATGCGCTTCCCTGAACTCATTGATTATTTTGCTTAAAATTTCGCTGTTCAAAAGCCTTGAATCAGTAGTATAAAGGGACGAAGCGTCCTTATCTATAGCCGCATAGGCAACTATCACGACATCGGCTGGCGAATCCGCAAAGACATTCAGGGCCCTTTCCTTCAGCCTTTTTATGAAGTCGTCTATGTACGCTGGCGCGTCGCTTAGCTTTGGGGAATATGGCTCAAACCTTTCCCCCATTTCCTTTAAATAAAGCCTGAAGCGGCTATACCCCTTAGCGAAGCTATCCTCGTCAACCTTAAGGGTTTCATACAAGAGCTCCCCAAGCGCGGGAAGTGATACCCTCAGCTTCGTGTTGCTTTCGTGCTCCCTTATCCATTCCAGGAAGTAAAGGTACTCGTTCTTTTCGGGGTCGCTTTCGTCGCCAAAGAAGGCATTGATCAGTATGTTTGTATCTAGATGCTTTATCTGAAACTCCTTGGCCATTCCCAGGCTACCTCAAAACTGCAGGCCGAACTCTTTCTTCAATTTCATGGCATCTTTGTAAGCCTGCTCTATTTCCTTTTTAGCGAACCTGTCCCCCTTTATTTCGTAGACCCTTTCCACTATGGACTCCTCTGGAAGCCCCGGGTTTATCCTTATGGCCTCTATTACCGATGAAATGAGCTCCAGGGAGTCAGGGCTCAATGACAGGACGGTCTCCAGGTACTCCTTTGCGCTCTGTGAGAGCTCTGGCATGCGTGGGCTTTCCTGTGTTTGGCTGAAATACACGCGCGCCAGGTCAGGCGAATACGGGCCCCTCAGGTAAAGGTTAAAACGGAAGGCCAGGAACCTGGAGAACTCAGGATGAAGCTGAAGCAGATAAACTGTTTTCTGAATCATGAACCTTGCATCAAAGTCGTTTCTTGCCTGGTCCGCGCTAATCCCTAGCCTCTCCATTATTGCGCTGACGACTGAAAAACGACTTACAGATGCCTGGTCGCTCATCTATGATTTGAATTTTTTAACCTGCAGATATAAGCGTTGCTGCATATCGTATTCTGAGTGAGGCCAATGCGCTTATTAGCCAATTGTTATAATGTTATAGTAATGACCCTTACTGTCGTGAACACGTTTAGGCGGGCCGCTGCCTGGATTCTCTACAGGCTTGGCCTTTCAGAGAAGGCCATAAAGGGAGAAGACGACGCCAGCTTCTCCAACAGAATAAGGGCCCAGAAGGCAGCCTTTCTGCTTAAGGCCCTTGGCGCCCCCATTGGCTACGACTTCTCAATGTACATCCACGGGCCTTACAGCCCCGACCTTTCAGATGATTACTATTCAATGACGGATGAAGAGATAAAGAGGCTCGCCGAAGAGGCAGCGCCCGAGATGTCAAGGTTTAAGGAAGCAATTAAAATGATAAAGAAGGCCGACCTGGAGACCCTGGAGCTCGCCGCGACGCTGCTTGACCTGGCTATGGCCGAGAAGGAGCGCCCGGGCATCCTGTGCAAAAGGAAGCCTGAGGACGCCCTCAGGATAGTTAAGCCGTGGGCAAATGACGAACAGGTAAGGGGAGCGCGGCGCCTGCTTGAAAGGCTCGGAATCTCATGTTAGGCCGTGCACAACGGCCTGCTTTACGGCGACCTGGCAAACCTTAGCCTTGCCGTGGGCCGTTTTTATGTCCAGACCCTGATCTCCATGGCTCAAATATATGCAAGATTATGGAGTAACCAGGCATGGCTCAGAGGTGTCAAGCTTAAATATTCAGCGTATCAGATATAGCCTTATGACCTCGTATAACCAGGACGAGATCGAGGCTGAAATTGAAAGACGCGTTGAGGAAAGGCTGCGGCCTCTGCAGATGAAGTACGAAAGGCTCAAGTTAGATAATGAAAAGCTCATTTCCCGGGTTGAGGAGCTGGAGGAGGAGAACCGGAAGCTGAAGGCTAAGATTTACGATATCTTCTTTGGGCCTCCTGACGCAGTCGTAACCGTGGATTCTGATTAACCGCAATGCCTCCTCCCTTAAGCATATAATCTGTTACTTCCTCAGGCCTTTAAGAGCTGCCCCCTTAAGCTTTGCCCCCTGGCCCTTAAGGCTGCCTGGTCCTGGACGCCTTAGGTTGGCCATGGCCGTTATGCCATTACCAGGCGAGGACCCTTAAGGCCCCTCGCCCAGCTCCAACCCCTCCTGGCCTGGGCATGGCCCCCTTAGGCATAAGGAAAGGCCTTTCAGCCCCCCTTATCCTGTAAAAAACACCTAGGGGGCCCTTAAAAATTTCCCTATGTCACTATATTTATTTAGTCTATAATGGCGCGCGGCGCGCTAAGAAGTGCAGATAGGCCCCCTGGGTACCCCCCTTGGCAAAAAGCTGGTATGTAGTTACCTGGGTATAATTCTTGCATATATTAGATATGAGAATGCCAAAATTGGATTGGGATGACGTAAGTGAAATACTAAACACGGCCGACTTCAACTGCGACAGCGATGGAATTTACGACGACCTTATTGCGATCTCGCTAATGTCGATCTACGGCCTCAGCTTTGATGAAGTAATGAATCTAAGGTGGGAAGATGTAGAGCCTGTTAATATAAGCGACCGCACCAAGGATTTTTCGCTTATAATACACCTTAAGGACGGGAGAACAGTAGACATCTTCGATAAGGCTTCGGGACGCTGGGTAGCTGCCGCACTTGTGTACGCTGCACACATGTTTCTTGCGGACATGTTTAACGGAAAGGTGCCTGATCCGTTTAGGTTCGGCTACGCCGACCTCTATCCTTCTTTGGAGTCAAGAAACGATTTTCCAAACTACATAGAATACATAAGGCATGCAACCCCTCACAACTACGTTATTTTTAAGTCAAAGAACGATCTGCGCAAAGACCTAAAAAGCGAGTACAGATTAGTGCCAAAGATGCTGAGAATGTTCTACAAGGAGAATCCCGAGTATGACCTTGATTATCTAGACAGCGAGCTGCCGCGGGGAAATGATGAGCAGCCAAAAGCCGCGTCTTAGCGAGATCCCGCCTGGGGACCCGAGGGAGCTCACGCTTGAAACGTCATATCGCCTCAGCCTCAGAAACGCCAGGCGCCTGAGGGCTCTCAAGGTCAAGCTGGGCATTGAAACAATGGACGACGTCGTCTCATTTCTCATAAACGTTGTTGAAAGGGAGGGGGTAATACCTCTTGCATCTTACGAGACGGCTTTTGCTCAGCCTGGATCCAGGCCCATAATCATAACGGGCGAAAGCGGATCCGGGAAGACCACGGCGGTTAAGGCCCTTCTTGCAGAGCACTTCAGGCTGAACCCCCAGGCTAACGCCTTCGTCCTGGATGTCTCTGGCGAGTATTCAGACTTTGCACAGATAGACCTGGGGCAGTTCTTCAGCTATGAATGGGGTAGCGCAAAGGGGCAGAGGATCCGCTTTATCCCAAACACCAACGTGGACATCTCAAAGTCAGAGGCTGCCACAATATTTTCGCACCTGAACTTCATAAAAAATTCAGGGGCCTTGCGGAATTGGGTCATTGTGGTTGAAGAGGGCCACCGCTTTGCCGCTGACTCAAGCCTTAGGGCCCTTCTGATTGAAGCCAGGAAGTTCATTGAAAAACTTATTTTGGTAACTACAGATTGGAAGGTCTACGACGGCATAACGATTGTCTTAAGGCCGGCGCCGTGATCACAACCTATGGATATAGAATAAACGGAAAGAGGTTTTTTGGCATATCTATATAACGGATATGAACACAATCGAGACGGTCATAGGCGTAGTTCTTATACTTGCCGGCATTATAGGGCCTACAGCGGTTGCGCCATATGTAATGGTACCGCAGCAGATCTACTTTACAGAAACAGGCCTTCCCCAGGGGACGTTCTGGAGCGTTTCGCTTGACCTTGGCGGAACATGGCATCAGTTCACTTCAACCTCAAGCACCTTAACGGCAACCTTTGCGTACAATAGCGCATGGCCTTTAATGGTGCCGTATGAAGTATCCAGCGTGTCCGCCAACGGATACACGTACACACCTGGCCCTTCCTCAGGCGCTGTGCACCTTGGCGGTACCGTATCGATTACATTTATGGCCAGCGGATCCAGCAGCTCATCGTCCTCGGGATCAAGTGGTTCGACGTCCTCAAGCTCAGGCAGCTCCAGTAGCTCTGGCAGCACAACTTCCAGCGGTTCAACCACTTCAAGCGGCACAACAAGCTCCGGTTCTAGCGGTACATCATCTTCAACTTCAGGTAGCACATACTCTTCAGGGAGTTCGCCCGCGATAAACCCGACCACACAGCTAATTCTCATAGTAGCCGGCGCTGTGCTTGTCGCTGATGGAGCAAGAAGGTCTGACGAAAGAAAGGGCTGAAACATCTAACTCAAACTGACCCAGGCCATCCGGCCTGGTTTATTTTATTTTAACATTATTCATGTATTGGGATTAATACCGTTGAACTAATTAAGATTGTCTTTTTAATATTCAGACCTGGATCCTCAGGGCCTAAATACGCTCAAAAACATGGAATAACTAGGCCCTGGCCTGATGTTACTTGCGAGATAATAACGGATAGGGTCTGGATTTTTCAGTTAAGTAGGCTTCCTTACCCCTTATTCTCTTTATTATCTGGTAAAGATTTCACGTCTTTTTGGTCTGAGGCCGAAGGATTGGTAGTCGTTGCGTTTGTCGAATTTGTCGGCTGACTTTTGGCTTCAGACTCATTAAAAGCTACTGAGCCATCTATGCGATCAAGAAGAGGAAGTATCCGCTCTATCTCGTCAACATAAGGCTTCAGGGCTGCGCCGAGCCTTTGAACCTCTGGGTCGTCAGGAAATATGTCGCGCAGCCTGGCAGTATAGACTACGATGTCTGTAAGGGCCTTCTTAAAATCATTAATATTATAAAACTTGGCGGTCAAACGGTCCTTTATTTTTTCACTTATCGATTTTTGAAGCGCATCCGGATCCCCCGAAAAGAACGTCCAGATGAGGGGATAAAGGAGTTCCTTCATCGGCTCAAGGGCCTTGTCTATCAGGTCATTTGTAAGCGTGAGCGTCCATGCGGTCCTTCTGTAAACATAAGCCAGGTCTACCTGCTTTCCAACATTGCTGTCTAATTCCTTGAATAATTGCTTTTGAAAATATATCGCTATTTCAAAGGAAAGCTTTACGCTGTTGTAGATCTGAAGAAGCGCTCCTTTAAAAAGGCTTTCGTGAATAAGCCTGTCAGTTTGTGCTGACTCTATAAGGCGGCTAAAGTACTCTACGATCGTAATGCCCATCTTCTGGGCTTCCTCTTTTGCCTTCATAGCGTCCTCCTCCCTAATGTTGAGGGAAATATACCCCTCCCGTGGCATAGAGTACGTATTTACCTAAAGATTATTAACTGTTTCTAACATTATAATAATTTTTATAATTTCAACAATAGTTTTTTGTACCATTTTAAGTAAATATATATGCAACGCTTAAATATACGTACGTACAAAGGTACTACCAAATGCCGCGTAAAGAATACGGGTCCCTTAACATAAGGCGCGAAGCCTTTGAGCTTGTAAGATCGTACGTTAGAAAAAATACAGACACCACCATACGCCTGTTCATCGAGGAAACCCTTCTGCAGCGCCTTGTGGCGCTCGGCGCCATAACGCAGGCCGAGGCTCTTGAGCTTCTTAAGAAGAGTCATCATAGCGCGTCAAATGCATATCTATATAGTGATATGACAAGCAAAAGCACATCGGCATATCTATCTAACATGACCGACAAACAAGAAGCTGCATATCTATATAACATGACGAGCAAAAACGCGCCAGCATATCTATATGGTATGACCGGCAAGCAGGACGGCCCGGTTAACTCTAAACAAAAGGTGAGCGAGCATGGCTGAGGATAAAAAAGACGGGGCCCCCGCCCAACAGGGGCCCACTGAAAGGGGAGCAGAGCCCTCTAATATTATAATGCAAAAAATAACGGTGGGAAACTTTCTGCTTGAAACGATAAATGGCGTGGCCGTTGTCATAAAAAACAATGAAGGGAAGGTGATCGTAGGCCCGTTCATTACAACCGATCCTGGGCTTCCGACTGAGATAGCTACTGAAATCGAAACAAAGTATGGTCAGGACGTCGCCCATGATTTGGCTATGGCTTTTGCAAAGCTTAGCGTCAGTCCGTTTCCTGCAGAAACAAATGAGGCAGCCGCCGTTCTTGCTAAATTGCTACTTGAGAACTATTACTTCATTACCATCGGCGAACAAAACCCTTTAATCTACAGGTATGATGAGAACGCCGGCATCTACCGGCCAGATGGCCGCTCATTTATAGAGCACAAAATAGAAAGCATGTTTTTGGATAAAAAGAGAGTTACGACCCACCTGGTCAATGAGGTGCTGGGCCACATCGAAAGAGCAACCAGAAAGCCTGCTGATATATTTGACAATAGCATTCCAGATGACGACCCTATCATTGTAGTATCCAACGGCATACTACACCTTAACACACGCAAGCTGGAACCATTCAGCCCTAACCGGTATTTACTGACAAAACTTCCAGTAAAATACGATCCAAATGCGGATTGCCCGCGCTTCAAGCAGTTCATAAATGAAATCCTTGACCCAGATGATGTCGCTGGCGTCCAAGAGGAGCTCGGCGCAATTCTGAGACAGAAGTACCTTACTAAAAAGTTCAGCATTTATGTTGGCGAAACCGATACCGGAAAGACAACTTTAATTTCGGTCATAACGGCGTTTTTAGGTAAGGAAAATGTTAGCTCCTTGAGCCTTCAGGACCTTGCTTCTAAGGACCGCTTCCAGTTAGCTGTTCTACGGGGAAAGCTCGCAAACATAAGGGACGATATGCCTAAGGATGTCATCCATTCAATAGGCAGGATAAAGGAACTTACAGGAGGATTCCAGGTTAAAGTGGAAGAAAAGTTTCGGGATCCTTACAACCTCATAAACAAAGCCTATTTTATATTCACAGTTAATAACCTGCCACCTATTGATGATGCCGAAGCTGATACGGCGTTTTTCAATAGAGTTGTGATTCGCATTTTTTCGCGAAAGTATGGTGGCCACGACAAGCCAGACCGTGAGCTGGTTAATAAATTAACCACGCCAGAGGAACTGTCGGGAATTTTGAATTGGGCGCTTGAGGGCTATGACCGCTTACGCGCCAATGGTTGGAACTTCACGCACACCGAAAGCACCGAAAAGATCGCTGAATTTTACAAGCGTGAGTCCGACCCCGTATGGGCCTTTGTTGAGGACGAAGTCGAAGAAGCTTCAGAAGGCGTTGTAGTGAAAGAAGAGCTCTATCAGCGCTTCCGTGACTATTGCATACGCATGAGAATACCTCTCATTTCAAAAGACGCATTTTACAAAACCTTACCTCAAAAAGTTACGGTGACTTCTGGCTATAGGGCAGTTGATGCCTCAGGCCATAAAAAACATGTATTCATTGGGATCAAGCTTAAAACTGAAGCCACCGGCTCAAACGGTACCCTGGATGGCTCGGAGCAGGCGGAGCAACCGGAGCAGGGCTCTAATAACTTCCTTTCTACTGGAGAACCAGGCGCCGACCTGAGCCAGCATAAAGGAAGTGTACAGAACCCTGCTCCGCCTGCACCGCCTGCTCCTAACGGACAGGCTCCAGACACATACCGGGCATCAGAAAGCCCTGATCCTGCCGAGAGGCAGCTCGGGGACAGCTTCATGGTCAAGCGCATAACCACAGACGGCAGAGAGATCAGACTGTACGTCTATGCGAAGAAACCTGACCTGATCTTCACAAGCCTGGAGGATGCCCTTAAGTTTGCAGCGGAGGGTCCTGAGAAATGACCGAGGTAATCGATGAATACATGGCAAAGGAGAGCCCGATAGAGCTTGAGAGACATCTCAAAGACACGAAGGTTATAACGCTTTCACGTGACGGCCACGTATGGAAGGAATACATCTGCCTTATTTGCGGCTTCAAAACGCTCACCTTTTCAGATGCCATATGGCATGTCCAATACCACTCAGAGCTTAAGGCCGTCAAGGACGCGGAGGTGTCCAGGGTATGACAGAGCCCCTTTCCGGAAAACACCTCCAAAACTCCCATTTCTCCCAGGACATGTTCGCTGCCCAATGGCGCCTCTTTGCTAAGTCGGCTTTCCCAAGGGAAGTAAGGGGGACGGGCGAATGGATAACGGTTAAGGATGAGGGCGAGTTCCTGGACTTCCTTGTCGGGCAGCTTAAGGCAAAGGCCCCGGCTCATACTTCAGTATATCCAGCATCGACCCCAGGCGCCTGGAGCTCTTTCTGTGTTGACCACCTCGTCTTTGACCTTGACGGGCCTGTCATGGAGACCTGGTCAAACATGAAGAACCTGGTTGAGTACATTGAAAGGGAGTATGCATATACGCCGAGGGTCTATTTCACAGGCAACCGCGGCTTTCACATCTACATTGACTTTCAGCCCGTCTTTGACCAGAACCTCATGGAGAGGCTCAGGATCCTGGCGTCCAGGATAGCATCAAGGGCCGGCATTTCAGGCCTGGACTACAACCTATATACTGAAAGGCATCTTATCCGCGTCCCATATTCCTTTAATGAAAAGTCAGGCCATTTGGCGATAGGCATAGACCCGTCCTGGGACCTTTACAAAATCTCAAGATATTCTATCGCCGGACCTGACGAATTCCCGATAAAGGCGGTTTCATATTCAGGACTGATAAGGGCCGATCTCATGGCCATCAAGATTAAGGAGCCCAAGCCCCACGCCAAGCCGGGCAGGGGCAGCGCACCAAGCTACGCCTGGATTGAGGAGCTTCTGAAGCATCCCATCCAGGACGGACGACACAGAACTTTATGGCATATAGTAGCGCCTTATCTCATTAACGTTAAGGGCCTTTCGTTCGATGAGGCCTTTGCGATAGCCAGGGAGTACTTCCTTAGATGCGGTCAGGTAAAACCCCTTAGCCCTTCAGAAAGCTCATTCATGAGACAGATAAAGTACTACCTGAGGGTCGCTGAAAGGGACGGATACGGGCCATGGCGCCTCACCACAATCCAGGCAAAAGACCCCGAGCTTTATCGGATAGTAACCGGTGCTGCGGAGGAAAATGAAACAAGTATGCATTATAAACATACACAGTCGCCAAAAGGCGAGGAAGGCCCCGGTAAAAGGCTCAAGGGGCTGGCGCCTGGGGCGCGCCCTGACCTTTCAGATAAGGAGATGACCAGGCATGGCTGATAAGCATAAGCCAGAAGCGGACAGGACTAAGGGATTGGGCCAGGGGGCTAAAGACATCCAGAGCTCTCTTGACGCCCTTAAGGACAGGATACTGAGCAACCCGCTCAAGGCCTCTTATAAGGCCTGGGCAAGCAACGACCCGGATGAAAAGAGCCTGGGCGAAGACGCAACAATTGAGTTCTGGCGCAATGGGGCAAAGACATACAAATGCAACATCTGCGGCTCCAGGTTCCAGGACATCAAAGACGTAAAGGCTCATCTGGAGGCAGGCGCCTGCCGGGAAAAGAGCGAGGCCAATATGCTGAGGCAGCTTGCTGATCTGGCCTCTGGCCTTTCATTGGGAAAAGGCGGCCAGAACGAGGGCGTGCTCAGGCCAACGGGCTATGAGCTCGCAAGGCAGGCAGCCAGGTACAGGCTCAGGCTCGTTGGCCATAATATCATAATAAAGCTATTTGATGGCTCCTTAGCAGGAAGCAGCCAGACATCCTGGTCGTTTTATGAGGTAGTACTGTTTGAGACCGATGAGGAGCTGATGGAGCTGCTTGTCTTTGAAAGCCAAGGGGCCAGGGTTGTCCTCTCTCTTGACTCTCAGACCAGGCTGAACGAGATTGAGGCCTTCGCTGAGATGTCAAAGTATGGAAAGGCCTATGGGGAAATGGCGGTGAGCGTCACGTTCATAGACCCTTACAACAACGAGGCCTTTGCCACAGCGCAGCCAAGGCGCCTGGCCTCATGGTGGTCTAGATACCGCGAAAGGGAGGCTGAAACAAAATGAGCGTCCAGGAATCTAAGTCAAAGGTCAAAAGGCTTAAGGGCAAAACCCAACAGGACATCTTTCACTATATGTACTTTACTCCAGGCAGCACGCTTAAGGAGGCGGCCTCTGCCTGCCATGTTTCATATTATGAGGCCAGGCAGGCCTGGTCCAGGCTGAAGCGCTCCCACAACATCTACAGGCTCTGTCCAAATTGTTACAACGAAACGCTTTATGCCGACGGCTGCCACATATGCGGCTTTAAGCCCGACCGGGATCAGGAGCTACTTCCCGGATACGCGGACGCAAAGGCCCATGAGCCCGTCAACAGGATGTTGCCTGGGAACGGCGTCGGGACCCAGGTCAATTATAAGGAGTTTCACTTCATGAGCGGCGCGTCTGCTGTAATGCACAGCGTGGAGCATGGGCGTGGAGTTGATCGTAAATATGAGACCTTAAAGGCGAAGCTGCTAAAGAAGCTGGAAGAGAAGAAACATGAAGACTATGTCATGAACTTTGCCGCTAGGCTGCTTAAGCGCGAGTATAAGCACTTTCTCCTCTTTTACCCCGACCTGATGAACAAGCACGGCTTTGACGACATCTTCCTGAAAGGCGTTGAGCGACAGCTTTCGATCTGGGGCGTGACAGTGTGACAGGTAATGCGCCAATGACATATCTATATGATGGTGATAAACATGGCAAAGAAGGCAAATAAGGAAAGGCAAGATGAGGACTTTGTCGTCATAAAGATACCCAGAAAGAAGGCAGAGGAGATGGTCCAGATCATTGAGAAAATGCTTAAGGAGACTGAGCCAGCCCCTGCCTGATGTAGCCAAGCAGCTCCTTCAGCATCTCGCGCTGCTCGCTTATCTCCCTTCTTAGCGATTCAATTTCAACGCTTGCCTTTGCTATTTCATCAGGGTTAAGCGGCGTCCCGCAGTTTCCGCAGAACCTCTGTCCTGGAGTGTTCTGGACCCCGCATCTTGGGCATTTTATTGGAACAAATGACGGCTTTGGCGGCTCAACAGGCTCCCCTGAATAAACCGCGGCCAGCTTGCTGTCCAGGTCCACGCTCGCCAGGTGCACATATGTTCCCGCCATATCAGAGCTGCCGGTCCATCCAAATTTCACCTTCAGCTCGCTTTCGGTGAGATATTTGGCATCCCTGGTAGCCGCCGAATGCCTGAACAGGTGAGGGTATATGCGCTTCTTTATTCCCGCCTTCTGTGCGGTCAGCTTCAACATCTTCACTGTCCTTTCGTAGCTTACCGACTCCAGCCTGTCCCTGTAATTTGAAGCCAGGCTGATCCACAAAGGCGCCTGCGGGTTATCTTTCATTGGATGCTCTTCAACCCATCTGGCCAGGAGCGGCGCGCTTGATATAAGCCTCACAGTCCTCTCCCCGGTCTTGCCCCTGACCCTGAGCCTTGCGCCCATGCTGTCAAACGTCAGGTCTTCCATCCTGGCCGCAAGGATTTCGCCGATGCGAAAGCCCCCTTCGTAGATAACAGCTATGAACGCCTTGTCCCTTGTTTTCTCTGCTACTTCTATCATGGCCTTCACTTCATCTTCGGTCAGTATTTCAGGCTGCTTCAGCTCGTTCCTTTTCATGTTCTCCTTGATCCAGGCAACTTCAGGGGGGAACGGAACGTCAGGGTCCGTTGACCCGTACCTCAGCCACTTGTAGAAACGCTTCAGCTCCCCCTTGTAGTCAAGCTTTGTGTGAGGGGAGTAATCGCTTGAATTTAGCCAGGACATGAGCCTTTCGATCTCCTTCCTGTCTGCCTGGGCAAAGTCGCACCTCATCTGTCTCCTCAGTGTTAAAAGGTTGAGCATGTACTTGGTAACCCTGCCCGCCGTTAGCCCTTTAGCCTTCAGGTGCTCGGTAAAGTCAATGAGCAGCTTCTTGTCCGCTTCAGATATTATCCTGTCCTTTTTAAGCGTAGCATAGCTGTACTGCAGCGCCTTATCATACCTGTGGATGTCCATATTATATAGATACACCGATTAAGACCCCGTAACAGGATTGCGGCGGCCGGGATTTGGACCCGGGATTTTCAGCGTGGCAGGCTGACGTCCTAGACCAGGCTAGACGACCGCCGCTTCGTATTGCGTTTACCAGCTTTGTTTAATAAGCTTTTTCTTGACATTGAACGCGATAAAGCAGAGCTCACGATATACTGCCTTAGAACAGCCAAAATTTTATAATATTGCCTGAAAATCTATGAGGCGCTTGAGAGTGAACTGTCCCAGACGCCCCTGTTTATTTCATCGATTATTGTCTTTGGCTCCTTATCCTCAACCTTTACTCCCATTGACACGCATGTGCCAACTATGATCTTAACCGCGCCTTTCAGGTCCTTGGCGCTGAGGACATCCATCTTGAGCTTGGCTATCTTTATTGCGCTTTGCATTGATATGTTCCCTGTGTACTCCTTCCCAGCCTGACCTGATCCCTTTTCAAGGCCTGCCTCCTTCAGTATAAGAGCAGATGTTGGAGGCAACTTCACAGACACATTAAACGACTTGGTTTGCTGGTCCACTTCCACAACTACAGGAACCTTCATGCCCTTGTACTCAGATGTAAGCTCGTTTATCTTCTTGACAACTTCCATAACGTTAAGCCCAAGGGGCCCTAATGCTGGGCCTATTGGTGGACCAGCGTTTGCTTCTCCTCCGGTGACCACAAAGCTAAACGACTTCTTTTCAGGCATTCAATAACCTTACCAATGATGTATTTAAAGCCTTAACGCTTTGTTTGCATTTATATCGCCAACCGAGCTTTTTGACATAGAAGCTTGGTTAACTCAAAACACAAAAAAACAAATAATGCTACAAAAGGCCCTTAGCTAACAAAGGCGCTATAAATAGATTCGATCGCCGGGGGCAGAAGGACTAAACGAATTATCAAATCCTACTCCGCTCATCCTCGGGCCTTCCTTTGCATCTCAATTATATAAGCGCATCGCTTGCTTTACTTTGTAATATAATCAAAGCAAGCAGGAGGTCCATGGGATCGCACGCAAGGGCTGTGGGGGAGTTCCTGCACGACCCCCCTGTGTGAAGGAAGAGGTACATGGGGGACAGCAGGCTGAGCTCATAAAGGGCGTGCATGGGCAACAGAACAACTTTATAAATTAAAAATAAAAGCCCTTATAAATAATCTACAGAGCTATGAAGGTCAAGTTTTTGGTCAAAGCGTACTTAGAAGGTTTAATGCCCATTGATGAAGCCTTACGGCCCGCTCAATTTCAGGGGCTTAGGCTTGGCAAGTTTGTTGTAAAGCCCACATTACCCGAGCTGGCAACAAACTTCCCCATATGGTATTTAGCGGAGACAGAGTTTGAATATGAATATAAAGCAGAAGGAATCCCAATATCCTTTGAGCCGGCAGAGCAGAAAATAAATGTACTTATTACAGCGCTTAGGCTATTTAAAAACGGCTACGTTGGCGCATTCCCTGTAGTTATAGAAGCGAGGTATGAAAACCTCGAAACACCAATTCGTATAACGAAGGGCATTTCATGCATGAGAAAACCTGCCTCCCTTGCTTATGGCATTTCACAATCTGAGACGGAGAAGCTTGAGCAGTTTGCTACAAACGCCATGCCTATATTAGACAAAATAAACAGCCTGCGCGAGCCGGCTTTCCTGTTCTTCAACAGGGGAGTATGCAGCGAGGGCATGGGCGATCATGAAATGGCCCTTGTGGACTTTATGAGCTCCCTTGAGTCGGCTTTGCTCAGCGACAGCAGGGAGCTGGCGCACACGTTGTGCGAAAGGGCCGCGGTGCTGGACGCGCTCGTTGGAAAAAGGCCTGCCGAGGAATACGAAAGGTGCAAAGACCTTTACGACACAAGGAGCAAGATAATTCATGGAAGCGGCGCGGGCAGGTGGCAAGGGCTTGCATCATATAAATACTCTGAGGCCGAAGGCATGGCAAGGCTTGCGCTACGGGTTCTGCTGGGGTACCTTTCGGTTAAGCCTAGCATGGAGGCCGCAAAGGAAGGCCTTATCGACGACATTAAAAAAGTGATTTTTGGCGAAGCCGACTCGCTTCCCAGGCATGCCGTTGCTTTTGTTAAAGCGCCCTAGCGCTAATACAGCGCCTCAGCGCTCAATTGCCCGCCAAATAGAGCGGCGCCGATGGATCTAACTACAAATCTGTTTATTTGAAGGCCTATCAGCTATACCAGAAATTATTATATTGGTCTGTGATTATTATATAATGTAGCATGGACTATACGGATGTGGGCGAGGGCTTAACTGAACCGGTTTGGAATTTCGTTAAGGGAATCCTGTTTAACGTGGCGTATGATGTTACGCGCGCATTGCATGCGCCGCTGGAATTCTTGCTTATTTTAACCATTATTAATGTCGCGTTTATTTCCGCCTCTTTAATCGACTCTTTAAATCATGGGCTGGCATTTATCTCCGGACAGGCCCTTACAACGCTAATCTTGGCCTCCGCAGGGTTTTTTGTGGGGGAGTCCATAGTGGCTATAGCGCTGGCCGTAATTGTTTATTTGGTTAAACCCTTACTCGACAGGTATTAATTGAGCTGGCGGCCATACAAGTTGCCGTTAGCTTGGCCGTTTTAGAGCTCGTGGTGATCTAAGCACTCAAAATCTTCCTAGCTAGAAAGCTTTAATTATTGACCAATTTAAAAGTCAATAACTATGGCCAATAGGTCAGATTTGCAGTCAATATTTCAGGAAAACCCGTCGCTCTTAAAAAGACAACAGCTGCTTCAGCAACTGGAGGAGGCGCTCTCTAAGGCGCTTTCAGAAAACATAGGAACCGCAGCTTATATATCTAATACCCTTAACCCCGCGGTCGCCGCCGCTACAGCGATGAACATAACTCATATAGTTCACGTGGAGGACATAATAAGAACCGCTTGCGCTGAAAACGTTAGTGCAGTTGCGCTGATGTTAGAAAGCCTTGGCGGCGACGCAACGTTTCCGCTGGAGGTTATTAAAAGGGTTAAAAAGTACTGCAGCAGGTTTTACACAATAGTTGTAAGCGTTGCAAAGTCAGCGGGGACGCTTTTGTCCATGCTTTCTGACAAGGTGATAGCGCTAGACACGGCAAGCTTTGGCCCCGTGGATCCGCAGATAGTCATAACGACCCCTCAGGGGCCTCAGGTTGTTTCAGCAAGACAGATTAAGGAGATGATAGAGTCAACAATACCGTCTCTTATTAAGAACCTCAGCCCGGCGGAGAGGGCCGCTGTCCTTGCGACCCAAAACTACGTCCTCTATCAGCAGGCCCTTGACAGCCTGAAGCTTGTGAAGGAAATTATAGACTCACAGCTTGGAGGCAGGCTTGCGCAGGAGCAAATTAACGCCGTTAAGAAGAAGCTTATTGAGGCCCCTCTTTCTCACGGCATTAACATAACCGTGGACGACCTTGGCTCTTTTGGGCTTGATGTGTTAAAGGTGAAGGCGAACAGCGAGCTTGGGCTTATGCTTCTGGAATACCACAGAAGGGCCTTAAAGAGCCTGATAGCTGAGGCCCAGGGAGGGCAGGGGCTGATCCTTTTTGAAAGCAAAAAGGCCAGCTTCCAGATAGTTGGAATTCAGCTTCCTCCAATCCCAGCAGGGGGAGCGCCGCAGAGGCAGCAGGCGTCCCTCCCAGAAAAAAGGCCATCTGGCTAGGCTGCGCCGTTAGCTAGTTCCGCTGCACATAAATTGAGTAAAACGCATACTGAGGATAGCCGACCGCAATCTGCCTGGCCGGCGCTGTCTCTATAATTACTCCAAAGGATTCCTTAAGCCCAAGCTTTTCCAGCTCCCTATCCCATGCCTTCTTTCCTCTGCCCTTCATCAACACTTTAATTAACGTGGGTGTATATATGTATGTATGTGTTTTATTGTATGTATACTAATGCTTAAATGGCATTTATGCAATCTGCTTTATGTGCTATAATGAAAACACACGTTCTGACTTTAGCTGGCGGGCAAATCTTTTATGAAACCTTAACCAACTTGAGCTGTGCGGATAAAAAAGATACATGCCGAAAACTTCTTAACGTTCAGAGAACTTGACATAGACTTTGACGAAGGCCTGAACTTTATAGTGGGTCCAAACGGCTCAGGCAAGACAAACCTGATCAGGCTAATTGAGTATGTGGTGCGTAGCGCCAATAATAGCACGGGCTTTGAAGAGCCTGGGCTTTATCATTCTGGCGCCGGCAATGGGTTTTCTGCAGAACTTTTTCTGCGTCTGGATTACCCTGAAAAACTTCTAATTAGCGACTTTCTGTGGCTAAGCGCCGTGGAAGGAATGAATGTGCCAAAGCCGAGCGATAAGGTGCTGCTTGCCGCATTAGGGAGGGGGCTTCGACTGTTTAGGCCAGAAGCTCTGGGTGATTACTTGGAAGTTATCGTAAAGTGGAACAGACCAAGGAACGAGACCCATGTGTTCTTTGTGGCCGAGCTGGGCGGTCAAAAGGTCACGATCGAAAGAGATGCAATCGTGGTGAATGCCGAGGCGCAAGCTCCATCCATTTATTTTTCACAGCTGATAATGCAATATCTCTCCTATAATGGCTTTCAGGAGGAAGCTGATCTTAACGAAGTTATTGAATATTACGAGAAGGCTTCAAATGCGTTAGCGGCTAGAATAAACGTTTCACATGGATCCATCAACCCCTTTATCTTTGACGATAATTTATTGAGCAGGGTTAAAGAGCTTAAGAAAAGTAAAGCTGAAGCAGAGGATGATGACGTAAACAAGGCATGGATTAGGATAGATGATTTTATAAAGCGGTGCTTCCCCCATGGCGGCATAATAGATATCTTTTCGTTTGTATCTAGGCTGCTTGCAGACTCTGTTGTTGTGCTGAGGAGCCCACGTAGCCCTGTAGAGAAATATTTGCCGTTGGCGGCGTTGCAGAGGGGCCAGCAATCGATGGAGGAGCCGTGCACTAGGCCAAGGGAGTTCGACGGAAGACGCGCAGTTGAGGAGCTCCTTAAGCTCTACAACAGTAGTAATGACAATGAGCACGAAATGTACAATGCCATAGTCAAGGACTTCAAGGAGCTAACCAGTAGCGGGGAAGGGGAAGGTTACGAGGTACGGTTCGTATTTGATCAAAGTAATGCCAATCTCAGCTTTTTCAGAAGTGGAAGGCGCTATACTCCAGAGTTTCTGGCAAGCGGCGAGCTGGAGGCGCTTGTCCTCTTAACAATGTTGATAGGTAGCGAAAACAAGGTACTGCTTCTCGACGAGCCTGCATTGAACCTTCATCCGGCTATGCAACGCAGGGTCCTAGCCGAGATCAGGCGCATCTTAAAAGACTATAAAACGCCCCAGAGCCAGGCCATAGTTATAACTCATTCACCGGCGCTAATCGATCCATTTGAGCCAGGCAGAATATACAGGTTCTACTTGGAATCCGGGGCCACCGCCTTGCAACTGATAAATTTAAGCGATAACTCAAGCTATGACCTAATCAAGAGAATAATAAGGCAACCTCAAGTCCTTGACGCGCTGTTTTCACATGTAGCGATATTAGCTGAAGGGTCCGGCGAACAGTTCGTCCTAAGCGAGTTGCTGAGACAGGATAAGCGCCTTAAGTGTTGCGAGCTAGCTATAATAAACGTTGATGGATTTGGCGAGTTTGATTACTATATAAGGGCTCTCGAGGGTTTGGGCATCAAGCAGTATGTTCTCTACTGCGATAATGACACATATAGTAATCATTTAAGAGATGAACTGAAGGAAAAGCTGGAAAGAGAGAAAAAACTAGTCCATATTAATGAAGACGACCTTACCTTCATCTTCTGCAACAACTTCAAGGAAGAGACCGAGGCCGTAATAGACAAGTGTGAAGCGGCCAAGAACCCTGCTGTAATCGGGCAAATACTGGATAAAATAGAGGTAATGGGGGAAGAGCGTTGGTCAAATCTTCTTAAACACCTCAAGATTGACGAGCTCATAGACAGTATACTTAAGGTTGCAAAGTGTGGTTGCCACGAGGTCTCTTAAGGTAGTGTCTGTAGAACAGATCCCGAGGGATTTGCCAAGGCGCCGAAGCGCATAAAAACAAACCTATGTGAACAAAGGGAAAGGGGTCTAATTGGCTAAAAACTTGCTGTGGCGTTATTAATTTGTTCTTATGTTCGCCCTGTTCTGATCTTGAAATCTCAGGCTTATGAAGATAGACTTTATGTCCTTCTGGTCGTTGTAGCTGACGTGGTTTTAAGGGGGGCTGAGCAAAAGGCTAAGCCTTAAAAAGCAGGGATAATGGCGCTTCCAGCATTTCCACCTTTTCCACCTTTTTTCTATACCCCTTTCTATTTTTTCCAAGCGATAATTGTCATACCAAAAAATCTGCACGGGGATAAAAAAGGTGGAAAAGCTGGAAAAGGTGGAAGTGTTTTGAGTATTGTATAGTGATGTAAAAACTTACATAATGAAGAAAAATCAAGACGCCACCTTTGTGAAGCTTCAGCATTTTTGGGACGTTCAGAGCCCGTCCAGCGAGCCCTGTGCCTCCCCTTTGCTTTCCTCTCCCTTAAGGGCTATTCCTGCGACTGCCGCTTTCAGCCCCTCATCCGTTTCTACCTTCCTGGTTGTAGCGTTTGTCAGCTCGGACTTCAGCCTTCTGAAGAACCCATCATAGCTGAGAACCGGGACCTTGTTCCTTTCGCAGTACTCGCGGTAGGCTTTGTAGAGCTCATCTTTCAGAACAACTCCATCGCTTTTGACTTCAACCATCTCCTCGAGGAACGCCTTGACAGGATCCGAGCTCCTTATGTACGCCTCCCTCACCTCCTCAGCGCTCTTTGAGCTGCTGAACGCCCAGTTGTTAGCTTTCAGCCTCCTAAGCCCTTCGACGGCCCAGTTGAAGACACATGGCATTTCGCCTTCGATTATCCTCTTTGCGAGCTCCGGATCCGCCTGCTTCTCTCCCTCCTTTGGGCTCTGCGAGAAGGTGAACGGAAAAGAAATGATGATCCACCTTCGGAAGAAGGCATAGGTGTCCTCCGAGATTCTGGGCAGTCGGTTCGTTGCGAAGATGAACTTCGCATAGTTCGTGAACTGCACGTCCCTCTTTCCGTACTTAACCTCAGCGGAAAGGGAAGTTCCCCCGGTCATAACCTTGAATATACCAGCGCTTGCAAGTGCAGTGCTCGGCAGCTCGTCGTATATGTTTGCCAGCTTTCCAAACAGCCTTGCCTTTGCGAACCTGTTTGCCTCTAGCTCGTGAAGCGAGTAGCCAGCTGTGTTGCTTTCCCCGAGCATTGCCTTAAGGACCTTTATCACCGTGCTTTTCCCGTTTGCGCCTTCGCCCAGGAGAACGAGGGCCTTTGCTTCAGGGTAGTCCCTCCAGAGCGCGTAGCCGAAGAACTCCTGAAGGGCCGAAGCGTCCTCTGGATAAAGCGCCTCGGTTATGAGCTTCTGAAAGTTTGGACAGGAGCCGTTCTCCAGCTTAGCGTTAGGGTCGTAGTTTATCGGCAGGTAGAAGGTGAAGCGGTCGTCCTCTGTATAGGGCCTGAACTCCATAGTTTCGACGTTGAGAACGCCGTTGCGCAGCGGTATCAGCTCAAGCCTTGCGTTGAAGGCCGAATGGTCGGCATAGGTTCTTGCCCTGATGTATTCTAATATGTCCTCAACGTCGTTGCGCCTGAGCCTTTCGTCCTCAAATTCGGCCCATATCGCCTCCTTCAGCCTGGTTTCGTCCTGGACGTAAACGCCGACTTCGTTTCTCACGTATATATCCTCTGTGTCTCTGATGGTGATTATGTCAAAGTAGTTCAGGAGCCACCTGCCGATTCTCACCGTCTTGTCAGTTTTTTGCTCGTTTTCGGGCGCCCTGAGCACCTCAGCTACCTTCTCAAACGCATCGGCTCCGCCTTTAGAATCGAGGAACTCTCGAAGCGTTGGAAGGCCAGTCAGCTTCTTGCCGATCCTGTGAGGCGAGTACTCGTACTCCACTGTCCTGAGCCTTTCGTCAAGTGTGTCGTCGTCGTTCTTCAGCTCGCAGATGCGACTCACAACAGCCTTTGCGCTCTCCTCGCCAATTCCGCTGTGTATGAAAGCACCGCAGATTGTTATCGTGAAGTAGTTTCTAGAACCGGGAGCCCAGAAAGGGGAGAGAGCGGCCGCGATCTTCTCGACCTCAAACGGCTCAAGCGTTCTCCAGGTTCCTGCCTTTCTTTCACCGCCCTCTAGCCGGAAGCCCCAGCCTAGCGCCTTTGCTCTCTTTCTCAGTGATTCGATTGTTGCTTCAGTGAGAGCTGGCGGCGCGCCTTCGAGCGCTTCCCGAGCGATCTGCTCGCTTTCAGGGAAGAGCTCGTACGCCTGGACCCCCGTCCGGTTGCACTTGGTTTTGTCGCATAGGTCGTGGTTTACTTCGCTCCCAAACGCAACCGCATATCCCCCTTCGCCGAGCAGGTCGACCGGGTGTTCATCGCCAAAGACGCGAATCACCCGTTTGATCCCAGGCCCGTGCAGATATACGTGAATTCCTCCGTGCGGCGTTTTAACGACCATTGCGCTCTTGAGGAGGTTCTTCCATCCGGAGAAAAAGCGATAGAAGTCGTTTATGTCTTCGAAATCCAGGATGACCAGGTCGTTGCTTACCGCTCCACAAACGATTGCGTAATCGGTATAGCCCCTTGCCATCCAGTCGTTTATTTCCTCGTCTGTCGGCCTTCTTATCATATACGTCTCCCATTTCACTGCTGGCCTTTTGGTTCCGTGCTGCAGGGGGAAGAACGACCAGTTAAAGGTCTTAAATAGCCTTATTCTATTCTCTACTGACGTAAGCCCTGATCCGTTCATGTTAGGACGTCAAAAATTCCTTTAAAAGCCAGCGAACCAGGCCCTGCCTTTTAAGGCGTTTTTTAACAGCAGATTGAAATGTCGCTCCGGCTTGCGAACGAATCGGCGTTCGACGAGCCTGAGGCTGCAGCAGTCTATGCCCTTGCCCGAGACTTTCGAAAAGTCCCGCTCGTCTATCTGCTCAGCCGTGGGTTCTCGGTTGAAAAGCTTCAGGAAATTTCGAATAAGCTTAACGGGAGCATCGTAGTAAGCGAAGGCTTCCTCGTCTTTGTAAGGCCCTTCCGCTTTGAGAAAGACAGGCCAGTTCTAGATAGAAATTTCGAGCTTGTTCGACGCCTTGGGGTGAAGTTCCTTCCCGAATTCTCCGACGGTAAAATACGGGAGCTGCTAGACCTGCTCTCCTTAGAAATAGGCATGCCTCTTCCCAAGATGAAGGTCTACCTTGAGAACAACGGAATTTCGATCGACTACGAAAGGCTTCGCAAGATCAAGCGGTACCTCACCTGGCTCCGCCTGAGCTCTAGCTATAGTTTCTGAAACGCTCAGACTTAGACCTAACCGCCAAAACCGTTCAATTAGCTTGTACTTTATTTCATTTTAACTAAACTAAATTTAACAAGCCGGCAAGGCTGCATTAAACATTGTTTAAAATTCGCCCTGTTTGAGCGTGGTTTATGTCGAATCCTGTTGACGCCAGTACAATTCGACATAGTTCGTTCGTAATTATGTCGAATTATTAACGCTGTTAAACGCGGCAGACCTGCTTTTAAGGGAAATCAAAACGCTTAATCATGAAGGTTGAGGACGAAGGCGACGAGGTGATCTTGAGGCTTTCGAAGGAGGAAGCTGAGGAGATGGTAAAGCTGCTTGAGGACGTTAAGGAAGGGCTTGAGAGGCTTTCGAGGAGGCTCTAGCGCTTCTTCTTCAGCGACTCAGCAAGGGATCCTAGGATCTTCGTCAGCTGGTCGACCTTTTCCTTGAGCTCTTGAATTTCAACGGTTGACCTTGCTAGCTCCTCAGCTGTCAGCGGCGTCCCGCACTTTGAGCAGTACCTGGTTCCAGGCGTGTTCTCGGCCCCGCAGCGGGGGCATATGATCGGCGCAAACTTCGGCTTTGGCGGCTCAACCTGGCGACTGGCATAAACGCTTGCCAGCTTTTCGTCCAGGTCCCTCTGGGACAGGTGCACGTATCGAGCAGGGACGTCGCTTTCGCTTGACCATCCATATCTAACCCTGAGCTCGTACTCAGTTAAGAACCGGGCGTTTGAGGTTGCGGAGGAATGCCTGAATAGGTGTGGATATATGCGCTTCCTTATCCCGGCCCTTTCAGCTGTGTCCTTCAGGATTTTCCTGACCATCTGGTACGAAAGCATCCCGCTATTGCGGGAGAACCAGAGCCATGCGTTCGGGTTGTCCTTTTGAGGGTGCTCATCTATCCACCTGGCAAGCAGGGGAGCGCTTGCTATAAGCCTGACGACCCTTGAGCCGGTCTTCCCGTGGACCTTTATCTTTGCCCCCATTTCGTCGAACTCAACGTCGCCAACCCTCCTCGGGAGTATCTCGCCTATGCGAAAGCCACCGTCAAAGAGAACCGCGATCAGCGCCTTGTCCCTAGTTGTCGGCGCCTTATCGATCAGGGCCTTCACCTCGTCCTCGGTAAGAATCTCGGGCTCCTCAAGCTCGTTCTTCTTTACGCCTGCCTTGATCCACGAAACGATTTCGGGGTAAGGGGCCCCTCTGTCCAGGGTCCCGCTTATTAACCAGCGGTAAAAGACCTTTATTTGCCTCAGCATGGTGTCCTTTGTCCAGGCCTTCTTCCCCTTAAGCGAGAGGACAAACTTCTCCAGGTCTTCCTTTGTTGCGTCCCTGAGCCTCTTCCCGATGAACCTCTCAAGCTCAAAGAGCGTGAGGACGTACCTCTCGACCCTTGCGGTTGAATAGTTTGAGGCCAGGAGCGCCCTTGCAAAGCTGTGTATGTCTGGGTCGTCCGTCTTTGAAAGGTAGAGCTTCAGGTTCTTTTCCTTGCGGTGTATGTCGACGCTCATTCGGGCCGCCTCACAAGCAAAGTACCTGAATTCCCCTTAAAAGCCGTAGGATATAATATTTTATAGTATTCGCCGGGGGCAGGATTTGAACCTGCGCGGGCTTGCGCCCACTGGCTTTCCCGTGGATCTCGAGGCCAGCCCCTTAGGCCGCTCGGGCACCCCGGCCTAGACCATTTATTGTTAATCGGCTTAAAAACATTAACCTGCATTTGGCGCTAAGGCCATATGCTCTTTTTTGCTGACATTTCTGTTGAGAACATGAAAATTTGCAAACATAACGTTCGGGGATGACAACATCGCACAGACGAACGGCATTCCGTGCTTGGCTGTAAAGGCCAGGCCTTCCCTTTACGCCCTTTGTTTGCCGCACCCGTCGGAGCCTGCTTTGGCAGCGGGCTTGGCCTCAGACAACCAAGGGACACCTGGCAACCCAGGTGAGCTTGGCGCCTGCGGCCTAGCCTTCTGCCTCAGCCAGCCCTTCAGGGCTTGGCTTACGCGGGGCGTGCCGGGAGGGCATGTGCCTCCACAGCCAAACGCGGCATGCCGCACGTATGTGCGGCGCTGTCATTCCCGAACGGCCGCCACGGGCAAGCCCTTGAAAAGGAACCCAACCTCTTACGGCCGCTAGAGGTGGGGAGGCCTCTTCCCTGTTTCAAGGCCTTGCCCGCAACGGTCAATAATGATTAGGGCCGTTGTGTTCATATGTTTAGAGATCAAATTAGATGCGCAGTTTGTAAAATAAGTTGGATCGCAACCTGCTCGCTTAACTGATGGAGATAAGCTTTAAATCATGAACGTTAAATAGGCCACCTATGAACAACGTCGAAGAGGCTTCCGATATAATAGCTGACTTTGCTGATGGCATGAGCTATGAAAGGCTTGACCGAAAGGCTGTGCAGGAGCTCAAGAAAAGAATGATAGATGCGCTTGGGAACTTTGTGGAGTCAAAAAGGGAAGTGGGCGCCGTGCTTGACAGGGCGGCCTCTGAGTTTAACGGCAACTATGCAACGCTTTCCGGCGAGCAAGTTTCGCCAGACTTCGCGGCATTTTACAACACGTTCTTGATAAGATACCTTGACTTTAATGACACGTACCTCTCAAAGGAACCGCTTCACCCAAGTGACATGTTTGGGGCCCTTTTCGCGCTATCAGCAAAGCTCAACGCCAGCGGAAAGGACCTCATTGAAGCGGCCGCCGTGGGATATGACGTGGGGACAAGGCTGTGTGACTCGGGATCTCTAAGAAAAGTTGGCGTTGATCACGTGGTGTTTCTTGAAGCGGCAACTGCAGCCGCGGCCGCAAAACTCCTTGGGCTTAAAAGGGATCAGATAAAGAACGCAGTCTCCTTGGCAATAGTCCCAAACGTTGCGCTCAGGGAAACAAGAAGCGGCAGGCTTTCCATGTGGAAGGCTGGGGCAGCCGGGGATGCAACGAGAAAGGCCATATTTGCGGCGCTCATATCTAAGGCAGGCATAACCGGCCCGGAGCTCCCGTTTTCAGGTGCAATGGGGCTTGTTAAAGTTATACTTAAGGAGTTTGACACCTCGCCGCTTAAGAGGATGAACGGCTCAGGCGTAGTTGACACCCTGATAAAGGAGTTCCCCGCGGAGTACCACGCGCAGGGAGCGATTGAAGCGGCTCTTAAGATGAACGTAAAGCCGGAGAACGTTCAGGAGGTTGTGGTTGAGAGCTATGAGGCGGCGAAGACGATACTCGCTGACAGCCCTGCAAAGTGGTCTCCCACAAACAGGGAGACAGCCGACCACAGCCTGCCGTTCATGGTTGCCGTAACGCTGGCAAAGCACAGCTTCTGGCTTGATTCATACAACTACATGAGCGACCCGGTTGTTGTGGGCCTTATGAAGAAGGTTAGAGTTGAAGAGATAGCCGAATTTACCAGAAAGTATCCGGCCACGCTTCCGGTCAGGATAAGGATCAGGCTGAATGACGGCTCCACGCTTGAGGAGTACCTTGAGCTGCCGAAAGGCCATCCAGCAAGGCCAATGAGCGAAGACGAAGTCCTGCAGAAGGCCAGAAGGCTTGGGCTCAGCCAGGATAAGGCCGAATTTATAATGAGCCTTGAAGACAGGAGGCTGGGAGGGTTTGCCGTCTGATTCAATTCTAAGCTATGAATTTGCCGTGGTGCCGGGCGTGTTTAACGGCTTCTCAGCGCTTCTGGCAAAAGTTGCCGGTTTTAAGGTGGCCTACCTTTCAGGCGCTGCGCTGACCTCCTCGATGGGCCTGCCAGACCTTGGGGTTATAAGCCTTGAGGAGCTTGCGGCCGCCGTAAGGTCAATAAAGGAGGTCTCAGGCATTCAGCTTATAGTTGATGCCGATACCGGATTTGGAGAGGCCGTGAACGTTTACAGAACATTCCGGGTTCTCGAAGCCGCAGGAGCCGACGCTGTGCAGATAGAGGATCAGGTAAGCCCGAAGAAATGCGGGCATCTTGATGAAAAACAGGTTATACCTGCAGAGGACATGGTTGCAAAGATACTGGCGGCAAAGGAGGTAAGAAAGAACACGCTGATAGTTGCCAGAACAGACGCAAGGGGAGTTTATGGCCTTGACGAGGCGATAAGGAGGGCAAAGCTCTATGTAAAGGCCGGCGCAGACATAATATTCCCTGAAGCGCTGCTTAGCGAGGAGGAGTTTAAAGCGTTTGCAAGCGAAGTAAAGGCGCCGCTCCTTGCGAACATGACTGAATTTGGCAAGACGCCTTACATAACAGCCCAGAGGTTCAGGGAGCTTGGGTACAGATACGTTATATTCCCGGTTACTGCATTCAGAGCTGCTGCAAAGGCGATGAGGGCTACGTATGAAGCCCTGATGAGGGACGGCACCCAGCAGGGCATCATGAACATGCTTATGACAAGGGCCGAGCAGTATGAGGTGCTTAACTACAAGTTTTACGAGGACATGGACAAAAGGCTTCTAAAGGAAAGCATGGACCTGGAACGCTACAGTTAAATCACCCCTAAAGCTTTTAAGTGAAATTGGCCAACTGATGTTTAGCCCGGTGGTGTAGTGGCCAAGCATCTCGGCCTTTGGAGCCGGGGACGGCGGTTCGAATCCGCCCCGGGCTACTTGAATCTTTACAAAACGCGTGTCTTCACAACGTTTATAAGACGGAGTTTCAATATTATATATTAAAATGAATGTTTGTCCAGTTTGCTGCGCTCAAAAAAACGTTCGGTCGCCTGAATGCGTGAGGTGACCGGGGATGGCAAAGGGGACAACTGGGGTTCTTTCAGAGTATGAGCACACGCTCTTCACGCTTTATGCCAAGCTCTCAGAGGAGAAGTGGCTTGAGCCTCAGGAGAGAGTCATTTTTAAGAAGATTTCACTGGATTCATTTAATCACGGTGTAATGCTTGACGAGCTAAAGGAGGCCGTTGAGCCGTACATATCTGACAGATATGAGGAGATTAGCAAAGCCCTTGAAGCCGTCAAGGCGGCAAGGGCAAAGGTTTTTGAGGCCCTGAATGAAAAATCCAGGAAAAGACTTTTCGAGCTTTTGGAGGAGCTTGAGGGACTTGAGGAATACGCGCTGAACCTTTATGAGAAGCTGGTCAAAAAAGTAAAGGATTCGATGATAAGCATGGCCATCAGATCAATTCTGGAAGACGAAAAGGAGCATGAAGAGTTCCTCAAGGCGCTTGAAGCAGGATCGCCAGACCAAGCATTAGTTTGATTGCTACGTGAGCTTTTTCAAAGGCTACAGGAGCGTGAGCGTGCAGTTTAAGCTGTGCACAGCGCTAACAGATACGCTTAATTTTTTATTGCCCAAAACAGTTATGGATGAAGATATACTTTATAACAAAAAACGCGCACAAGGTAATTGAGGCCGCAGAGGCCATAAGAGGATTTAACATAGATCTAGCTGAAGCCCCTGAGGGCGTTGAAAAAGAGGAGGTGCAAAGCGATTCCATAGAGGAGATTTCGCTGAGGGCCGCAAAGGAGGCCATGAAGATCTTTAATGAGCCCTTTGTTGTTGAAGACGACGGGCTTTTTATGGATGCGTATGGGGGGTTTCCTGGCCCTTACACGGCTTATGCCTACAGAACAATAGGCCTGAGGGGCGTTATAGCGTTGGCAAGGGCTGCCGGTGACTACAGGGCCAGCTTCAGGTCAGCTCTGACTCTGCATGTTAATGGAAGGCTTTACCTTTTCACAAGAAGCGTTAAGGGCAGGATAAGCGACCAGCCACGGGGCGCGCAGGGGTTTGGGTTTGATCCTGTATTTGTGCCTGAAGGGATGACAAGGACATTCGCCGAAATGACCGCAGAGGAGAAGTCGGAGCTATCCCACAGGGCCCTTGCGTTCAGGCAGATGGCAGCGTATTTAAAGACAGCTGGCATGATTTAAGGCCTCCAGGCCAGTTAAGCGTTTATAGCCTTCGCCTCAAAACTGTATTATGGCAGAATACATATGTAGAAAATGCGGGTTTAAGGAGCCCGTGCAAAGGTGGCTGTGGCGCTGCCCTGTATGCGGAGGCCCGCTTGACGTGGAGGGGGACGTCATAAAGCCGTTTAGCCTTGGAGAAGGAGGAACCCCATGCATAACATCTGAAAGGCTGGGAAGCGGGGTTATGTTTAAGCTCGAGTACCTTAACCCGACTGGCTCTTTTAAGGACAGGGGGACGGCGCTTGCTGTTGCTTATGCCAGGTCCCTTGGAATAAAGTGCCTTGCAGAGGACTCAAGCGGAAACGCCGGGATATCCATGACCGCATATTCGATTGCCGCTGGAATAAGGCCCATTATAGCTGTGCCGTCTGGATCAGGGTCAGGTAAAAGAAACCTGATGAGCGCCCTTGGGGCTACAATTTATGAGGAGAGCACGAGGGATGCCGCAAGGAGAAGGGCCATGGAGCTTGACGGCAAAGGCTGCGCATATGCAGGGCACATGTACTCGCCGTTTTTCATAAGGGGAATGGAGGGCATTGTGAGTGAGCTTGCCTCCTGCGGGGACTTTGATTCGGTGATAACGCCCGTGGCATCAGGGACCCTGTTTCTTGGGCTTTACAAAGGCCTAAGGGGAACTGGAAAAAGGCTGTTTGCGGCCCAGGCCGCCGGGGCCGCGTCTCTTTATGAGGCGTTGCACGGAAAGGCGCCGGCTGGCACGTCGTCGCTTGCTGATGCCCTTCTTGTAAGAAATCCGCCAAGGCTTTCTCAGATGGTTGAAGCAATAAAGGAAGCTGGAGGCGACGCAGTGCCCATTAACGACGAGGAAATCCTGGGCGCGCTGAGGGACCTTTACAGGACAGGGCTTATTGTGGAGCCCTCTTCAGCCGCCTCGCTTGCGGCCTACAAAAAGTTAAAGGATGATGGGACTATAAGAAACGGGGAAAAAGCGGTGATTGTCCTTACCGGGAGTGGGTTAAAGTACCATTCAGAGCTTGTTGAGCTCCTTAAAAGATCAGTATATTAGAGGAACCAGCAGGCCCCCGACTATCAGGAGAACCGCAGAAGCCATTATGGTGAACCTAAGGCCTTTTAGCTGCGCCTTCCCCTCGCCCTGCCCGTAAATTGACTGAAGTATCCTGAGGTAATAAAACGCTGATATTACGCTGTTTACAACGCCAACTATTGTAAACCAGGGGACCGGGCCTATGTAGAAGACGACTATTGCCGGGTTTGCGGCAGCCATGAACACAAAGAGCTTTGCCCAAAAGCCAAGAAGCGGCGGCAGGCCAAGCAGACTTAAGAGCGAAACTGTAAACATCCCTGAGCCAAGCTGGTCTGAGCTGGAACCTCCCCTTATGTCTTCAAGGCTCCTGTCCTTAAGTCCCCCTACATAAGCAAACGCGCCAGCTTTTGCGGCTGAATAGGAGAAGAGGAAGGCTATCAGGCCTATTATTGCAAGATACCCTGAAACCCCGTAAATCACAGATGCCACGGCCGTTGTTATCGCCATAAGCATGTAGCCAACCTGGGAGATGCTGCTGTAGGCAAGGATCTTCTGCACGTCGTCCTGGACAACGGCTGCCACGTTTCCCCACGTCATTGTAACTATTGAGAGCACGACGCCTATTATCACTAAGAAGTTCATGTACCTCAGGTATGTGCCGACTATGCCAAGCAGGCTTACTGTGAACAGGAGAAGCCTGTAGATCAGCACAAGGGGCCCTATCTTCATTATCGAAGAAAGCGCCGAGACAGCCCTGGCATCGGACTTGCCGTAAACTTCAGGCAGCCACATGTGGAAAGGCACAACGCCCACCTTGAACCCTATGGCCACAAAAAGAAGCGCCGCACCAAGGAAGATCGGCTCACCGTAACGCCCTAACTCCGCAAGGTATGTGAAACCGGTGAATGAGTAAATCAGTATAAGCGCAAGAAGCAGGAACTGAAATGAAATTCCTCCCATAAATGCATACTTGATTGAGTTCCCCATGGACTCCCTGTCCTTTGCTATGGCCGCGAGCGCGTAGCTTGAAACTGAAAGCGCGCCCCAGCCGCTTAGCGCGATCAGGGGGTTTATGGTTGATGAGAGAACGAAGTTGGCCAGCACGCCTGCAGCTATTAGTGAAACAACAACGCTCCCCCTTTTGCTGTACAGCACGTACATGGGGGCCAGTATCGCTGAAGCTATAAGGCTTGCCTCAACCGCCGCAAGCGTCAGGTTGTCCATTATAAATATGCCTGGCGATGAATACCGGTAAACGAAGAAAAAGTACGCCGCAAGCGCGCCAAACAGCAATGATGCCACGTAAGGGTACCTTTTGTAGGGGAACAGAGGTGAGAGAAGCGAGACCGCCATTGTTGCGCCAATGAATACATAGATCTGGGATATCATCTTACATCACCATAACTATAAGCACAAACAGGGCCATTATCAGGGCTCCAAACAGCATGGTTATAAGGAGCCTGCTTATTTCGCCCTTCTGGTAGCCCCTGAGCTTGTCCGCAACCCATGTTATTGCGCGTGGAACGTAAACGTGGTAAAACCTGTCAAAGGCTCCAAACTCGATGTACGACCTGAGGCCGCCAGCTATCCACTGAAGCCCATTCACGAACACCCTGTAATAAATGGCGTTTATCAGCCATCTGTCATACAGGAAGTTCCTTAAAGCTATTAGCGCGCCTGACTTCAGGGCAAGCTCCCTTCTTTTCAGGTATATGCCCAGGGCCAGGCCAAGCCCCACCAGGCTTATGCCTACTGAGAGGGCCACGTCTGCTGGGTTAAACGTTATCGCTTCTGTAGGCAGAACAACTATTGAGCGAGTTGAAATAACAGAGTATATGTAGGATGAAAGCCCGCCGTTGGGGTAATACCAGAACACGCCAAACAAAAGCGTTGCAAGCGAGAGCAGAAGGTACGGGACCCACTCTATTGGGCTTCCCTCCTTCACTTCCTTCTCAGGCTTGCCTGAGAACACTATCGAGAATGCCCTGAATATATAAAACGCCGTGAGGAAGGCACCCAGCGCTCCAAGCACATATGCGACTATGTTTCCGCTCTCAAGCGTTACTTCGAGAATAAGGTCCTTGTCCCAGAACCCGGAGAGCGGGGGTATGCCCGCAAGCGAAAGGGCGGCAAGGGCAAATGCTATCCCGGTTATCTTCATTTCGTTCCAGGCGCCCTTCATGTCCTTTATGTACCTGCTTGAGTACTCGTGTATTAAAACGCCTGCGGCCATGAACATGGCGGCCTTGAACAGGGCCTGGCTTATCAGGTGGGACATTGAAGCAAAGAGCGCTATGGAGGGAACGGCAAAGTAGGCCGCTCCTATGCCCATGAACATGTACCCCAGCTGGGACGAAGTTGAATAGGCAAGTATGAGCTTTAGTTCGTTAGACGTTATGGCCATAGATGCCATCATAAATGCCGTCAGAGCGCCTATTATCAGCACATATGTGAAGAATGATGAGACAGCGGAGTAAGCTCCAACGGCGGCGGAAGCAACAATTATCATTGGGGCGAACCTGAGCAAAAAGTAAACGCCTGCGTTAACCATGGTTGCAGCATGTATCAGCGCGCTTATGCTGGTTGGGCCGGTCATCGCCGTTACGAGCCATTCGTGGAACGGGAACTGCGCCGACTTTCCAAAGGCGCCCATTGTGAACGCTATCAGGAAAGGCAGCAGCATCCCCTTTGAGTTAAGGACCTGAATTATTGTGCCCATGTTTCTCTCTATTGAAAGGAGGCTTAGAGTGTGCGACGCATAGTAAAGCATTCCGATTCCAACTATGAACCCCACGTCCGCCAAAGAGGTGAACACCATTGCCCTCACTCCTGCTTGACTTGGGGTTGACCACATCTGAACGCCAAGCGCCTTCCTCCCAGGGTCGCCAACCCACCTCTCCTCCTCGTCAGTATACCAGTGCCCTATAAGGGCATATGACGCAAGCGTTGTGCCCTCCCAGCCAACAAGCATCACAACCAGGTTCCCCGCAAACACAAGCAACAGCATTGACCCTACAAAGAACGTAAAGAAGAACCAGTACCTGGTCCATCCCCAGTCGTTCTCCATGTACTTGTAGCTGTAAACTGAGATAAGAAATGAAACAAAGGCCACAACGCTTCCCATCACAGCTGACAGGCCGTCCACCAGCATGCTAAATCTTATGCCGCTCCCAAGCAGGTAAAACCATGGAGCCGAGACGGTATATGGCATGGATGAAATGGCGAACGAGGCCACCGATACCGCCAATGATACAAATATTGAACCCATTGAAAGGAATGGCGCGGCCTTCTTGCTAAGCAGTCCTGCAGCTGCCGCGGCCATGGGCGTTGCCCATGTTAACCAAATAAGCCATGTGTAACTCATACCATCATCACCACCAGCTGCTTAACATAAGCAGAAAGCGGGTTAAAAAGCAGACCGGGGAAGGCGAAGGCTATAAGCATTATAGCCGCTATTATTGCCATGGGCACCAGCATCATCAGGTCCCCTTCCACAGCCTTGAGCTTTTGCGGGCCAAAGAATATCCTCTTCATTGCAACAAATGAATAGGCCGGGGTAAGCCCAAACCCTATCAGCACAAACGCAAGCAACGCTATGCCTCCCCATCCCATGCCCACCAGCACCTCACCTACCGCTATTAATATGAAAAGCTTGCTGAAGAAGCCAAACGTTGGGGGAAGGCCGGATATGTCCATGAAGCCCAGCAGCGCAAGGGCTGATGTATACGGCATGCTCTTTGCAAGGCCACCCATCTTGTTTATGTCCCTCAGGTTGTTGTTCTTGGCTATCAGGACGCCTGATGAGGAGAAGAGGATCGACTTGCCAACCGCATGGGCAAAGAACTGCAGTATGGCTCCTACGATGCCCAGGGGGGTTAGCGTTGCTATGCCCATGAGCATGTACCCCATCTGGGCCACGCTTGAATAGGCCAGCAGCCTCTTGAAGTCGTTTTCCTTTAGCGCCATAAGGCCGCCGTAAATTATGGTGACCACGCTGAGCGCTATGAGCAGTGGCCTGTAGCTTAGCAGCAATCCCCTGAAGAGAAAGTAATCTATCCTGATTATAGCGTATCCGCCTATGCCTATCATGGCAGGAGAAAGCAGTGCAGAAACAGGCGTGGGTGCCTCGGCATGAGCGTATGGAAGCCAGACGTGAACCCCGAACACGGCCATTTTTATAAGAAGGCCAAGAGTTATGAGCAGCACAACAGGGCCTATAAGATAGCCCAGTGAGCTTATCCCTGGCGGCACAGGTATAAAGTTAAACGTATGAAGCACAAATCCGTAAATGAATCCCCCTATAAGGAACATAAAGCCGCCCAGGTGAGTCCATATGAGGTATATGAATGAAATCCTCTGCCTGTTGCCGTAGCCGTAAAGCGCTATCAGCAGGAATGAGGTTATAAGAGATAGCTCAAGAAATATGTAGAACAGTATGAAGTTGTTCGAAAGCACTATTCCAAGCATCCCTGCGCTGAAGTAGGTGTAAAGGAAGTAGTATAGGCCCCAGCTTTTGCGCCCAAGCTCCTCAAACCTCACGTTCATGTAAGGCCAGGAATATATGGATATCAAAAACGTTACAACCGCTATGCCAAGGGCAACCGGCCAGTTAAGGCCATCCAGTACCAGCTGGAAGTAGCCAAGCCCTGGCATTGCTATTGAAGGGCTGTAGTAGCTGCCGTATGCAAGCACGGCGACAGGCACTATAATCAGCGGTATTAGCAGGGAAATTGCGGATGCCCACATTGCTGCCTTTCCTCTGCCGTTAAGCGCTAACGCCGCTAGGCCTCCTACAAAGGGTATTGCCAGCGCAACTTCAGTTATATAGCCTATCATTCCTCTATCTCCTCCTGTGACGCTTCGCTCAGCATGCCGTGCCTGAACATGTAGATTAACGCGCTAATTATAACCGCTATCTCGGCAACGGCTACGCCTATTGCCAGTATGACCAGGCTTGAGCCCAGAAGCTGTCCTGAAAAGCTCAGCGCTGCGTAAAGCGTGAGCAACAGGAACCCGTTAAACGACACTTCAAGGGACAGCAGCATCTTTACCATGTTCTTGTGATAAACTAGACCCCCCACGCCCAAGTATATCATCACAACAGACGCTATAAGAACAGGCATAAGCCAAAGGTTCATTCCTGCTCACCACCCCTGCTTATTGCAACCGCGGCAACAAGCCCTATTGACAGGGCAAACATCAAGATCACCACGGCAAATCCGTTATCGATTATAAGCTTTACAACTTGCTGCACGGGGACCGTTGTTATGTATCCAGGGAACGCACTGGACGCAAGCGCCACCGCCGCAACAAGCAGCACGGCAAATGCGGCTACAACGCACAAAAAGCTCCAGCTTCTGAATGTCATCAAAGGCTCCCTGAACATGCTTACAGAAATTACTATGAAAAGCACTGCAGCGCCAACGTATATTACTATCTGCACAAATGCAACCAGGTAGTATCCAAGCATTGCAAAGATGGCCGCGTTTGCAAGCCCCAGGAGCGCAAGGAAAACTGATGAGTAAATTAATGATTTATGGAACACAGTTAACGTTGAAAACACTATCGCGCCTATCGCCAAAAGAATCAGCGCCAGCTCAAGGAGCGGGCTCATATCCAACACCCCTCTTCAGGTCAGGCCTTGACACGACCTTCTTTGAATTCTTATATGGCTCCTCTGGGGGCTTGAGGTACTCCTCATATGATGGCCTGTAGTCCTTATCGTTATAAAACGCCAGGTCATGAACGCCGCTTGGCACAAACGCGTCAACCGGGCATATGTCAAAGCAAAAGTAGCAGTATATGCATCTTCCCCAGTTTACAACGGGCCGCTTTGTCTTCTTTCCCTGGCCCGCTCCTTCAGGCACAGTCTGGCCGCTCTGAACTTGAACGCGCGGAATCATTGTTATTGCCTGGGGCGGGCATATCATTTCGCACATGCTGCAGCCTATGCACTTTTTGTCATCAACTGTAAAGAACCCCCTGTAGTTTGGAGGCAGCTTCATTGTTTCTGCGGGATAGTCAAGCGTCATCCTGTTTGGCTCAACCAAGTACTTGAACCCCTTTGCCAGTGCCCTTATGTGACCCACTATTGGGTTTCTTAGCTTCCTTTCCTTTGCAGAGCTTTCACTCATAGAAAGATCACCTCCAATATCGATATCACAACCGCAAGGGCGCTTAAGCCCATGACGTAGCCCCACCCTGACCTGACTGCCTGGTCAAGCCTGTACCTTGGATACACAGACCTTAGGAACACGAGTATCGTCATGACTATGAACGCCTTAACCACAACAACAAGCCCGGGGAGTATAAGGCCCATTATTGGGCCCGGGGAGTAAAGCGGGGCCGGCCACCATCCGCCAAGGAAAAGAAGCGAGAATATCAGGCTGTAAACATAGAGCTCAACGTAGGGGGTTGCCATCCCAACTCCAAAGAACAGGGCAGAGTACTCGGTGAAAAGCCCCATGACCAGCTCGCTATCAGCCTCAGTTATATCGAATGGGAACCTTCCGGTTGTCCTGATCATCACTATTAACATTACAACGGCTGCAACCGGGTTCAGGATTATCCCCGGCAGGAACCTGTACTGGGACGCGACGGCGTCTATGTAATTAAGCGTCCTGTAGAATATGACCATTGAAAGAACAGAAAATATGAAAGGTATCTCATATGACATCAGCAGGAAGGCCTCCCTGAGGGACCCGACAAACGAGAACTTGTTGTCGCTTGACCATCCAATTACTATTGCGTAAATAGGGGTCACCAGTATAAGGGCTACCGACAGAAGCACTGTTAAGCCAGCCGGGAACAAAAGGGAGTAATAGGGGCCAACCGGCACAAATATAAGCGGAATCATGGAAAAGGCGAACATAAGCCCTGGCGCCAGTATGAACGCAAGCCTGTCAGCTCCTTCTGGCACTATAAAGCTCTGGAAGCTGAACCTTAAAAGATCGGCAACTGACTGAAGCGCCCCTCCAATCCTTTTTGAGACCCAGAGGGGCCCAAACCTCATCTGAACCTTGCCCGCTATCTTTCTTTCTATATATATGATTATTATGGCCAGCACCATTACAGTCACAAGCCCTGGAAAGATTATCACGTAAAGGAGGTCCTCAATAAGCCATATTATGAGAGGTATTATGCCCATTACCTGTCAGCCTCCGGCGGGAAGTAGTCCACGCTACCATATATTGCGGGCAGGTCCGCAAGCCTGTAGCCAACCGCCACATGCGTGAAGAAAGGAAGGTTCCTGAACGATGGGGTAACCCACCTGAACCTGTATGGGTACTTCCCTCCGTCGCTCCTCAGGTAAAAGAATATTTCGCCCCTTCCTGCCTCAACCCTTCCTGTGGCTTCGCCAGGCTGCGGCCTCATGTGATTGTAAAACGCTGGAAACATGACCCTGGCCCTTTCATCGTAAACCTTTTTCATTACAGGGTTAAGCTGTTTGTATGTTCCCTCGTCTATTATTTTGCCTTCAGGCATGTCCTTAAGGACCTGCTTTATTATTTTCATGCTTTGCTTTATCTCCTCAACCCTTATAAGAAGCCTGTCGTACGCGTCGCCGTTCTTAAAGGTTGGCACCTCAAAGTCAACGTTCTGATAGGCCGCATACGGGTCGTGCTTTCTTGTATCGTAGTAAACCCCTGAAGCCCTGAGGTTTGGCCCAACAACTCCAAGCCTTATTGCGTTTGTCTTATCGATGACACCGACGTTGACGCACCTCGACTGAACAACAGGGTTTTTGACCCATATGTCATCATAGTCTTTGAGCCTTTTCTCCATGTATTCGAGGACCTTTTCCGCCCTTTCCTTGAACCCCTTTGGCATGTCCCACCTGACACCCCCAGGAATGATGTACGAATAAGTTATCCTGGCTCCTGTGAGCATTTCCATAAGGTCTATAAATGGCTCCCTGTCACCGAAAGCCCACATATAAACCGTTGATGAGCCTAAAAAGATCCCGAATATCCCTATCCCGTAGAGGTGGCTTGTTATCCTGTTTATCTCTGCCGCAAGCGTCCTCAGGTACTGAGCCCGTGGTGGGGCCTCAAGCCCCAGCAGCCTTTCAAGCGTTGTTATGTATGAAAGGTTCGCGTGGATTGTGTCGGGCAGCATTATCCTCTCAACTATTGGAATTGCCTTTATGAACTCCCTCCTTTCGCTCAGCCATTCGCTCGTCCTGTGAACAAACCCTATGTCAGGGTCAACCTTTACCACTATGTCCCCGTCAAGCCACACCTTTATCCTCATGTGGCCTGATCCCGGGTGCGAGGGACCTATCTGAAGCATTATGTATCTGTCGCCACTTACGTCAATGTTTGGTGCCTCTTCTATGTTGTACACCCTTTCGCTCATGCCACCTTCAGCTCCGACTTGTCATACGTAAAGTCCTTTCTCAGGGGCCACTTTCCGTAGAAGTCGTCTGAAAGGAGTATTGGCCTAAGGTCTGGATGCCCCCTGAACTCTATACCAAACATTTCATGCGCCTCCCTTTCAAGGAATAGCGCGCTGGGCCAAACATCAGTGAGGCTGTCGACCGGTAGCGGGGGTCTTGCGGGGCCGTAGGTGCGGGTCCTTGGATCATATGCCTGTCTAGGCGGGCCCTTGCTGATGGGCGTCCTTAAAGCTACAACCAGGCCTTCTAAGCTGTCAACGGAATAGCTTGAGGCGTGCCATATTACCTCTATCCTGTCAGGATAGTCAACGCCTGTAACTGAGACCACATGGTCAAGCCCAAGCTCAAGCATCTTTCTTGCTACCTGCTTGATCCTTGAAGGGTCCTGCACAAACACGTCAAACACCTTCCTCTTCTGGTCGTAAGTGACCTTTGCGCCCTCCGCTTCAAGCGCCGTCTTTAATTCATCAGCGTTCATCTTTGCTCACTTGGGATAAGGTTTGACCTTTCCCTGTCTATCTTTTCCTTCAGCATCATTACGCCCCTGGCCAGGGCCTCTGGCCTTGGAGGACATCCTGGAACATAAACGTCAACAGGCAAGTAGTCCCTGGCCACCACTATGTTGTAGCTGTCCCAGAATATGCCGCCGTCCATTGCGCAGGCTCCCATTGCTATGACCCACTTTGGTGCAGGCATCTGATCGTAAACCCTCCTTACAACCCTTGCCATCTTCCAGGTTGTCGTCCCTTCGACGACTATAAGGTTGGTCTGCCTTGGCCCTCCAAACGGGAGAAATCCAAGCCTTTCCAGGTCAAACCTTGGTGACGCAGCCGCTGCAAACTCCGCGCCGCAGCAGGAAGTCATCAGGTGAACAGGCCACAGCGAGAAATTTACGCCCCAGCTTACCATCTTTGTTATGGGCTCCTTTTTCTTAAGGTACTCAAGCGACTTCTTGGCTACCTCTTCAAGGTTACCAAGAAATATCAGGCCTTCTCCGTCAGCCATTTCCTTATCACCCCTGCCTCACGGTACGCAAACGCAAGCGCCGGCAAAACAGTAACCAGAGATGCTAGGAAAATTATAAAAGAAGGAAGCCTGTAGCCCAGCAGCACAATAAACATTATTACAAACGCGGGCTCCATAAGCATGAACATAAGAAGGTACGGGAAGTACTGCATTATAAACTGCCCGCGCGCCCTTCCCTCGGGGAGGTTACCGCTTTCAAACCTTTTGCTTGTGTCAGGCGCTTCCCCCCTGCTCAGGGCTCTACCCAGAACATAAGAAAGAATTGATATAACCACGCCAACTAGCAGGATGACGGCCACATCCAGATAGACGCCGGCCCACCCTGTTATCACCATACCATGGTTTTATTACTTATGGTTTTTAAAGTTTTCATTGAATTTGCCGTTTATATATAATGAATTTTTTCATATCTACACCAACAATATTGTTATTTTTCTAAAACAAGTGAAAGCGCCGCCTTAACTTCATCAGCGTACTCCCTATAATCGTTTACCGGCGTTTCCAAAATCATTGGAAGCTCCGCGAGCTTTGACTTCAAAACGGCCCTTATGCCTGACCTGCCAAGAAACCCTTTGCCTATTCTTTCGTGCCTGTCAAGGCCAGAGCCAAGCCTTGCCTTTGAGTCGTTTAAATGCACAAGCTTGACCCTTTTAAAGCCAATTGCATTGTCCAGCTTGCCCAGCACTTCTGCTATGCCGTTTTCAGTTGATATGTCATACCCTGCGGCGTACGCGTGACACGTGTCAAAGCATACGCCTGCCCTGTCGTCCTTTATCATTTCAATTATATCGCCTATGTCCTCAAACCTTGACCCAACGCTGTTTTTTTGCCCTGCCATGTTCTCAAGCAAAACGAAGCAGCTGCAGTCTACAGAGGCTAAGGCGTCGGATACGGCGGCAGCGACCCTTCTCTTGCCTTCATCTATTCCGGCCCCCAGGTGGCTCCCAACGTGCGCCACAATGAAGTTAAGCCCAAGCGCGCTGGCCCTTCTTAGCTCCTCCTTTAAAGATTCGACAGATAGCCTGTAAGTCTCCTCCTTTGGAGAGGCAAGGTTAGGCAGGTAAGGCATGTGCGAGTTAATTGCGTAAAAGGCTCCGTTTGTCGCGTCCTTGAAATTCTTAACATCGTCTGCGCTTAGAGCCGGATACCTCCAGCCACGCGGGTTTCTTGTGAATATTTGAAACGCCGGTAGCCCGAGCTCTTTAGCCCTTTCAGCAGACATATAGAGGCCGCCTGTTATGGGCATATGCGCCCCTATTTTAAGCTCCATAGGCCTGCTTTTGCTTCCCGGAAAGATAAGGGTTTTGCCCGCAGGTTTACCGCGCGGTTTTATCAGACTCTAAAGCCGCCGCATGCTGTTTATTTTTGGATCAGAGCGCCCGCTAACGCTACAGTTGCCCTTAATGTAAAACCTCCATTTAGCTTCGGTTCCTCTCCTTATCCCAACCCTGCCGCTTGCGCCTATAAGATCCTCCGGTATATCAGCCCAGCTTCCTATAAACAAAGGCGAGCATGAGGCCATGTCGGTCCCGTTAAAGGACCTATCTATCCTCAGCGCCTTAGTTACGTTCCCAGGGCCGCTGGAGATCCTGCATGGGTCGGCTGGCCTGTTCCTCAACGCTATGTCAAGGCCCTCTATTATCTCGCCAGACCTTATCAGCACCGCGCCTGCGTCCTTCCTAGGCGGCCTAGCTACTACGTTAACACAGTAATGCATGCCGTATGTGAAGTAGACGTAGGCCACGCCAACCCGTCCAAACATTATTGATGCCCTCCCTCTGTTGCCCCTGTAGGCGTGGCTTGCCGGATCGTCGGTGCCCCCATATGCTTCGACCTCTGTAATCATCATGGCAACAGGCCTGTCCCCGTACATCCTTACAAGAGCCTTCCCAAGAAGGTCCCTGGCCACCTGCACCGTGTCCCTCATGTAAAAGGACCTGGGTATAGGCCTATACCTTAAACAGGCGCCTGGGGTTGTCAATTGCTATCATTCTTGAAACTTCTTTCATAGAGGCTGACTCAAGCCTTTCGAGAAATGTCCTTACCCTTTCGGGCTCGCTGGGCTCTGTGCTCGTGTCAGAGTTAACCAGCACCCTTTCTGGACTAAGATATGATAGCATCTGAATTGCTTCATCAACTGATGCCTTCCCCGGCTGAAGCGATATACCCACATTAAATTCGCCTAGCCTTTCCTTTAATGAAGAAAAGGCCTGGGGGACCATGTGATCTATGACTGTAAGCTCCCTGGGGAACCCAACCTCGTCCACAACTTCAATCTCCTTTGAGGCCACCAGGGCCTTATTTAACCGTGGAGTATGAACTATGGCCGGCAGGTCGTACTTCTTTGCTAGCCTCAGCTGAAGCGTGAAGGCCCTTCTTTCATCTTCACTGGCGGTTTCAAGGCCAACCTCTCCAAGCGCCTTTGCCTGCCCCAGAAAATCTTCGAGTATGGAAAGGGCGCCGTCCAGATCCTCCGGGATGCACCTGGGATGTATGCCAGCTGCAGGTATATGGAGAACCCCTATCTTTGAAAGCCTTTCCTGTTCTGCCTGAACAACCCACCTGAAAAGGTCCCTTAGCGTTTCTGGAGCCGATGGCCTTACCGGGATCCAGCTTGCTTCAACAACGCCTACAAGCCCCTGCGCCTTAAGGGATTCAATTACGTTTAGGGGCGTAAGATAAAAGTGGCTGTGCGAATCTATCCAAGAGGGCATGTTAATTTATCTTATAAGAGAGCTTTTATGGATTGCTCCTAAAGCCGTTCACTTGAACGGAATTCTGTAAGTTGCGCCGCACCTGCCGCATGTGTACAGAATCATGCCATTCCTTATCCTTATTCTTTTTGACAGCATGGGCGGCGAGTATGACTTGCACTTCTTGCAAAAGAGAAGCTTCAGCTCATAGGGCTGCCTTTCCCTTATCTTTTCATATATTCTTCTGGCAAGCAGGGCCTGCTTCTCCGCAAGCTCACTTGCTGGATCGCTGTACACCTCAACAGTAAGCTTCCATGCTACAGCCTTAAGCCGTTTCAATCCCAAGCCATCCGTAACCCTCTGAGTCTATCCTTTCAGCAAGCTCCGGGCCTCCGCTTGTAACTATCCTCCCGCTGTGCATAACATAGACGCTTTCCGGTCTTACGTACTTCAGGATCCTTGTGTAATGAGTTACAAGCACAAGCGCAGTGCCATATTTTTTGTTCATCACGTTAAGGGCATTTGATATCCTTTCCAGCTGATCCACGTCAAGCCCTGAGTCTATTTCGTCCAGTATAGCTATCTTTGGCTGTAGAACCGCCATCTGTATTACTTCAAGCCTTTTCCTTTCTCCTCCTGAAAGGCCATCGTTTACCGGCCTTTGAAGAAGTGACTCGTCAAGGCCAAGCTCGCTTATCTTTGACTTCACTAGCTTGTTAAAGGAGTATGTGCTGAGGTTCTGCCCTGTGATTGAATTGTAAGCTGCCTTTATAAATGAAAGGGCCTGAACGCCGGGTATTTCGACAGGGTTCTGAAACGCCAGAAATATCCCGAGCCTTGCCCTTTCGTTTGGCTTAAGGCCAACTATGCTTTGCCCCATGAACTTTATGTCACCCTCAATAACTGAGTACTCTGGGTGGCCCATTATCGCATAGCTAAGGGTGCTCTTGCCCGATCCGTTTGGGCCCATAAGGGCATAAACCCTTCCAGGCTCAAATGTCAGTGTCACGCCGTTAAGTATAACCTTCCCGTTAACCCCAACCTTGAGGCCCTCAACGCTTAACATTCTGGCGTATGTGTGTTTAACATCGTTAAAATGGTTTACTGACAATTTAAAACCCTGTTATAAAGCCTGAGCTCTCTACCGTGAGCGAGGAGCCATTTTGCACGCAACGTTCTGCATATAACACAACTAATGAGGATAAGAATTATATACTCATTATGTAAAGACAAGGCCATGAGCAGCTCAAGGAAAAAGAGGACGGTCATGCCCCTCTCAAGCGCAGGATTGATGACCTTCTATAGCAGCGATGAACCGGGCGTTAAGGTGGGGCCTGTAGGGGTCCTTACAATAACTGTGGCGTTCACGGTTGCCTCCATACTCCTGTTGATATTTAAACCAGTGTAACGGGAATTGGAGAAGGTAAACCAGAACATATCCAACTCCATTAGGGCCGCGTTTAGCCTTCCCACGAACAGGTACGTGCTGCCTGCTGTGCACTTGGCGATGGTGCTTCTGTTGGAGATGTTTCTTTACTTTTACTACCATGCCTCAATATATCTGGCGCTGCTCTCCCCGGTGCTAGCCCTTTTTTATGTATTTGCCGTCAGGCTTGTTGCAGGGACCCAGGTAGGATACGCTACGGTTAGAAGGGTTTCGGCCACGCATGCATTTTTTCTTATGCTTATTTTAATAACGGCTGCAATAGACGCGCTTGCGCGGGCAGGCCTAAGGGCATTTTTAACGGCTTCCCTTGCCCTTGCCGGGTTCATGTACATAATCCTCAGGGGCGAGTTCCTTGGAAGGGCCCAGGCTGCGGCCTTTCTTGCCCTGTACTTCGCGCTTCTGTTTATGCCGCTGATGCTGAAGCTTGGTGTGCTGCTTAGCCTGGCCTCCGTTGCGCCGGTTTTGGCAAGCTATGCGGCCACCGCTGCTTTCCTAATTGTGGCCGGCAGGTACACGGAGAAAAAGATAGGCTATAAAATGCTCGAGGCCTCAAAAAGGGCGCTTGAGGCGTGGATGATTGGCTACACCCCCGGCCTCGAGATGCTGTTTGAAACTAACTCCACACAGGTTAATGTAAAAACGTATGCGCTGGAGCTCAATTACGGCGATCAAAAGGATGTCATAGTTGTTCCTCCGCTTCACCCAGGGCCTTTCAAAGGCGTTGGCGGTTACAACCTTACAGAACTTGTTCACCAGGAAATGAAAAAGTTGGGTTACAGGAACTGCATAGTGCTTCACTCAGCATCAAATCACGATATGAACCCTGCCTCAAGGAGTGAAGCGCTAAGGTATGCGAGGTCCCTGCGTGAAAGCGCCGCAATGTCTCCTCTTGACGACGCCTGTCTGCTTGCGCAGGAGGGCGAGTTCTTTTACCACTATGGCATCTGTTCAGAATCCTTTAAGCTGATAATAGCAGATCCAAAGGTTACAATGGACGACTACCCACAGGGATATATTTTAAAGGTTCTTTCAGCAGGTCAAGACGTCATGATCGTGGACTCCCACAACAAGCTTTCAACTACATCGCCTCAGGTTAACTATGACGAGCCCCTTGAGCTGGCCCTCAGGTGCAGCGGGGGGTGCAAGGAGAAAATGTTTGCTGACGTTAAACGGCTCAGCTTCACGTCAGAGGAGGTGGGGGAGGCAGGTATACACGCTGTTTACATTTCAAACGGAACCACGGATCTAAGACTTCTTGTTGTTGATTCAAACAACGCAGTCCCGGAAGCGTATGAAGCAGTTAAGGGCTGCGGGTATGTTCTGGTGACAACCGATACACACGTATCTGCGACTTCAAAGAACAAAAAGGGGTACTGGGCTTTTGGCGAAATAGCTGACATAAAAGCGCTGTGCAGGGAGCTTCAGTCAATAACCTTTGAGCCCCATGAGGTCAGGCTAAGCATGCTCAAGTGGACACATAAGGTAAAGGTTGTTCAAAACGGCATGGCCCTTATCAGAGAAGCAATGAGCGGTTCCCTAAAGTATTTCAAATATTACCTTGCGACAACCGCTATTATATATCTTGCAGCATTTGTTGTTTAGGCTGACGCGCACGCGCTCCAGCCGCATACTGGGCATGTTGCGCACCCTTCCTTAAACACAAGCTTTGACCCGCAGACCGGGCAGACCTCTGGCTGCGCTGGCTCAGGCGGAGTTACCACTGATATCTTCGCCGCCGGCTTTGCTTCAGGGGCCTTTGCTGCTTTCTGCTCCCCAGGCGCCTTAAGCACCTGGGTCTGTATTGACCTGTCTCTGTAAATAGTCACGTCCTTTACGCGCAGATCGTGCGCCAGCAAAATCACATTCCTTACTTCCTCAGGCGTTACGTTTGAAGGCATGTTTATGGTCTTTGATATTGAGCTGTCTACCCATCTCTGGAACACGGCCTGCGCCTTTACGTGATCCTCAGGTGATATTTCAAGCGCAGTTACGAACACCCTCCTTAGCTCTTCTGGTATGTAGTTTATGCCCCTCAGCATGCCGTTGTTCCTCACAACATCGTTAACTAGGTCAGCGTCATAAAGACCAAGCCTTCTCATTACTTTTTCAAACACCGGGTCAACGTACTCAAAGCTTCCTATTGTTACGTTTTTTTCATAAATAAGTGAAAAGACCGGCTCTATTCCGCTGCTTGTCCCCGCTATCATCGATATGCTGCCCGTTGGAGCTATTACCGTGGTGTAGGCGTTCCTTATGCCGGTTTTCTTTATCTCCTCTGCCAACGCCTCCCAGTCAAAGTGCCAGGACTTCTTGTCGTAAAAGCCTTCAAACGGAAGCTGCCCCTTTGCATAGGAGCTCTTGGCAAAGAGCGGGAACGGCCCCCTTTCTTTAGCCAGCTCAACCGACGCAACCTTTGAGTGGTAGTTTATGAACTCCATTAACCGTTCCATGAAAGCCCTGCCCTCGTCGCTGTCGTAGGGAAGCTTAAATTCAAACAAAAGGTCAGCAACGCCCATAACGCCCAGCCCGATCTTTCTTGTCTTCTTTGTCATCTCCTCTATCTGCTTGAGCGGGTACTTGTTGATGTCTATCACGTTGTCAAGGAACCTTATAGCAAGAGTTATGGCCTCTCTCAGCCCTTCCCAATCGTACTGCACATTGCCCGAATCGTCCTCCTTTACAAAGGACCAGACGTTTACGCTTCCAAGGTTGCACGATTCATACGGATAAAGCAGGACTTCGCCACATGGGTTTGTCGAAACTATTGGGCCAAGCGCCTCAAGCGTTGGGTTGTACCTGTTAACGTTGTCATAAAAGATAACACCCGGCTCGGCGCTTTCCCAGGCCTGGTACGCAATAAGGTCAAGCAACTGCGCGGGGTCCACCTCGGCGGTTACCTGGCCGTTCCTGGGGTTTACAAGCTTGTAGGGCTTTCCGTTGTAATACGCTTCCCAGAAGTCGTTAAGCACAAGAACCGATATGTTAAAGTTCCTTAGCGCTTGGTTGCCCTTCTTGGCTGTTATGAACTTGATTATATCCGGGTGATTTATGTTTAGAATGCCCATGTTTGCGCCTCTTCTGACGCCTCCCTGTTTTATAACTTCAGTCATTGCGTCAAAGAGCTTCATGAAGCTAACCGGGCCGCTTGCAACCCCGCTGGTGCTCTTAACAAAGTCCCCTTCAGGCCTTAGCTTGCTGAAGTTGTAACCTACGCCTCCTCCTGCTTGGAATATAAGGGCCGCCTGTTTAAGGGTCTCCATTATTGACTCAAGCGAGTCCTCTATGTCGAGCACAAAGCAGGCCGAGCCCATGCCAAGTATTGAGCCAAAGTTTACAAGCGCTGGGGTGTTCGGGATGAACTTCTTGGTCACCATAAGGCTGTAAAACCTATCTATCATCTCCTCAGCTTCCCTGAATGCCCCTTCGTTCATCATCTTAACTAGCTCCGACCAGCTAACCTTCACGCGGCCCTCCGAGTTCATCTTGTCGTAAAGCTCCTTGAGCGCTCTTTTGTGATACACGTTAAGCTCATACTTGCCTATGGTTATCCTTTCATCTTCCTTAAGCGGCTCCGCGGGAAACGGCTGCCCTCCTTCTGGCCTGAAGACCCTCCTGTCATAGATAACCTCGGGAAGCCCTACATGAACGGCAACCCTGGTGAATAGCTGCTTTGGGGTCTCTATCAGGTTTCCCTTTTCGTCCTTTCTCAGGTACCTGCTTGCAAGAACCCTTAGGCCGTTAAGGTCAAAGACCTTGTCAACCTCGTCTATGACGTCCTTCTGCAGAATCCTCTTCTTTTCCTCCCTTATTTCGCTCCTCTTCTGCCTGTAAAGTATGTAGGCCTTTGCTATCTTTGCCTGGTTCTTTTCTATGAGCTTCCTCTCAACTATGTCCTGTATTTCTTCAACGTGCGGGGTACCGCCCTTTAGCTCGAGCTCCTTAACCACCAGATCTGCAACTTCCTCAGCAAGAGACCTATCGTAAACGCCAACGGCCTTTTCGGCCCTCCATATAGCCTCAACTATCTTGCTCCTGTCAAACGGAACGATCCTCCCGTCCCTTTTCTTAACAAACTTTATCTCACTTTTTGCCTCCATGGCACCGTCAGCCTCTTGTCTTGTCTAAAAAATATAGCTTGTTGTAAAATTATTTTTACAAACTTACGCGACAGCGGTTTAAGCAATGTGACGAAATAGGATTAAAGCTGCCGCCGAAAGCCTTGAGTCCAGCGCACATTACAAGTTAAAAATGAAGCATAAATAAAAAATGCCACTTATAGTAAGCGCTTGAATCATTAAAAAATAAGCCTTTGTAAATCGCTAATTCGGCTTTTCCAGGTATGACTTAAGCTCTCCCTTTCTCCATTTATAGGCCACATATATCACTGAAATGATCAGCCATGCTATTGCCCCGTAAAGCCCGTAATTATAGGGTGAGCTTATGCCATTATAACCGTAATACCCTGCCAGTATGAAAAGAGCCACTCCTATAAGGCCCAGTATAATTGCGCCGACGTTCACCGCGTTTAGGCGCTCCTTTATTTTGCGGACGAAGTTTATGTAGGAAATGTTTACTATTGAGTGGTAGATAACCCAAGCGAAGGTTGTAAGCGCTCCCCAGAACACCCAGGAGTAGAATATTCCAAGCGAGTAGCCAAAGAAGTTGTAGAAGAGAAGCGTTCCGCCAACCCCCATGATAAGCACTATTATAAGCTCAAGCAGGGCAGCATATATTGGCGTCTTAAACCTTTTGCTTGTCTTTGCCAAGGTCTTCGGGAACAGGAATTCGTCCCTTGCCATGGCATAGATTTCCCTTGCAGCCGCCATGCCGACCGCTGAGCCACACCAGAGCTGCCCTATAACCGCAACCGCGAAGAAAACCATAACTGGCCAGAACCCGACGTATGGCAGCATCGCGACTATTGCTGGGTTCCAGTCATTTGAAAGCGATGCGGCGTTCTGAAGTCCAACCGCGGCTACCTCCGCGTACATCATCAGCACGCTGAAGAGGGTTACAGTTATTAGAGCTATTATTATTGAAAGCGGCACGTCCCTCTTGGGATTCTTTGCCTCCTCAGACATGAACAGCGGCGCACCGTAACCGGTAAAGGTCAAAAAGCCTCCGGTCATGATGGCCAGCATTAAGCCGCTAAACCCTCCAGGAGCTACCCTTGGATCAAAGGCGGCAAGCGAGTTGTAAGGAGTTTTAAATATTACTGCCGCGGCTAGAACTCCCCCTACTATTATTTGCGCTAACGCAATTACCATTAGCAGCTTTGGCGAGTACCTTACATCTAAAACAGTCATCACAAACATCACAAATGTGAATAGAACGCTCAGTATTATGTAAAGCCAGATTGGCATTGTGTAGTTAAATATGTATTGGAGCCCGGTGGCCAGCACATAGCTTGTCGGTATTACAGCTGAAAGATCAGCCATAATATAATAGAATAGGATTGTCATGGCGGTGAACTTGCCCACTGGCTTGCCCAACCCTGCCTCAACAAACGCGTAATAGCCCCCAGCGTGGTGGATCTTTCTGGCAAAGAGTATTATTGGGATGCTAACCGCAAGCGTAACCAGTCCAGCGAATATTGGCACGAGCGGAGCTGCAAAGCCTCCGTAGACCACAGCTGTGGCTGCGGTTGTTACGGCAAAAGAAAGAGGGAATATGTTTACCAATGAGAAAGATACCAGCCCAAGCAGTCCTACTGCGTTTTTTCGAAGCTCAGTTTCCTCACTCTGCACTGCCATTTTATTTCTTTAAACAGGCTATCGATATAAAAATTTTTATATCGCCAATTACATGAATGAACATGAAGCAAGAGAGCAGTATTCAGCCTACGCTTCACGTTAAATTTGGCTGATAGCGCCCTTTGGTTTCTTAGTTTTATCATTAAAGTAAAGAGGCTTTGCGGCGACCTGAAAAATTCAGCGCGCTCTTCTGCTAATTAAAATCTTAAGCGATGAATCTTTATCATCCCATACGCTGATTGCCTTGTGTATGTCCTCAAGCATGAACCTGTGACTGACCAGCCTGAGCATCTCCTGGCTATGCTCCTTTAGCATTCTGTACGCAAGCTTGAATTCTTGGTATGTGTAGCCGTAGCTTCCCTGAAGGGAAACTTCCCCATAATGAATAATGTTTGAATCTATGCTGTACTTGCTCCTTCCAGGAGGCAGACCTGCAAATATGTTCACCTTTCCGCCGTACGCTGCAAGCTCAAGAGCCTCCTGCACTGTCTGCTCATTTACCACTGTGACGGAGACGCCATCAAAGCCGTGCTTTAGGTCATTCTTTATTGAGCCAACGGTGTTGCCCCCATTTTGGTAAACGCGAGTGGCGCCTAGCTCTTCAGCCAGCTTAAGCTTCCACTCGTTAAGCCCAATTACCGTTACGTCGTTTATACCAAAGGCCTTTGCGGCTATCACGTGCATAAGTCCCATGGGCCCGTCGCCTATAACAAGCATGCTATCGCCGTAAGACAGGTTCAGCTGCCTTATGCTGTGTACGGTGCAGGCCAGCGGCTCTGCCATGGACATCGCCTCAAGAAGCTCTGGGCTCTCTATCTTCAGAACACCTCCCCTTTGAAGGAACCTGCTTGGCACTAGCATATAATCCGAATGCGCTCCATCAACGTTATACCCAAGTGATAGCGGATCCTCGCATAGATTCTCCTTTCCTTTTATACATGATTCACATTTGCCACAGTACGCATCGGCTGCAACAACCGCCATGTCCCCAGGCCTGAAGCCCTCTACGCCATCGCCAACTTCATATACATAGCCGGAGACTTCATGCCCGAGGACTATCGGATAGTTAACGTTTGACCTCCCGTACTTGTAAATCCTTACGTCAGATGGGCACAGGCCAGAGGTGTGCACCTTTATTGTAATTTCGCCGGGGCCCGGCCTTGGAATCTCCCTCTCCTCTAACCTTAGATCGAGGGGCCTGTACAGCACCGCGGCCTTCATGGCCTATCTACTATCCTTAATGCTTCTTCCGCGCTTTTGCCTTCCCTTACTATCGCGGAAAGCGCAAGGAGCGTGTTAGATGGGCTTTTGCTTTGCCATACGTTTCTGCCAAAGCAGACGCCTATTGCACCAGCTTTCATTACGTTTTCTGCAAACACCAGGACGTCCTTAACGCTGTTCATTTTAGGCCCTCCTGCGGCGACAACTGGAACTAAGGAGTTCCTAATAATCTTTGTATAATATGAAACATCCTCAGGGAAATAGGTTTTAATTAGATCGGCGCCTTCCTCACTGAGCGTCCTGACGCCCTGCCTTAGAAGCTCAGCCTTGTCTGTTGGCGAAGAAGGCCATGTATCAACCTCACCTATGAGCGGCATCCCCATAGAGTATGCCGCGTCAGAAATTTCCCCAAAGTCGGCAAGCATGTCGTTTTCCTTAGGGTGCCCCACTATTATTGTGTAAACGACCGCGTCCGCGCCCTTTAACAGGGCATCCTCCACGCCGCTTATGACCCTTTCATCAGTAACGTCGGGTGACGTCCCGGTAGCTCCATTAACCCTGTAAACAACGCCAAGCCTCCCAGCAACAAGCCTCCAGACCCTGGCAAGCATCCCCCGCCTAAGCAGCACCGCGTTTGCGCCGCCTTTAACAAACTCGTTTATGAGCCGCTCTGGATCCTCGAGCTCCTGGTAATAGCCCTCTATTGCATGGTCTATTGGGACAATTACCGTCTTTCCATCGCTCCCAATTATCCTTGAGATCCTTATGGATTTCCCCAGATTCATGGGAAATAATCATCAGAAACCTATAATAAAGCGTTTCTAGCGCATGCATGAAGTTTAATTGCGTGTTAAATTTTTTAGATTGGTCACGGCTTTGTTTAAAATATGTGATTCGCGCTAAAAAAGTATAAATTTAAACCGAGATAACATTGGCTAAATGAAAGATAAATATCGCATGTTTATCGATGGTCAATCAGTTGAGTCATCCTCTGGCGCATGGTCGCCAGTGATAAATCCGGCTACTGGCACAAAGATATCAGATGTGCCCGTTGCTACAAGGGAGGATGTGGACAGGGCGGTTGACGCTGCCAGGTCCTCGTTTAGGAAGGGGGACTGGAGCTTTGCGCCGCCTGTTACAAGGTCTGGAGTCCTCCTTAAGCTTGCGGACATTATGGAGAGCAAGCTGAACGAATACGCAATAGCAGAATCAATGATCTCTGGCAAAACTATGAAGCAAGCCCTAAACTATGATATACCTTATACAATTGATAACATTAGGTTTATTGCAGGAGCTGCAAGGGTGTTTGAAGGCCAGGCAATGAAGGAGTACGTGCCTGAAGGCACCAGCGCTATCAGGCGTGACCCTATAGGGGTTGTTGCGGTCATAACGCCGTGGAACTATCCTTTAATGGAGGTGGTTTGGAGAGCAATAGAGGCCATAGCTGTTGGCAACTCTGTGGTCGTAAAGCCTGCAAGCCTGACCCCGATCACGACGATAATGCTTGCTGAGGACCTTAAAGCAGCAGGGGTTCCAGATGGTGTGTTTAACGTGGTAACCGGCCCTGGAGGCTCCATTGGCGAATACCTAGCTTCGCACAAAGACGTTGACATGATAGCCTTTACTGGAAGCACAGAAGTTGGTAGGAGACTTATGGAGCTTGGGGCAGCAACAACAAAAAAGGTTTCGCTTGAGCTTGGGGGCAAGGCGCCATTTATAGTGTTTGACGATGCAGATGTGGAAGCAGCGGTTCAGGGAGCTGTCGTTGGCGGCCTTGTAAACAACGGACAGGACTGCGCTAACTCAACCAGGTACTACGTTCACAGCAGTGTTTATGATAAGTTCAGAGACGGGCTTGTGAATGAGCTTAAAAAGGTCAGGATAGGCGATCCGTTTGAAAACGTGGACATGGGCCCGCTGATTTCGGCATCCCACAGGGAAAGGGTTGAAGGATATATAAGAAAAGGGGTGGAGGAAGGCGGCAGGCTAATTTATGGCGGCAGGAGGCCGTCAATTCAAGGGCATGAAAATGGATTCTTTCTGGAACCAGCAGTAATAGAAACTGATAACCAGAAGTCAGCAATAGTTCAGGAAGAAATTTTTGGCCCTGTCTGGACCGTGCTCAAATTTGAAACCTATGAAGAGGCAATTGAAAAGGCAAACGATGTAATTTATGGCCTGGGCGCATCTGTTTGGACCAAAGACGTGCAAAGGGCTGTAAAGGCAACCAGGGACCTGGAGTTCGCCACGGTGTGGGTAAACGAGCACGTTGTCGTTCCGTCCGAAATGCCGTGGCCAAGCTATAAACAGAGCGGGGCAGGTGCGTCGCTTTCGATTTACGGGCTCGAGGAGTACACTTATATAAAGCACGTTTACTTTGACATATCAGGGCTAAAGAGAAAGTCTTGGTACTATCAGGTTTATGGAGAAAAGTAAACGCAATAGGCTAGCCATAACGTAAAAATAATTTTATTAATGATGATAAGGCGGCTTGTTTAAAATAATGTAGCTGTAATTTAAGATAAAAAACTTTATCTGTTAAAGGTTTCAGTTTAAACTTAATGCAGGACGCCTATCTTGGCATCGACTTGGGCACCTCCTTTATTAAGGCTAGCGCTGTTAACGAATCAGGCGAAGTAACGCTAAGCTTCAGGACAAAGGCGCCGGCTGTTACATCTCCACGGCCTGGCTGGACCGAGGTGAACCCCTTTGATTATTATTTTAACTTTAGGCGGTTCATTAAAAAGGTGATAAAGGCTCTTGGCTCAGGCAGGGTCAACGTCGGACTTTCAGCGATGGCCCCAGTTATGATACCGGTTGATAAAAGCTGTTACCCCATTTATAACGGGATTCTTTACAACGACACCAGAAGCGCGAGCGAAATAGAAGAGCTTAACAGGGATTATGGTGACCTTTTGTTTAACGAGAACGGAAACGTTGTAAACAATCAGCAATGGGTGCCAAAGATAGTTTGGTTTAGAAAGAACTTCCCTGAACTTTATGAAAGGACCTGGAAGTTCATGGAGCTCACCACGTTTATTATATGCAAGATGTCTGGCGTTGTTGCTACAGACGTGACCATGGCCCAGGAGGAGGGGTTCTTAAACTATAGGGACAGAAAGCTTTCATATAAAATACTGAATGAGCTTAAGATAGATCCTGAAAAGATTCCAGAGCCATCTGAGGTGGCTGAGCAGCGGGTGGAGTTTAACATAGATGGCGTTTCGTTTAAGACGACCGCTGGGACCGTTGACTTCATAGGCTCATCTGTATCCCTTGATTTGCTAAATGAAGGAAAGCTCGCGCTTATACTCGGCAGCACAGGTGTGATATCTTACTCAACGGTTGCCCCAAAGCCTGACAAAAGGCTTTACCTGGACGTTGGCCCTTACCCTGGGCTGTTTTATGTGAACGGTGCAACGGCAGCTTCAGGCATATTTCTTGATTATGTTATGGGAATTCTTGGCATGAAGAACAAATACAAGAGACTTGACAGGCTTCTTAACAATCAAAACGTAAATACAGAAGGGCTCGTTGCCCTTCCATATCTTATAGGCGAGCGCACGCCCATTCTTGATCCACGTGCAAGGGCAGTTTTCTTTGGCATTACAAACAGAACGGGTAAGACTGAGCTGTTAAAAGCAACGATTGAGGCAATAGCGTTTTCTATGAAACATCATTATAGCATAATGCTTGAACTCGGTTACAGGCCAGGGCGCGTGCTTCTCAGCGGCGGCCTTTCAAACTTGGATGTCATGAGAAAAGCGATTGCCGATTCGCTTGGGATGAACATAATGAAGGTTAATGACGGCTCCGAGACCGTGGGGGACGCGATAATTTCGCTTGTGGCGGCTGGGGTAATTTCGTGGAACGATGCATCAAAGCTTATTGAGGATAGGCTTCTTAGAGGCATGATAATAAACGCGGAGCCTCAGCCATGGATTGAAAAGAACTTTATGATATACACTCAGCTTTATGAAAGGCTAAAGGACTTATTCCCCCTTTAAAGTTCTTCATTTACAAATCACTGAGCAAAATCTCGCCTTTTTACTCAAGGAGCTGAATAATTACGGTCGGTCAAGGTCCGGTCAACGCTTATTAAATCGGCTAATTTCGATAAACGTTTTACCCAATTACATTGCGAACTTATTTATGAAAATGCACAAAGCCAAGCAGCAGCCTTTTGCTGAGCACAAGGTTAAGGTTTTGGACACTACTGCAAGCATTGACAGGATCATGAAGAACTATGTAACTCGCAGGAGCTAGCAAAATGGCTTAGCTGCTAGAATGCAGTTGTTATAAGAGGAATATATGATGAACGTTTAAGGCTATACAAAGAAGCCGTGACGCGCGCCGAGTTGAGCCGGATGTTTGTAAAGGTTGTTGACCATATATGTGACAGCTCAGTTCTGAAAAATATGGTTGCTATGCTAAGGCAAACTGAATTGCCGATCTTTCACCCAAGGCCTCCCATTAACTTGAGCCCACCTCCACGAGCGAGCCCTACATTACATATGCGGCCAGCGTCGGCTCAACACAAACGCATCCAGGGCCAAAGGCGTTGAGCATGAGTACAAAGGCCCCAGGCCAACTCCTAATGTGCTCCATTATCCTCTCAATTATGGCCTTTTTCTCGTAAAAGCCGTACACTATGTGGCCCAGCCCAAGCCAGCGGCAGACGTCAGCCGAGTTTGGCTCCCTGCTCACATGGAACTCATGCACGGCCTTTGGGCCACAGGCAACCCATATGGCAGCCTTGCCACTCCTAAGCTATACAAAGGTCTCATCAACGAAGAGCGCCTTCATGTATTTCCTGGAAGGCCTTGAAGCAATTCAAAGCATGTTGCCGTACTTCTGTATTTATATCGCAACGTGGGACCTTTCAAAGTACCTGGAAAGGCTCTCAGCCGCAGCCCTAGGCTCTTTGCGCGGTATTGATATATTGCGTACAGCATAAGGAGCATGGGAGCCTTGCCCTGATCTGGAGCTGGCCATTCATTAATTGGGGTAAGGGCCCCTCTTAAATTATGTTATTGATGAGAAGTTAACAGCAAGCCGTGATCACTCAAAACACTTATATCTCCATGCACTCTTACACAGCACGTGGATGTTGAAGTTGCTGTAATTGGGGCCGGAGCAACAGGACTTTTCACAGCGCTTGACTTGAGCCTCAGGGGTGTCCGTGTTGCAGTCATAGACCGGGGCGGGCTCCTGAGTGGGACCTCGGGCAGCATGCACGGGCTCCTTCATAGCGGCGCAAGGTATGTGACAAACGATATGGAGTCTGCAAGGCAGTGCATAGCTGAAAACCAGACGCTGAGCATTATAGCGCCGCATTCGATCTTTGATACAGGGGGCCTTTTTGTTTCCCTAAAGGGTGATGATGACGCCTTTATTGACTTCTTCTTAAAGGGGCTAGCTGAGGCGGGAATAAATTATAGGGAGATTGAGGACCCATTTAGGCTCGAGCCAAACCTTAACAGGGATGTAGAGTATGCGATCTGGGTGCCAGATAAGGTAGTTGACCCATTTAGGCTTTTTGGAGGGGTGGCCTACCTTGCAAATAAAAACGGGGCCAAGTTCCTCTTGCATAGCGAAGTAAAGGGGATCTCGGGCTCAAGGGTAATAACTGAAAAAGGAACTATTAATGCAAAGCTCCTAGTTAACGCTGCTGGGCCATGGGCTTCAAAGATCTCTCAGATGCACAGTAGCGAAAGCCAAGTTATTGAGCTAATGCCAACGATTGGGCTAATGCTGGTCTTTGGGGAAAAGCTTAACGAAATGGTGATCAACAGGCTCAGGCCCCCCTCAGATGGGGACATTGTTGTCCCGTTTTATGGAAGAAGCATACTTGGCACGACCGCTCAGGTCGTTGAGGACCCCGACAAAGTTGAAGTTGAAGAGGAGGACATACAGTACCTGATAGAGGAGGGAAGCGCCATGTTACCAAGGCTCGCTCAGCTCAGGCCATTAAGGCATTATTACTCAGTAAGACCTTTGTTGAAGGGCACAAGCGCAAGAACTGCAACCAGGGATTTTGAAATATTTGACGAAGGGGACATGGTTACAATAGTAGGGGGCAAGCTTACCACTTCAAGGCTAATGGGGGAGAAGACGGCGGATCTTGTAAGTGAAAAGCTGGGCATCAGCGGCCCAAGCTCAACAGCAAAAACCGAGATACCAGATGCCCTCTCGCTTTACTCATTGAAGAATACCATAGGGGATGAGGTTTACGGCCAGGGATACGCGCTAGCAAGGCTCGAGGAGGTTTTACAGGCATGATACAGCTAGGTGGGCAGAATGAGGTAAGGAGAAAGGGTTTGCTTGACTTCCTAAAGGATCCTTCCTCTTTTTCAAAGTGCATACCTAATCTTGAGTCAATTGAGATCAGATCGCCAAGCGAGTTTGATGCAAAGTTCAAGGTTGAAGTGCCGGAGGAGTTTGGCATTTCCTACCTGAAGACCATAGGAATAAAGATGCATTTCATAGTTAGCTCTTCTGGAAACAGGGTAAATATGCGCGGTGAAGGGAGGTCCATGGGGCTTAAGGTTAAGATAGACATAGAGGTTGAAGTGTACGAGCGTGGAGAGACATCCACGATGTCTTGGAAGGCCTCTGTTGACGTCGGGCTTCTTGAAAGGATGCTTGGAGAGGACAAGATAAAGGAATTTTCTGATGGGATAATATCTCAGCTTGTATCGTGCATAGGCTCTTAATCAAAAATTGAGTTGGTATATTTAAAATTAAGTACAACTTTATGAGGCAAACTTAAGCGGTCTGCCCCACACAGCACCATTGAAAGTTCAACAACCAAAATCCACGAACGATTTTGAGGGTTAGTTTAAGCTTAGCGCTGACTTCCTCCCCACCCTGAAAGGACTAGCGTTCCCCATTGATTCGAAGTTATACATCGCATCTGAGGGGCAGTCGAGAGGCTCAGAGAACCCCTCCCATAAATGTTAAACACGCGACAGCATTGATAACAATCCTGTGCCAGCTTTGATGGTAGTTGGTACGCTTCTCTCAGCATCCTGTACAGCGTGTTGTGTACTTCTTTCAAGGAAGTTGTCTCTTGCTCATATAGCCGTTGCAAGACATGCCTTTTAGCTCCCACGCGGCGATCTGCTAAGGGCTCCAGAGCCAGGGAGCCAAACTCGGCTGACGCCTCCCGCATATGTCATTTAGGGCTCGCTCATGGAGGTGAGCTAAAGTTAACACAATGTAATAAGACATAGCAATGTTTATATTAAACTTCCTTATTTAAATTAATACCAATGGGAGAAAAGGGCAATGAGCAAACTAATACACTAAATCCTAAAAAAATCGGATTGTGGTCCATGACTTTTATGACAATTGCTGCAATATACCCCATGGCGATGGCTGTTTCTAACGCGTCAGCGGCTGTGTCTTATGGTGGATTTGCTGCGCCGCTAATACCTATCATCGGGGCAATTGTTATATTGTTTGTGACTGCGCCAGTAATGGAATATGCGAGAATCGCTTCATTTGCAGGAGGTTACTACGGTTTGGCTGAGCTTGGGTTTGGGATTTCTGCAGGGAAATTTGTTGGATTATTTAGGCTTTTTTATGATCTCTTTTTTGACACACTAACGGCAACAGCATTTGCTTATATAATTTATACAACATTTTATGTCCTTTACAATTACAGCATGCCAGGCATAGCGCTCATAGGTCTTGCTATATTCTTTATGATCCTGCTGTATGTGTTTACCATAGTAAAGCTAGAACATGCAGCGCTCATTAATAATATTATACAGATAATCCAGATCGCGATTTTAATTATATTTTCTATAATAGTTATTGCCAGAACGCCATTTAACAGCTTGGCAGCTTTTAATCCGGCAAGTGCCCCGTCGGGGGTAAGCGGTCTAATGTTAGGCGTTATTCTGGCAGGTTTCCTGTTTTATACTGGATACGGAACACCACTTTATTTATCAGAAGAAGGAAAGGAACCCTTTAGAAATGTTTGGAGAGCTATAGTTCTTGGCGTTTTAATTACGTCGATAGTTGGAACTGTAACCATTTATGCTGAGGTTGTAGGTATTGGTCCAAGCAAATTGTCAGTAATAACGTCAGTGTTGAATCCAGGGATATCCGCATATTTGCCATATGTTGGAATTGTTGGAATAGGGGCCTTTGTGATAGCAGCGTGGCTAGGACAACTAATGGGTGGCGTTTCGCCAGGCCTTGGTACAGTGAGAGATATTTACGCTCTTGCAAGAGATAATTTCTTTGGAGAAAGAGGGCGCGCATATTTTACCAAGATGAATAAAAGTAATGTCCCATCAAATGCAGCTCTGTTAAACTTGATTCTAGGAATTCTTACAACAGGTGTGATAGAAGCATTAATGATATTTTACTATGGCCTGCCAGAAGGCGCATTCTACGCGCTGTTCCTTTCTGGAAGCATGGTGGTAGCGTACTGGTTTATTCTTCATTTTATCGCAGATTTCTCCCTAACGGCCCTTTATAGAAAATACAAGTTTCCGTTATTTAGTTTAAGAAACTTCTTTATAGGTATAATATCACCAATAGGAGCGGCTATCATATTCATATATTCATTTTACATGGGTTATAGTTCATTGCCTGAACCTTACTTTGGAGGTCTTATTTTTGTCTTCATTTCAGCAATAGTCGGCGCGCTAATCATTGCGGTGTCAAGGCACAGGGGAGCAAAGTGGGAATCGTATATTTCTAAGACTGTACAAATAAAGCAAGACAAAAAGTAAAACCTAAAATTTGTCTTTCTATTAGACAGGCATGTGTAGAATTCGATATATCGTGCTAAAAGTTACTTAATTTAATAATAGTTTTTAAAGTGTTAGATATAGCTGGGAACTTCTGTTGCCCTTGTGCGCTGCTTATGTTTACCTATAACCTCATTTCATCAATGAGAACACTCAAACTGCCCATCCGGGGTCCTACCCCGTTGTAGCTTCTTCCTGTGCCATTATCATACCGCAGTTAACTTGCCGGGGCATGTCCCCAAACGATATCAAATTAACCGCAATCGATTGATGGAACATGCGGGCCTTTTCTCATTCAGGACCTAGTATATGGTCCTCAGCAGCTTTACGACAGCCGCGGTTATCGCCTTCTTTCCTCCCTTCCTCTCCCTAAGCCTCCGATAAAACCTGGCGATTCTTTCTTCAGGGTCGCTACTCACGTTTGCTCATGCTGCCGGCACAAGCACTAACCTAGATATGAGCTCCCCCTGCTTCGTTATTGGGCCATGCATTGCCTTTCCTCCTGACGCCCTCACGATCGGGACAAGCCCAATATATAAACTACCTGAAGTCAGCAGGCTGAGGAAGGTTAAGGTCAGGACAAAGGCCGACGCTATAGTGATTGGGCTCCCAACTTACTTACGCGGGCCAAGGAGATTGTGGAGGACACAAAGGGATGGTTGTGCTTGTAAACTAAAGGGAGATGATCTCCGCGGCCCGGAGATATACAGGAAGGCCAGATCTGCCCTAATGCTGGTTGGAGCGGCTGCTTACATAGCCCTTAAGTTCAGGCTCAGGGACAACAAGGTGGCCATGACAATTGTATCAGAGGGCAATATATAATACTTAAATTATGTTTTTCAGCTCATCCGCTATTGCGGGCGCCACCTTAACCACGCTTATAGGACTCAGCACCGTGTCTGTACCCGCAAGAGTTTCAAGCTCCATCTCCCTTAGCTTGTGATACGCCTCCTGAACCAGAAGTGGGTGGACGCACAAAACGTGAACCTTACCGGCGCCGGCGCCCCTGAGAAGCTTGACAGCCTCGACTATTGTGCCCCCCGTGCTTATTATGTCGTCCACAATTATTGCGTCCCTCCCCCTGACGTCCCCCAGCTCCCCCCTGACCTCAACCTCAGTACCTGAAATCCTCCTCTTCTTGAGGACGAAGTAGGCAAGCCCTAGATCCCCGGCCATAACGCTAGCCCACTGCTCAGCTTCCTCGTCAGGCCCCACCACAACGGCATTGGAGATGTCCAAATGTCCCTTAACATACTTTGATAGCTCCCTAACTCCAGTCACGTTCCTGACGAATGCGCCAAACGTCCTCTTTGGATCCGTAATCCTGTGAAGGTGCATGTCCACGGTTATTATGTAATCTACCGAAATTGACTGAAAGAGCCTGCCAACAGTGAAGGCACTGACCGCCTCGCCCGGGTTAAATTCCTCATCCTGTCTGGCGTAAGCCATGTAGGGGATGACTGCTATGACCTTCCGGGCATTGTGCTTCTTTATGGCGTCCAAGGCTAGAAAAGTTTCAATTAGCGCTGAGTTCGGGTTTGGCTGAAGGCTGTTAACATATATCACGTCCTTCCCTTCAAGCTCCGCCGGTACTCTGATGTATGTTTCGCCGTCAGGGAAGCTCTTTACTTCAACGGGCTGATAATCCGCCTTTATCGCCCTAGACACGTCAAACGCTAAGTGCCTTGAGTTTGATCCTCCAAGCACCAAGGTGCTACTCATATGGATTTGTTGTATTGCCGGAGCCATTTAAGACTTTTTATATAACTAATTACGCTTGGTCATAAACGCTTAAAGGCCCCAGGCTCAGATAAACAGGGCAGCATAGAAGCTGAGGGTTTTAAAGGGGAAGGGCGTTGACGGCAAAAGATCGCCTAAAAGCGCTGAGGTTGCAGTAAATTAGGAGACCGCCTTATAGAGTGCATAGAGGTGACCCTACTGCCATGCTTAATAGACACCCATATACACTTTAACGCCGAAAGCCCTCTAGCTAATGGACTGAGTGCTTATCCCTGACGCGTTTCTATAGATAAAGTCGATCTATGACGCGGAGGCCTTCTTGATGCCGGGTTTACGACGGTGAGAACGATGGTGGACAAGGTTTAGCTTGAGATGAGCAGCACAGAAAAGATGGGCGTCCTGAAGAGCCCGAGGATCGTCTTGCCGGGTTATTCAATAGCAGCTACTGAGGGAGACAATGACCCAAAGTCCCTTGCATATGACATGGCAAGGCAGCTTTCCTACTCGTGCTACTTTGACGGCCCATGGGGGTGCAAAAGTCCATCATGCTTAACATAAGGGCAGGGGGTCTAACCAATCAAAGCATGCGTCAAGCAGCTTTGTAAGAGACGGCATGATCAGGAACGAGCTGACGTTTGAGGAGCTTAAGGCTATAGAAGGCTTTGGTTTGAAATAACTTGAGTAACCATTGGGCCTGCGCTCAGGCGCCTGCTGAAAAATGGGGATCGAATCCACCCGGTGTCCTTCTATCTTAAGGACTTCGGAAGCCACTTTGGGGGATATTTAAGGGAGGAAGGCTGAGGCCAGTCTTTGCCGATGTGGCGGGCTTTACAGGTGATTCATGAAAAGCGCCAAAGAGCTCAAGGGGTGCTGGCCTTGACTAGCAGGAGCTGATAATGGACGAGGACTGGGAGCTGCTTGAGCTAAAGGCGTCGCTGTTTTTATAACCTACATAAAGAGGGGTCTGAAGGTTTGGGAGGCTTGGGAGCTACGCTGTATCAAGTATAAACAGGTGGTTTAGGGAAAACGTAAAGAAGTCGGGGCTTAGGGAATGCGCAAAGCTGGCCGATGGGTGCAGGTTCCCCGAACTCCCTAGACCCTTTAACGGGAGGTTCTTCTGCATCCAAACGCTATTTTATGATATTGATGGTGAATCTGAAATAATGAAGGAGGAGATCTTTGGATCGGTCATGGTCGTCAGCCCCTTTGAATGTGGTGATAATGCTCATCGGTCTTTTGATCCCCTTGACCTGGATAATTAATTTATTGCAGGGCTCTGCTAAGGTGTTCAAATGGACATGCGCAAATTAGCGCGCTTTAACACGCGCGTAGTTGAATTAGAAAAATTTAATAACTCCTCGTAAACAAATTTCAACTCAGGTTGACAAAGGTCCAACTCGTAAACATAAACAAAAGCTATGGCAAGCTTGAGGTCCTCAAAAACATAAACCTTACAATAGAGGACAGGGAGCTTTTTGTCGTTATAGGGCCCAGCGGCTCTGGAAAATCAACCCTCCTAAGAATTATAGCCGGCCTTGAGTATCCGGATTCAGGAAAAGTCCTTTTTGATGGGGTTGATGTGACCTCCATACCTGCAAATAGGCGCGGGATAGGCATGATCTTCCAAGACTATGCAGTATGGCCTCATATGAGCGTTGAGGACAACGTCAAGTTTGTCGTAAAGGATAGAGATCCCGATAAGGTTGTGTCAGAGGTCCTTGAGACCGTTGGCCTTCTTCACAAACGCAAAAACATGCCATCCCAGCTTTCAGGGGGAGAGCTTCAGAGGGTGGCAATAGCAAGGGCCCTAGCCGTCAACCCAAGGATATTGCTGCTTGATGAGCCTCTGAGCAACCTTGACGAGAAGATTAGAAAGGAGCTGGTGGTTGAGTTGGTTGACATAATAAAGGAAAATAAGCTTACCGCTATATTTGTGACTCATTCGCAGGAGGAGGCCTTTGAGATTGGCGACAGGATAGCAGTAATAAATAAGGGAGCCATAGAGCAAGTTGGGAACTCTTCAGACCTAATTGAGAATCCAAGCACTGCATTCGTTGCATCTTTTATAGGCGACAATCTAGTCCTTAACGGCAGCATAAAACAGGTTGAGGGGAGTAGCTATCGCATAACGTTTGAGGAATTTGGGGAGCTTACCATAGACCCAAAGAACCAAGTGAGCCTGAGCCCCGGTGATCGTGTTATTTTCATCTACAGAAAGGATAAGCTGCTCGTGTCAGGGGAGCCAAGCGGGGAGGGATGGGTTGAGTGCAAACTTATTGAGAAAAAGAATGTTGGGTACCTAGTTAAATATTACATTGAGGCACCAAACAACATAAGGCTTGCCGTTGCAGCCCAGAATGACCAGCCCCTTCAGAACAGGGTTTTCGTGAAGTTTGCCCCTAAAAGCGGCTACCTCTATAAGGCTTAAAAATTATTATTTATTAAATGAATAGAACTTCGTGGAATGTTTTGCCCCTTCTGTAGTACAGGTATGCCATGATTGGCGCATCTATCGCCAGTATTATGAATCCCATCGCTGATCCCACAAATATCTCCCCTGTTGAAACGAATTCATACGCGCCAAGCACAAGCGTTGACCAACCGGTAGGCAATAGCATTATAGTTGTCCCGTAGTCTATCATCGATCTGATGAATACAAGCAGAAATCCCTCTATCACGCCTGGTGTTATAAGGGGCAGGGTGATCTTTCTGAGCGTTGAAACGTTGTCCTTGCCCATTATGTTTGCGGCATAAAACAGGTTATTTGAAATTGAGCCGACCGAGATCTCCATGGCCCTTGAGGAGTACCCTATCCTGCCAAACGTATATCCGAGTATAAGTGCTAGGGGCGTTGCGCTTATCATAAAAGATGTTACCGGGTTGGAAAACGTGGTCAGGTATGCCATCCCTATCATCACAGGTGAAAGCGAGAATATTATCATTGTTATCGCATCTATGTACCTCTTGCCCTTTATGAGCCCTATCTTAACGTAGTAAGTCGAAATGAAGGAGATTATTATCGCGAATATTGATGCGCTTACGGAAAGCCCAACGCTTGTAAACGCCGCCCTAGGATAAAGTGAGAACACCGTGGCAAAATTATTTAACGTAAACGCCGTTGGTATTAGGGTGCCGGGCCAGCGGCTTGCAAACGCCGCAAGACCTAAAACCACTATTTCGACTATCGGCAAAAGCGATATTATCAGCGTGTAAAGGAAGAGAACCGCTATCACCAACCTGTTCCTGACAGGCCTTATGTGAAAGCCCTTCCCTCCTATGGTTGAGAACACTATCTTCTTTTCATACATTACATATGCTATTATTACAACAGTGTTTATTATGAGCAGAACTGTAAGGAGCGCCGTTGCGGCTCCCCAGTTGTAGAACGCGAAGAGTTGCACGTAGGCGTATTCAGTTACTATAGGAAACGTTGGTGGCGCAAGAAGAAGCGGGACGGAAAGGGTTCCCGTTGAGAGCAAAAACACTATAACCCAGCCATTTATGAAGCCAGGCATAAGAAGCGGCAGGAGAACCCTAAAGAACGTCTTGACCCTTGAAACCCCGTTTGCATAAGCTGCCTCTAAAAGTCTATAATCGACGTTATCAAACGCAAGTGTTACGTACATCACCATAAAGGGCAGATCGGCAAGTGTTAGAACTATCAGCAGCCCTTGGAACGAGTATATTGAAAACCCCAAGATTTTAACTACGGTTGAAAGCGTTATGAGGACAAAGGCAACTAGGAATCCAGGTATCGCTATCCCAAGCCCCAGAAGCGTCCTCATCAGACCCTTAAGCGGTATTGGTGTCCTTGAAAATGCGTATGCGGCTGGAAGCGAAAGGACAAACGTCGTTGCAACAACCGCAGCGCTAAGCATCACCGTGTCCTTTATGCTTGTAATGAACTCATAACTTGTAAAGACTTCAAGGAAGTAATGGAGCGTAAGACTGAGATGCCCCAGGCTAAATATGCTGGATGGAACGCCGCTTACAGCGGTCAAGACCAGCATTAACAGTGGAAATACCGAAAAGACTGTGAGAAAAACCAAAAAAATAGCGGTAATTGTTATGCTTAAGGACTTTGTTGTCATAGCCGTCTTAGTAGCTTTGTCTTGCTGAGTATATATATTATTCCGCCCATAAGCGCCGCGGCCGCTAAGCTAAGCGGAAGCACCATTGTTGAGAAGATCGTGTTTAGTGGCTGGACAATTGAGAAGAAAGTTGATGTAACGCTTGCTGAGAGGAGCCAGCCTATCAGCTGTAGCGTTACTGATTCATGCGAAGGCAGCCCAACATAGAAGAACGTGGATGCGCTGTGGCTTGGCTTAAACGTAGCCATTGACTCAGAGACTGGGTAGACATTCATAAGGCTTGCGCTTGAGCTCACAGTTGATGAGTAGTTGTTAAACACTGAGTCTATGTAGTTTGAGTACTGAACGGTAAAAGACTGGTTGTACTGGAATGCCAACTGCTCCTCCTCCTGTAGCGTTGGGAAGTACTCGGGTGGTGTTATGTTATTGTACATTATCGCTGGCTTGAGGAAGACTTTCGGTATCAGCGACTGTCCCTGGTAGGAGAACACCCAGTTTATGTAAGTCTCTGCCGCCTTCAGGTGAGGTGCACCGTTTACGATTCCCATGGCCGTCGGCCCAAGTATGTTGTCTGGAACGACTATCGCCTCAAGCGGGTACCCGTTAAGCTCCTTGTAGAGCGGAGCTGCATTTATCCAGTCTATTGTTATTCCGCCTGTGCCCTGTCCTATCACGGTCTCCGCGTCCTCATCGTCAGCTGTTATTGGCGGTATTACGTTTTTGAAGAAGTTCTTGACGTAGTTCTGGAAATAGACCTCGCCCTGTTGCACGCCGTACTGAGATATGTACATCTGAAGTATCAGTGAGAAGAATCCAAGGCCGGTAGTTGTTGAAGTTGATGGGTTTTCAATTATTATATGGCCCTTATAAACTGGATTAAGGAGCGCGGACCAGTTCTCCGGCGTTGGGAGGTTGTACTCCTGCTGAACCTTTGTGTTAATTATTATGCCTAGTATGTTATAGGTGAATGAATACCATGTCCAGTCCGGTGCATAGAACGCCTTCTCAGCTAGATAGGTTGGGTCGCTCTGTGTTGCCGGTGGCTTATATGACATAAGCACGCCCTGCTGATCAGCCCCTATGTATGCCGAGGGGGCACCGCCAAATAGGACGTCCGCCACAGGGCTTGACTTTGATGCCACCAGCTTTCCAACAAGCTCACCCATTGAAGCGTATAGAGGTACCACCTTTATCCCTGTGTCTGCAGTAAAGTTATTGAAATATGGCTGCGCTACGTTTGCGCTGTAGTCAGCATATATTACAACGACCTTCTGGGCAGCCTGCTGTTGCTGATAATAATAGTAGTAGTAGCCCCCGCCTATGGCAACTACAAGAATCACGATTATTATTGCTGCTATTGCCATCCTAGAGATCCCATTGTTTTTCATTCAAAAGGAAAAAAGAAGAATCTTCCTTATTAATATTTCTTTTACAAATTACAATTTTTAAACGGAACAAAAGGAACGTACACCTTTCTGCGCTTCTATGCCCTAATATCTTTAAATCCAGACAATTTAAGGTCTTTTTCTATACATGCAGAAATTTCCCAAAATGACTAACGTAATTCGAGCTATAAATCCTTAAATATACTTAAAAAAACTCAAAGTTATGAGTGAAAAGGATAGAAAATTTGAAACAATAAGGCAGCTCAGGAGCATGGTTCCTGACCCTGAGAAGATGTTAAGGGCCGCGGAGGAGTGGGGCTTTGGACCAAATACAAAGAAGCTGCTAAAGGAGGCTCTTGAGGTGGAAAGCCTAGGTGCAATGGCTTTCTCAGAATTTGAGGCCCCTTTGATAGTGAGTGGCTCAGGTGAGGGGGCCACGGTTTATGATGCTGACGGAAGGGCCTACATAGATATGATGGCCGGCTTCTCAGTCAATAACATAGGCTACAAAAACAAAAAGGTTATGGACGCGATAATAAGGCAGTACGAAAGGCTTCCTCAATATGCCGAAATGTTCTCCGAGGAAAGGGTAAAGCTTGGACAAAAGATAGCACAAGTGACCCCAGGCAACTACAAGAAGAAGGTGTTTTATTCGCTTACCGGAAGTGAGGCCAACGAAATAGCGATAAAGGTTCTTAGGCTTTACACCGGAAAGCCCTACATGATAACGCAGTACGGCGATTACCATGGAAGGACGATAGGGACTGTGCCCTATACCCACAGCTTTTCGACGTGGTTCCAGCAGTACCCCATACCGGCTCTTGACCCAGCCGTTGTAAGGATACCCTTCCCTCATGCCTACAGGTGTCCTTGCGCAAAGAACGTGGAGGAGGAAAGTGACTGCGCTGACGAATGCCTTCACTACGTTGATTATATGCTGTCAAATTCATATTACGCCATATGCGACTCTGGTAGGGGCATATGCAACGCGGCGGCCTTCCTTATAGAACCTTTCCAGAGCGCGGCCGGGTATTACATACCCCCCGACAACTGGCTACCTTCGCTCTACAAGCTTGCGAAAGAACATAACATACTTTTTGCAGTTGACGAGATACAGAACGGGATGGGCAGGACTGGCAGGTGGTGGGCAATACAACATTACCCAGGGATTGAGCCTGACATGACAATAATAGGCAAGGCTCTTGGAGGGGGCCTCCCGTTCCAAGCGACCGTTGGAAGGGCTGAAATCATGGACTGCTGGGGGCCTGGAGCTCATTCGTCTACGTTTGCAGGGTACTTCGTAGGCGTTGCCGCGGCGCTTGCAACGCTTGAAGTCATGGAGGAGGAAAACCTTCCAGAACAGGTCGCTAAAAAGGGGGAGGTGTTCATAAAGGGCCTAAATGAACTCAAGGAAAAACACCCAATGATAGGGGAGGTCCAGGGCAAGGGCCTTTATATAGGCATTGAGTTCGTTAAGAACAGGACAACAAAGGAGCCGGCAACAAAGGAGTCAGCGTGGCTTACGATGAGACTAGTCCAGCTTGGGATGCTTGTCAAGAGGGGGGGCTACTTTAGGAACAGATTTGCGGTCTCGCCTCCTTTTTCAATAACCAACGAGGAGATCGAAAAGGCCATCGAAGTGCTTGATAAGGGTATAGGCGATGCGGAGAAGGAGTTTAACATAAAGTGGTAGCGGGCATTACTTGCATGCCAAAACATATCCTTTAGCCCATCATAAAGTTGCAGGTATATCCTATAGTTCTTTCCCATCCACTTAGGCTGATTTGATCTTACGGTCCCCTGTTATTATCTTATCCACTATAAGCTTTAACGCGTCGCCAACGCTTTCAGATTTATGCTGTTGCCCTTGTGCGCTGCTTATGTTTACCTATAACCTCATTTCATCAATGAGAACACTCAAACTGCCCATCCGGGGTCCTACCCCGTTGTAGCTTCTTCCTGTACCATTGTCATACCGCAGTTAACTTACCATGCCCCAAACGGATCCATGCGGTCATGCTCACTTAACCACCACCAACAAAGCAGTGCAAGAGACCTCGTCAACTCGTGGAAGCTTATAGTACAGGCCCTGTCCTGATGTCCTATGCCCTGGGTCTGCATTTATGCCCATATTCTTTTTGCTATCTTACAGTCTTATCCAAGCGCACATACGGTTAACTTGAGCTCACCTCCATGAGCGAGCCCTAAATGACATATGCGGCCAGCGTCGGCTCAACATAAACGCCTCCAGGGTCAAAGGCGTTGAGCATGAGTATAAAGGCCCCAGGCCAACTCCTAATGTGCTCCATTATTCTCTCAATTATGGCCTTTTTCTCGTAAAAGCCGTACACTATGTGGCCCAGCCCAAGCCAGCGGCAGACGTCAGCCGAGTTTGGCTCCCTGCTCACATGGAACTCATGCACGGCCTTTATCTTTGGGCCACAGGCAACCCATATGGCAGCCTTGCCACTTCTAAGCTATACAAGGCCCCATCAACGAAGAGCGCCTTCACGTCTTTCCTGGCAGGCCTTGGAGCAATTCAAAGCATGTTGCCGCGCCTCTGTATTTATTATCGCAACGTAGGGCCTCTTTACCACTTGAGACAGCAGGCTTGAGGCCTTCCTGAGGCCGAGGGAACGGCATACAGATAACATTGCGTGCAGCATAAGGAGCATGGGGATTTTGCCCTGATTTTGAGTTGCTCATGAATTGGGGTAAGGGGCCTCTTAAATTGGTCTTAAGTTAAAAGAGCCACTGTATTGGCCGCAACACTTAATAGCTTGCGTGCTATCTTCAGCCCAAGTGATATAATGTGATAGGGAGCGCCACTGACATAATAATTATAATCATAGTTGCGGTTGTGCTCTTTGCCGGCTCGAGCAAGATACCGGAGATATTCAGAGCCATGGGGAGGGCAAAGGGCGAGTTCAAGAAGGGCGAGATTGAGTCGGAGATGGAGCTTCAGAAGATGACACAACAGCAGGCGTCCGCGCAGCCAAAGCAGGACGACAAGGAAGCGCAACTTGAAAAGCAGATAGCAGACCTTCAGAAGCAGCTAGAGGAGCTTAAGAAGGAAAAGCAGAACGGAGGGAATTGATAGGGAGCCTCACCGACACCCTTATTCTTATAGTCGCGGCTATTCTGCTTCTTGGCGGTGAAAAGGACCTATCAGGTGCAATAAGGAACATAGGCAGGTACTGGCAACAGATGAAGAGGGCTGAAACGGACTTCAGGAAGGAGCTAAACAGGGAGCTTAGCGAAGTTGACATGAACATTGAAGAGCCTCCAAAGCAGTACTCAAGGCCATCTTACGCGGCCCAGAGGACAGCCGATGAGGCACGGATAAGGGAGCTTGAGATGCAGGTTAAGGAGCTCCAAGAGGAGCTAGAAAGGCTGAGGAGGGAAAATGGAGCTAAATGAGGAGGAGGAAAAGAGGCCGCTTTTATCGCACATCAACGAGCTCCTCCACAGGGCAAGGACCATTTTAGTTGCGCTTGCAGTGGCGTTCTTCTTTTTCTTTGCTTTTGGATTTAAGCTGGAAAGAATATATGGCTACACCGTTCCGGTTCCTTATCCCAGCATTTATAACAGCATTTCAGATTATGCAATCCGGGCATTCATATACAATGAGCTGCCAAAGGGCCTTGTCCTGATCAACATAAACCCGTTTGATCCCCTCTTTGCGTCGTTTTATGTTTCGTTTTTCCTTTCACTTTTTATTGTTATGCCGCTACTTGTATGGGAAGTGTGGGGCTTTGTGGCTCCTGGGCTGTACAGGCATGAGAAAAAGCTCATCAAGTACATCGTGGGCCCTGCGTTTGGGCTTTTTGCTGCAGGCTCGGCATTTGCGTATGTCATAATAGTGCCCTTTATGATGAAGTTTGTGCTCATTTACACCAGAGCGCTTGGCGTTGAGCCCACGATAAGCCTAAAAGCGTTCATAAACACCGTTGTTTCCCTTACCATGGTTACCGGTGTTGCATTTGAGTACCCGCTTGTCATGAGCATGCTCACATATCTTGGCGTTGTAGCCGCAAAGACCTGGAAGAGCGGCTGGCGGTGGGGCGTCCTTGGGGCTTTCATAATAGCCTGGATAATATCGCCTGGCACTACAGGAGGCGTAATAGAGACAACCATAGGGCTTATACTCTCAGGCCTTTACTTTGTTGGCGTTGCTGTTGCATATGTTATAGAAAAACGCCGTAAAGCAGGGAACACAAAATGATAGCGCGGCTAAGGCTTTTTGCCCAGCTTGAGAACGAGGGCTTTGAATACCTTTTTGTTGATAGGGTTTAAGGAAGAACAGGACATGCTAAGGAAAGCGATAAAGGTTCCACACATGAACGATGAAGGATCAGCGCTCAGGCAGACCGCTAAGTCAGGGCACGTGGATTTGCTAGTAAGCTACTCTATGAATGGCGTTAAACACGCGGATGGCGTTGATGTGGTTAGAATGCCGGAAGATCTTGATGCGCTTCTTGGTTTTATCAAAAGACGAGTTGTCTCGGCTTGAGCTGAAGGTTTATTGCTTTATTAAAAGGACGCGCGCCATCATGTGCGGAATTCTGATAAATTTTTCAGCAATACACCGACAGTCTCGTTGGAGGACATCAAGTTAGCATTTATTCAAGGCCTTTTATTGCTGTATTTAAAGCGTTAATGCACACACAAAGCTCGGCGCCACTGCGGCAACTTGAAGGGCAACCAACGCAAGACGGTTTCACCGCCTAAACTTGTAAGCCATTAAGGCTATCCCTGGGCCCTTTATCCCCTGCATTTTATTTGCTGTAATAGCGCATTTTGATAAACCGTACTAACTCCGCGTTCAGACTTATTTACATTAGCTCTTGCTGTCAACGGCCAGGCTTTTCGTTTTGGAACAAAACTGGGCCGCGCGCACTTAACTGATAATTTGCTGATAACATGTAATTATATTATTTATTATATTTGAACTTAAAGCTGATTGCTTCAATCCGTTTGCTTAAAATTTATAAACAATTATTGCCAATTGTTCTTGATGACTTCGCAGCAAAACATGGACTTAGCCACGATTAGAAAGAACTATGTAAGATCCATAACCAAGCTAGTTGCGCTGATCGTTGTCCTGTTTGTGCTCTCAGCAGCTTTCGCTTATATATTCTTCAAACTGCTGCCATCTATAGGAATAGCGGCAGCAATGTACTATACATATGTCAACATAGGAATAACCCTTCTCCTTGGAATACTCATAGTGTTTGCATTTGCTGATGTGATCTACTATTCAATGCGGCTTAAATACGCCCACGATGTTGCCAGAGCCTTCCGTAATGTGTTCATGATGATAGGGATAGGCGCGCTAATTACCGTAATAGCCGGGCAGGTGGGTGGAGGGCTTGCAGGAGTATCAGTTGGTGGCTTCCTAGGAATAGTTATAGGCTTTGGAACACAGCAGGTTCTTGGTCAGTCAGTTGCTGGCCTTTTCCTGCTCATTACAAGGCCGTTTAAAATCAACGACTACGTTACAATACAGGGAGATACAGGAACCGTTGAGGACGTGGGCATCCTTTTCACGCTGACTTCCTCCCCGCCCTAAAAGGACGAGGGTTCCCCCCATTGATTCGGAGCTACATCTCTCATCTGAGGGGCAGTCGAGAGGGTCAGAGACCCCCTCCCATAAAGGTTAAACACTGCTATATGATCGCGATTATCCTCATAACCGCACCTCTCGCATTTAAGCGTGCGATAACCGCTTTCAGCCATTTTAGCTCCACAGTGAGGGCAGGTTGTTGAGCTGTATGCCGGGTTAACGTAGACCACGTTCAGTCCATTTTTCTTAGCTTGCCATTCGATCCAGTATTGAACACGTTTATACTGCATCAGGTACAGCCTATCTCTATAGCCCTTCTTCAGGTTTTTAACGCGTGTGATCATCCTGTTAAGATCCTCAAGCACAATGTAGTCGGCGTTTAGCCTTTTTGCCTCCTCGACCACCTGCTTCCCGGCTTTTCTGGCAAAGTCTTGTACAATGTTCCTGGCCTTTTTATGAAAGCCCTTGGTTCTGTTGAGGATCCTTCTGTTCTCTTTCCATCTGCGTGGATGTTTCTTTTGTAGATTTGCTGCTAACTTTTTGAAATGAGCAGCATCGTCAAGGCGCGTTGGAACTTCAATAACTTGCTTGTTATTTCCTAACGTGATAAGATCCATGTTTATGTCTACGGCTACGATGCCCTTTACTTCCTTTTCGATCAGGATCTGTTTCTTCATCGTTACGTTGAGATACCAGCGGTCCTCTCTCTTAACAAGCCTTGCTTCCTTCACCTGGAAGTCTTTATACTTTATGAGGTTGCGGGGATAGCCGATGATCTTCACTTCCTGCCCCAGAATCCTGGCTGTCATCGCATTAAAATTAACAGTATAGCTTGCCTTTGGCGTTAGCCACAATGACACGTTCTTTAAGATTGGAAATCTTCCTCGCTTAGGGCTCTTTAGCCAGCCCTTGTATACCGCAATAGCATCACGATAACAATCCTGTGTCAGCTTTGATGGCAGCTGGTATTTTTCTCTCAGCATCCTGTACAGCGCGTTATGGACCTCTTTTATGGAAGTGGTCTTGTGCTCATATAACCACTGCAAGACATGCCTTTTCGCTTCCATGTAGCGATCTGCTAGGGGATCCAGAGCCGGGGAGCCAATCTTCATGCTAAGGGTCACGATTGCCTCCTCGATGGAACTGCCCTCGCGGACAGCTCGCTCTGAAGCCCTTAGCATAGGTTAATTTCTGCTTTTTATAAAATAAACATTTTGCGGGCATTCATACCCGCCATAAATGGTGAGGCTTCCTGCTCACGCAGTTGTGAATAATAAAGGATGACGGCACCAAGGTGCTCATACCCAGCAACGCAATAATAGGCAATAAAATATACCTGCCGCCGAGACCTCAGCAGGCTCAGCAAAAATAACCACTTCTGGATATTTTTTATGTTTTCATATGCGCTCATTTAGATAAAGCCGTTAGCCCAGTTCGCGGTAAGCTTAAAGGCATAAAACTAACATACAGATGCGATGCCGGTAATAAAGATACTTAAAAGCAGGCTTGAAAGGCTTTACCCAAACCGGGATTATAATGAGATAATCAGCATGCTCCCCTACATAGGGCTTGATATAGAGGAGCTGGCTGACGATTACGTGAGGGTCGAATACTCGCCAAATAGGCCTGATTTTTCAACAGACGTTGGCATTGTAAAGGCCCTTAAGGGGCTGTTTGGCGATGAGCTTGGCGCTCCTGCCCGTTCCCTTGAAGATGGATCAGTTGAAGTATTCGTTGACCCTTCGGTTATACCTGTAAGGCCGTACATAGCGGCCTTTGCTGTTAATGGCCTTTCTTTGGATGAAGAAGAGATAAGGCAGCTTATCTCGATGCAGGAGGATCTACATCATGGAGTTGGAAGAGACAGAAGAAAGGTCGCAATAGGCCTTCACCGGCTTGATGCCGTCAGACCCCCAATAACGTACAGGGCTGTGGGCTCAGAACATGTGTTTCTCCCGCTTAACTCAGACGCTGAAATGAGCGTTGCTGAAGTGCTTGAAAGGACAGAACAAGGAAGGGTTTATGGCCAGCTGGTTGGCAAAGGGCCATATCCTGCGCTTGTGGACTCCGCGGGCTTGACTCTTTCAATACCGCCAATAATAAACTGCGATCAGACAAGGCTTATGCCTGGGACTCAGGGGCTTTTCATTGACATAACGGGCACCGACCTGAAGTCCGTTGGGGTTGCGGCCTCAGTTATAGCCGAGACCCTCTGGGAGATGAAGGCCAAGGTAATAAAGGGCATCATAAAATACCCTGACGGGAAAACGGCTGAATACCCAGAGCTAGGTGAAAGGGTTATGCGGATAACCACAGATCAGATATCCAAGCTTCTAGGGATTGAATTGAAGCCTGAGGAGGCTGTCCTTGCAATAAGAAAAAGCAGGCTTGACGCAAAGGCTGAGGGGCTTGAAATATACGTAAGCGTTCCGCCTTACCGGCCAGACATAATGCATCCGGTGGACCTTGTTGAGGAGGCCATGATAGGATACGGGCTGTTCAACATACGCCCTGACACTTCAATGAACATAAGGATCGGATCCCCAGCCCGATGGGCCATGGTTGAGGATGAAATAAGGGACGCGATGGTTGGCCTTGGATTTACTGAAACTTACAGCTACTCGCTTACATCCAAGGACGTGCTGTCGATGGCTGGGAAGAGGAATCCTGACGTTTATTCGGTAAGCTTTACCCGCAGCTCCGAGCATGAATCGCTGAGGGACATGCTGCTGCCGGGATGCCTTGAAGCACTTTCGATAAATCAGGACGAGCCAATGCCTCATATGCTCTTTGAGGTCGGAAGGGCTTTTGCTCAAGGGCCAAAGGAGGAGAGAAGGCTTTGTGCGCTGATGCAGAAGGACAGAGCTACAATAACCGATATAAGGTCCCCGCTTGATCAGCTGTTCAGGCTAATCAGGGGGGAGCTCCCATCTTATGGGGAGACCGTCAGGCCCTATGCGGCTAGAGCTGCTGAAGTGCTAATTAAAGGACACGCGGTTGGAGAGGTAGGAGAGATTCACCCGGCGGTGCTTGAGGGCTTCAAGCTCAGCGTCCCCGTGGTTTACTTTGAGCTTCTTGTTGAAGAAGCATTTAAATTATAGAGGCCATAAAATTTGCCGTAAATTAATGTAAAATGAGCTCTTGCGTCAGTAAAACTTGGGTCTTCTTGAAATGTATTTGCTTACGTACATGCGCCTCTTTGGCTTATCTCCCTGAAGCGAGCTCAGAAGTGACTTGAGCTCGTCAATCCGCATCTCTGTGGATGGCTCCTTTCCTATGACGGCCCCTATCCTGTTAACCACGTTAGCGGTTCCGTGCTCGGCCTCCTTCTCGCCAACCACTGCAAGAACCGGAACCCAGTGGCTCTTTGCTTCAGCCACCTTCTTTGAGAGCGTCATGTCCCTGTCATCTATGCCAACCCTGTACCCTGCAGATTCAAGCTGATCGGCAACCGACTCAGCGTACTTGAGAGCCCTTTCGGATACTGGTATTACACGAACCTGCTCAGGCGAAAGCCAGAACGGCAGGAGCGGCACCTTTCCGCTCTTTTCATCCCAGGCGGCTGATTCAAGCAACGACGCCAGGGCCCTTTCTATGGAGCCAAAGCTTGACGCGTGTATGATGAACGGCACGTGTTTCCTTTCGCCGTTTTCATCGGTAAAGGCTATGTCAAACCTCTCGCCGTTCTTTACATCCCACTGAACAGTCGAAATCTGAAGGTTGCTGCCGTCGGGGAATATCGCCTGAAACTCGTTCTTAAAGGCGTAGTAGTGCGTCATCCTGTTCATCAGCTTGAAGAACGCGGGCTTCTTTATCTCCCTGAGCAGCTCTTTGAACATGCCCTTATACCTTTCATAATATTCGTCTACTATCTCAAAGCCAAGAACCCAGTGATTCGGAGATATTATGCTGTCCATCAGCTCCTTAAACAGTGTTGTAAGCCTCCTGAACTCCTGCCTGGCCTGTTCCTCACTTGCGCAAAACGCGTGATGGTCTGTCATCAGAAATGACCTGACCCTCATGAGGCCCACGACCTCCCCGCTCTGTTCCTTCCTGAAACACTGGGCCTCTTCATAAACCTTAAACGGCATCTGCCTGTAGCTGAGGCTCACCTTCTGGACAAACGGAAACGCCCCGGGATCGCTAGCGAACCTCAGGACCATGTTTTCTCCCTCTATCTTGTAATCCCTTTCGTGAAACTCCCCTTGGAGCATGGAGATAGCCTCAACGTCCGTCCTGTATATCAGCGGGTTCTGCATCTTTATGGCGCCCCAGCTCAGGGCTATGCTTTCTGCATAGTCAAGTATGAGGTCCCTTATTACAACCCCATTTGGATACCACTTGAGGTGGCCCACATCGCTTTCAGGGCAGTAGTCCACAAGCTCAAGCTTTTTCATATATTTTATATGAGCTGGTTCTTCGTGATGCTCCTTTTTGCCTATAAGCTCGTTTATAACGAACGTCCTGAGCGCGTCGTTTTCTTGAAGCGGCTTCACTTCGTTTATGTTTGAAGGAGTAACTTCGTGTTCGTCCCCGTTTTCATCTATTACAAAGAACCTGTAGAACTTTTCCTTTGGGGTGTATGCCGCCCTTCTCTTTCCCTTGTATGTCTTTAAAGTCTCTGCGAGCGGATGGCCCCTTATGCGTATTTCAAAGCTCTTTGTCCATCCAAATGGGGCCTTTTCGACGTTTAGCCCGGCATTTAAAAGCGCCTCAAAAAGAGCCCCGTAAAGCTTTTTTGCTTCGCCTGAAGGAGCCAGGTCTTCGCTTAGGTGAGCGTATGGGTAAAGCAGCACCTTTCTGTCTCCTATTGCAGCAAGGTGTTCCTTAATGTCAGAAACGACGTCGCCAAAAAAGGATTCCGAGTCCCCCTTTTCTATGGCAACAAACGCCACAAGCACGTCCCTGTACTCCTTGCTTTTGCCCTTTTCAGCTTCGTCCGCTGCGTCTATTTCCTTATCTACTGGGGTGTAGCTGAACTCCTGAGCGTCTAACAGCAGCGCCTTCATTTAATGCTTAAGGGTTATAGGCTATCGCGTTTAAGCGTTTCCTTTATTGAGGGCAAAACAGAAGAAACACTTTTTAAAGAGAAAAGCAACCGATATATGAAGCCCGGTCGTCTAGGGGCCAAGGATTCCGGGCTCTGGATCCAAATGAGGGGAAACCCGGCGACGGCGGTTCGAATCCGCCCCGGGCTACTTCTGTTTTATTATTTATTTGCAGTTAGCTTCGTCTGTTTATTTCGGTTGACCGATGATATCGCTTCCTTTCTTTCTTGACATCGCCAAATATGATGCTATGTCTATTACCTCAAGCTTTCCATTAAGGGCAACCGTTGAAGCATCGTTGAGCATTGCGTTGCAGAACGGGCAAAGAGTTATGGCCTTGCCTGCGCCCGTGTCGTAAAGCTGCTTTGCCCTTATGTGGCTTATTCTGCTTTTTTCGTTTACTTCATACCAGTAGTTGGCACCCCCGGCTCCACAACAAAACGTGTCTCTTCCATGCCTTTCTGGCTCAACAAGCCTTGCTGCCGCATTTATCAGCTCTCTCTGAGGATTAACAACTGAGTTGTGCCTGGCGAGGTAGCATGGGTCATGAATCGTAACGGCTTCATTTGTTTTTTCCACCGAAACCCTGCCCTCCTTAACGAGCCTATCTATTATTTCCGCGTAGTGATACACGTTAACGCCTTCCATCCATTTGTCAATGTCCTTGTATTCGTTTTTGAATGTGTTGTAGCCGTGAGGACACATAACAACTATGTTCTTTACGTTGTATTTTTTGAAAAGCTCTATGTTATTTAATGCGAAGTTCTGAAAGAGGCTCTCCTCCCCAAGCCTACGGGCCGGATCCCCACAGTCAGTCTCCTCATCTCCAAGTATAGCGTATTCGCCAAGCTCCCCCGAGTCCTTCAGCAACTCCAGGAATGACCTGACGGATCCCTTTGCCCTTTCATCAAAGCTGTTCATGCAGCCAACCCAGAGCAGGTACTTGAACCCAGATGATTCAGATGCGCGTGGAACCCCAAACTCATTTGTTATCCATGCGTTTCTGCCCTGATTCTGAATGCCAACCGAATTTCCGTACTGGTTTAAATTCATAAGAAGCCCTGACTTTTTTGAGTCAAGCTTCATGCCAAACGTAAGGCTTCTCCTGAAGTCCACTATATAGTCAACATGCCTTACGTAGACTGGGCATGCGTGCATGCATGCACCGCACGTTGTGCACCCCCATATCTCCTCTTCAGATATTGTCTGAAAGAGGTCATCTGAGAGGCTGGATATCCCCCGTTTGAGCTTTAGCGCCAGCCTTGTTGGCGACAGCTCTCTCCCGGCAGCAGTTGCCGGGCATACTTCTTCGCATCTGTTGCAACCAACACATGCCTGAGGATTAAGGGCCCCTGCCCAGTCAAGGTCCTTATAGCTCTTTAACCCTACCTTAACTTCATAGTTGCCGCTCTGCATCACGCTTTTTAGGTCAAAGGGCTTGCTCAGCTCTCCTGACGCCCTTTCCCTGGTTGAGTAGTTTAAAAGATTCAGATAGGAATGAGCAACCTCCGTATATGGCATTATCGCTATAAGAGCAAACGCGGTAAGGAAGTGTAAGTAATAAATAGCAACATACGCCTGGGTCGACAGGCTAATCCTGCCAAGAAGCTCTGCGTTTGGAAAGTACCCCAGGTAGCCTGTAAGGCCAAGAGCATAAACCCGGTAGTCCTCTATTACCGCGCCGCTTACCGAAAGAAACATGAACCCTAACAGGTAAATCAAGTAGCTGGCCGCTTCATTCAACCTGTAGTTCTTTAGCCTGGAAAGCAGAGATAGTGCGCCCACAGCAGAGCCAACAAAAAGAATCCAAGACGTTAAATCCATGACAAACGAATAGTCCAGAAACAGCTGGCCTGAGTAAGGCCTGTAGCCAAAGATTATCCCCAGGTACTGGTTAAGCGCGACAAGCATTGTTCCTATAAAGGAAAGGATGAGGCCGTAGATCATTAAGGCGTGTCCTACGCCATGTCTTCCCCTGGTCCTTAAAAGCCTCCGGTGCAGAGCTATGTCGTAGATATATCCGGGCCAGCGCCTGTACCCCCTTAACAGCGACAGCAAAAAGCCCCAAATGCCAACACCATATGGCTTTACTTTGCCTCTAAGGGCAACCAGGAAGATTATAACTGAAGCTATTGCTGAAGTGTAAACTGCTACAGCCGTTATGGGCAATGGAAGCCCATAATACTCCGGGTAAACAAGCGCAGAAAGAATCATTTTATTTCAGCTTTTCTATTAGCTTTGGAACAACCTCGTATATGTCCCCTACTATCCCATAGTCACACTCCTGAAATATAGGCGCCGTCTTGTCCTTGTTTACCGCGATTACTACCTTTGAATCCCTCATCCCTACTATGTGCTGTATCTGACCAGAGATTCCCAGGGCCACGTAGACCCTTGGCCTGACCCTCTTGCCAGTAAGCCCGACCTGCCTGTCCTCGTCAAGCCAGTGAAGGTCTGAGCACACAGGCCTGCTTCCTGCAACCTCTGCGCCAAGAACAGACGCCAGTTGCCTGACCAGCTCAAGCCCCTCCTTCTTCCCAAGCCCTCTTCCAACAGAAACTATTATGTCAGCCTTTGTTATGTCCGCTGACGCCTTTTGCTTCCCGCTTATCTGCAGAACCCTTGAAAGCCCGCCCTTTGCTTCAACCCTTATTACCTCTGACGGAGAGCCCTGCTGTGCGGGCTGCGCAAGCCCTGTCATCACTGTGAACACCTTTGCCCCTGTCTTTTCTTCAAGGAGCGTCTTTCCACCGTAGAAGTACCTCCTGACGATGGCTCCATCCTGTTCAGGCCTGAAGTAAAATATCTCCGATTCCATTTCGGCCTTAATTAACTGGGCAGCTATGGGAGCCACCTGTCTGCCAAAGTTTGTTGCAGGAACAAAAAGGTAGTCGTGGCCGTCAAAAACAGAAACAACGGCAGAGGCAACAGCAAACGGCTCGTAAACGTCACCGTAAATTGCGTAAACCCTAGAAGCGCCATTAGATGACGCCTGCACGGCCTCCGCTTCAGGCAACGCAAGGTCAAGCTCCATTTGATCTTTCAGAAATGACATCAGCTCCTTTGCCCTCTGCGCGCTTTCAGAGTATATAAGCCCTTTCATTTTCCAAGCACCTGCCTTAGAACAGCGGCAACCTCCTCAACACCTTTGTTTGTGTCCTCAAAAATTATCCTTTTTCTCTGACTCATGGGAAACGTGTGGCCTAGCACCTGCAAGGTCCTGGCCGACTGAGCCTGAGCCTGTTCAACTGAAAGGGGCTTTTTGGAAGCGGCCATTATCTGTAACAGGGTTGGTATTCTAGGCGTGTTTATTTCCTGCGCAACTGAGATCACGGCGGGCATCTCCGCCTCATATGCAACGTTATAGTCCTCGTATGAAGAAACGCCTTTTACGGTTTTCCCCTCAACTCTAAGGCTTACGGCATTGCCTATAAGAGGCCTTTTAAGCATGTACGAAACCATTGGAGGAACCTGCGCGGTGTAGCTGTCTGCAGATGAAAAGCCAAACATAAGAAGATCCCACTGCATCCTTGAAACCCTCTCCGCAAGGACTGACGCTGTCAGGCTTGGGTTATTGCCCGCATAGCCCTTTATTAGAACCCCTTCGTCCAGACCCATTGCAAGCGCCTCCTTCATTACAAGCGTTGCGGCGTCTGACCCGAAAGTTATTCCTGTTGCCCTTCCGCCATGCTTTTCCTTGAGCCTTATAGCCTCCTCAACGGCGTTCCTGCTTATGTCATCCATCTTGAGCTTAACGCCTTCAACGGTTGGGCCATGAGTCCTTGGGTCCTCCTTGACGTCCTCAGGTATTGCCTTTAAGAAGACCAAGATATTCAGCGCCACGTACAACTAATGCCCCTAATTAAATATAAAGGTTTAGAACTCAAATAAGAACAGATACAACTATAAAAATGATGTAGTTTAAATGGAAGCTATTAATAGTACATTGCCTGTGGTAGCACGAACAGGTATATCAGGCCTATTACTATAAGGTACAGCAACATAATAAGCGTCCAGCCCATGTTGTGCCTTATTACCGGGCCCTCGTCCCTCAGGTATCTGGATGTCGAGACGCCAACGCTTGCAGTCTGCGGCGCAACAGGCTTTCCTATTTCCGCGCCTACAGAGTTAAGCGATGGCAACAGATAAGGCGGGAAGCCCAGCAGTATGCCAACTGAATACTGGAGGTAGCCGAAGAGCGCGTTTGTTGAAGTGTTGCTACCTGAAAGCGCAACGCCTATCCAGCCCAGCAATGGCGCGAGAAGTATAAAGAAGTAGCCTGCTTTTGAGAAGCCGTAGGCCAGCGAGCCCGCCATGCCTGAGTAGTTGAACGTGTCAGCCAGCGCCACCATAAATATGCCGGTTAGCACGGCGCCCCAGAGCTCGTGGCCTGCCTTTCTGAAAGCCTGTGACAGCTGAGCCCCAGTTGGCCTGAGCACTGCAAGTATTATAAACCAAGATATCATTATGAAAGTGCCTCCCACAAACGGGCTGAACACGAAGGCCACATCAAATGCCTTATGGGTTATGGATGAAATCGCTTTAACAGCTGGCACAAACGGCTTATATGCCGGTAAAGGAGACCAGGGCCCCGTCCCAAGGACAACAACTATTATCAGCACTATGAATGGTGCGAAAAGCTCTAGGACCTCCCCTGCTGTGAAGCTCCTTCCGCTTGCCATGAACTCAACGCCTTCCCTTATCTTGCCGCCGGGTCCGCGTATGTGCTTCGGCTTCCAGATCCTAATGAACAGCAACAGAATTATGAATGAAACAAGTGAGCCGGCTATGTCAGGCAGGTAAGGCCCCACAAAGTTTGATACAGGGAACTGTCCTAGTATATATCCAAACGAGCCAACCAGCGCCAGCGGCCATGCCTCCTTTACTCCCTCTTTACCAGCAGTTAGGTAAATCAAAACCCACGGAGGCAGAAGCGCAAGCAACGCAACTATCCTTCCTACGCTTGCGGAAACGCCCATAAGCGGTAGCCCTGTTACAGCGGCCAGTGTTATTACTGGCACGCCGAGCGCACCGTAGGACACTGGCGCGTTGTTGGCAAGGGCAGCAACCCTTATAGCATCAAGGTCAGCAAGGCCCAGGCCCATTAGTATTGGGGCGACAAAGGCCCACGGATAACCAAACCCAACAAGCCCTTCAAGCAACGCGCCAAAGGACCATGCTATCAGCACAGCCTGTACCCTTATGTCCGCGGTGGCGGAATGTATTAGCCATTCCTTGAACCTTTCCATCGCCCCCGTGGCCACCATCGTCTCAAGTATGACAAGGCCCCAGATAACTATCCAGTCTATTGCCCAGAAACCAGTTGCGGCTCCATACAGGTATGCCAAAAACAAGCTCTTTGGTGGAGCGCCCCATAGCAGTCCAAGGAAGTAAGTTACTATCGAAGCTATAAGGCCTGTCTTCCAAGCGCTTACCCTAAGCCCTGCCAGCAAGACAAATATCAGTATTATTGGTATTAGAGATACAAGTAAAGTGAGCCCCATATTATGAAATGGATTGAGCACTTGAATGAACATTTGTGCAATAATAATATAATAGTAACCTCTTAATAAATCTTGCGCTTGTGAACGTCGCAAACGGCAAAACGAGTAACTATTTCGAAAACAAGAGCGCAAAGCTTTTCGAAATTATTATACGTGAACCGATGCTAACGCTTTTTAATGCGCGGTGCTGAGTATAACGCATGAGCTATGATGAACTTAAGAATCTACTTGAGCAGGATCCGTTCCTGAAACATGTTGGAATAAAGGTAAGGAGCATAAAAAAGGGGGAGTGCGAGGTTGAAGCAGAGCTCAGACAGGAGCTCACTAGATTCGGAGGAATGATGAATGGAGGCGCCATAGCGACGCTTGCTGACGCCGCTGGCGGCTGCGCTGTTCTTTCACATTATATGGACAGAAATGAAGTTACCGTTGACCTTGAGATCACATATATGAGGCCCATAACCGAGGGCCCGGCAGTTGCGCACGGGAAAGTCCTGAAGGCGGGAAAAAGCCTCGCGTATGTTATAGTTGAGGTAAAAGACGGAAAAGGTGATTTGGCTGCTTTTTGCAAGGGCACGTATTTTCTTTTTGAAGGTGTTAAACCGTAGCAGAACCAGGCCCGAGAATTCCCCTTGATGCTTCTATCATTTCGTTTAACCTAAGCCCTGAAATAAGGGACAACGCCATTGAGTCCCTGTAGAATCTTTCTACGCCCGAATCCTCAAGATAGCCGTAGCCACCATGGACCTGCAGTGATACCCTAGCGGCTCTTCTTGCAAGGTCAAGCGCAAGTGCCTTTGCCCTGAGCTTGTCCGCGGCCCCATAAACATAGGACTCATAGGCCTCAAGCTGTTCTTTAAGGGACAGCAGGTAGAAAGAAATAGGCTGGAACTCAAACAGCTTCTTGCCAAAAGCCTCCCTCTGCTTTGAATATTCAATGGCCATGTTTATGCTTCTCCTTGCCATGCCAATGGCCATTGCCGCAACGGGCCCTGAGGCCTTTAAGAACACGGACTCCGCTTTTTCGTCTGAAATCATAACAGCCTTTTCCCCGTTAAATTCTATGTCTCCAAACGCAATGCCCTTGAAGCCGAGAACCCTGTATGTTCTCTTAACCGTTCCTCCCCTGACCAGGTAAAGGCCGTTAAGGCTTACAAGCTTAACCTCCGCGTCAGGAAGAGGAACAAGCTTGGCGTCCCCTTTTAATCCGCCGTTAATGGAGATTGAGTTCTTTTTTGCCATCCTGAACCCATCGTGGATCATTGTTCCTCTTATCTCGCCTGAAGCTATTTCCTTTAGCAACTCCTCGTTGCCGCTGGAGCTCATCAGCGGCGAGGCCACAAGCGAGTTCTGCAGGAACACGTAAAATGAGACTGATGGGGAATGCTCCGCAAGGACCTCCAGCACGACCATGTACTGCTTTTCGCTCATCCCTGCGCCGCCAAGCTCAGGCGGCACGATGGCGCCAAGAAATCCTGTCTGAGAAAGCTTTGAAATTAGCTGCCGGTCAAGCCCCTCCCTTTCTATTTTTAGCCAGGAGCCCTCTATCTCCTTTTCACAGAACTCGCTAACCACCTGCCTTACAAGCTCCTCCTCGCTCATTGTCCGCTCAACCTCTTCATCAGCTGTCTGTATATGACAAGCTTTTCTATTTCACTTGTCCCCTCCCATATTTCAGTTATTTTGGCGTCCCTGTACAGCTTTTCCACAGCGCCTTTTATTGCGTCCTCGCCAACAGCCAGCATCGCGGCCTCAGCCACTTCGTTTGCAACCTCAGCTGAGTAGTACTTTGCCATGCTTGTCAGCGCTGGGTCAGGCCTGAACTGAAATATAAGCGACGCGGCCCTGTAGGTAAGCTGTCTGGCAGCCTCAACCTTTGTGGCGGCCTCAGCAAGGACGAACTGCTCCCATTCACCAACGTTCGCCTTCCCCTTAAGCGCCTCCCCAAGCACGTCCAGGAAGCCCTGAGCTATGCCTACAGCCTGCGCCGCCACATACGCCCTGCTTATGTTGAAGAACGTCATTATGTAGTAAAATCCCTTGCCCTCCTCTCCAACTAGGTTCTCCTGTGGTACCTTTATGTTCTCAAACACAAGCTCTGCTGTATCGGTGGCCCTCATGCCAAGCTTTCCCTTCAGCTTAAATGCCTTTAGCCCCTCCCATCCTCTTTCAACAATCACCACGCTCATCCCGTGGTGTCTTTTCTCAAAAGAAGGAGGCGGAGATGACCTAGCAAGCACATAGTAATGACTTGCAACGGAGCCGTTCGTTATGAACATCTTATGGCCGTTGAGCAAGAAGCCGCCGTCTGTCTTGCTCAGCGTTGACGCTATCCCCGCAACATCGCTCCCGGCCACAGGCTCCGTAACTGCAAGCGCGCTTATCCTTTCACCTCTGAGCGTTGGTTCAAGATACTTTTTTCTCTGCTCCTCTGTGCCATAAAGGAGAAGCAGCTCTGACCCAAAGGCCGCGGCTATTGCTGAAAGCCCAAGCCCAGGATCAACTCTGCAGAACTCCTCCATCGATATCAGCGTCTTCCACGGGTCCTCAAAGCTTACAAAGCCCCCCTCAAACACGGCCCTCCTTATTTCGTCTGGATACCCCTCAGTTTCATCGTATTTAAGAGATAGCTCCTCCGTGAAGTTCTTCAGCGCGAACTCCCTGGCCCTTTTCCGATGCTCCTCATACTGTTCGGGAAGCTCAAATGACATGCCGCTACACCGACTCCAGAACAATCGCGTAGCCCTGGCCGCCGCCAACGCAGAGGGTTGCAACCCCGTACTTCCCGCCCTTTTCCTTAAGGGTCCTGGCAAGGGTCCCGGTTATCCTGGCACCTGTTGCGCCAAGGGGATGCCCTATTGCTATCGCGCCTCCATGAACGTTTACCCTCTCAGGGTCAAGCCCAAGCTCCTTTATCGCATAAAGCGTTACAACTGCAAATGCCTCGTTTATCTCCCAGAAGTCTATGTCGCTGACCTTTAGCCCTGCCCTTTCAAGCGCCTTCCTGCTTGCAGGAACTGGCCCCTTCCCCATTATATATGGTTCAACGCCAACCCACGCCATGCCCTTTATTTTTGCAAGTGGGCTGAGGCCATACCGTTTAACCGCGTCCTCTGACGCAAGCAACAACAGCGAGGCGCCTGCGTTTAAAGGCGATGAATTGCCAGCCGTTATGACGCCTCCCGGCTTAAAGGCAGGCGGAAGGTTCTTTATCTGATCCAGGGTTGTGTCTGGCCTTATGCTCTGGTCCCTGTCAACCACAAGCGACTGGCCCTGATATTCAACTTCAACAGGCATTATCTCACCCTTGAACCAGCCATCGCTTAACGACCTTGCAGCTCTCATGTGGCTTGTGTAAGACCATTCATCCATTTCATCTTTACCTATTCCGCTCACTTCCGCAAGCTTTTCAGCTGTAAGCCCCATAACATAGCCCACGTTCATCTGATACTTTGCGTACTGAGGCATAAGGAGCAGCTTGTAGTTTGGCGTAACGTGAGGGTTATCGGCCATTGGAACATGTGTCATGTGCTCCATCCCTCCAGCAAGTACCAGCTCCGAGTTGCCGGTGGCTATCTCCATGTAGCCTATGCCGGCGGCCGTCATTGACGAAGCACAGGCCCTGTCAACCCCCATTGATGGAACTTCATAAGGAAGGCCCGCCAGAAGAACAGGATGCCTTCCGCCGTAAAGCCAGTTTTCAGAAACCTGGAAGGCGCAGCCGGTTATGACATCGCCCACCTCCTTTGGATCCACCCCAGTTCTTTCAATGACCTTGTTTATGAGCATGCCCAGGGCCTCATCCATCCTTATTGAGTTAAATACGTCCCTTTCAGGCTCCTTTGGCCTTGACCTGGAAAACGCAGTTCTGAGGTAGTCGACTATGTAAACGTCCCTTGCCATCCAGATCACCTGCCCTTGTACTGAGGCTTTCTCTTCTGGAGAAGGCTTGAGACCCCCTCCTTCAGGTCCTGCGTTCCAAAGAGCACGCCAAACGACGTGGACTCCATGTCCAGGCCTATGTCCATAGGCACTTCGGACGCCTTGTTTACAAGCTGCTTTGCAAGCCTAGCAGCCACAGGCGCAACGGTTCCTGCAAGCTCCTGCGCAAATCTGTCAGTCCACTGGTCTGGATCCCCTTCAATTATCCTGTTAACTATGCCCATCTGGTAGGCTTCAGCGCCGCTTATCCTCCTGCCAGTAAGTATAAGGTCAAGGGCTCTGGACATGCCTGCCAGCTTGGGCAGCCTTTGCGTGCCTCCCCAGCCTGGGACAAGCCCAAGCGTTACCTCAGGGAAACCAAGCGTGCTTCCCTGGGACGCAACCCTTATGTCGCATGCAAGGGCCAGCTCAAATCCGCCGCCAAGGGCGTAGCCCTTGACCTCTGCTATAGTTATCTGGGGCAGCTCTGTAATCTTCCTGAACACCCTCTCGCCTTTTCTTGAAAACTCCATGAACTGGACCTGGTCGGAAAAGTAAGTTGAAAGGTCTGCCCCTGCGGAGAAGTTCTCGCCGGCGCCGCTTATTATGACAACCCAGGTTTCCCTGTCAGACGCAAGCTGGTCAACAACGCGCTCTAGCTCTTCAACAACCTGAGGGCTTATCAGGTTTAGCTTTGGCCTGTTTATCTCAACCCTGACAACTCTTTCAGAGACCCTTTTCATAACTACAGGGCCCTGGGCCACCTCCTTTTTCTCCTGCACAGGCCTTCCCTCAATGAGCTCCCTAAGTTTCCCCTCCTTTATTGAGGACGTTGGCTCAAATATTGCGCAGCCAAGCTCCCTGGATATTGCCTCAAGCTTTTCCTTTATGTCCTTTGCAGGCACGGACTTGGCAACGGTTATTGGGCCAAATGGCAGGTTAAGGCCAAGCTTTACGGCCGTCTCTATGTCGTCAGGCGATGCTATGCCAGCCTCGAGAAGCTTTGACGCCTCGTTAACCTGTATTGCCATGACGTCAAGCAGAGATACCTTCTCAGTTGGCTGTGCCGGCGGTATCTTTGCCTTCCCTCCTTCCCACTCATAAAAGCCCCTCCCGCTCTTCTTTCCAAGTAACCCTGAGGAGACCATCTCCTCTATCTTCTTGCACTTCCCGTATTCGGGCGAAAGCTTCTCCGCATAGTACTTCAATGAATCGTAAACCACGTCAAGCCCAACAAAGTCCATTAGCTCGTAAAGCCCCATGGGCATCCCCTGTGACCTGAAGAACGTGTCAACCTCAGCAGGCACAACCTTTCCTGAATCGACAAGCATGCACAGGTACAGAAGCTCCGGGGCCAATATCCTGTTGACAATAAAACCGACCGAGTCCTTGACCCTTACTGGAACCTTGCCAAGTCCCTTGACAAGCTCATACGCAACTTCGTAGACGTTGTCTGAAGTGTGCTGTCCTCTTATCACTTCAACAAGTTTCATGACCACCGGCGGGTTAAAGAAGTGAAGCCCCAGGAACCTTTCCTTAAGCTTAAGCGGCTCAGCGAGCTCAGACACAAGCATGTTTGAAGTGTTTGTGGCCAGTATTGCATCCTCTGGAGCCCATTTTTCCGCCTCGCTCAGGACGCTCACCTTTATCTTGTAGTCTTCAGGAACGGCCTCTATTACAAGCCCCGCATCGCTAACGCCATCCTTTATCGCCTTTGCGGTGGAGATCCTGTTCATTACGTCCTGAACTGGCTCCTTTATTCTTCCCTTTTGATAAAGCGTGTTAAGGCTTTCCTGTATTCTGTCCAGGGCTTTCCTTAAGGCATCGTCGCTAACGTCTATTAAAGACACCCGGTAGCCAGCTATTGCGAAGACCTCGCCTATACCGTGTCCCATCTCGCCGGCTCCTATGACCGCAACTTTTTCTATCTTCTTCAATCAGCTAACTCCTCTTCTTGAGAGCGTTGACCAGCTGCTGAACAGCCATCAGATCGCCGCTAACCTTAACCTTCCCAGTGAAGAACGCCTGTATCGGGTCACGCTTTCCCTGTATTATCTCAAGCATTACCTGTGAAGTTGAAGTTATCGTTGAAGTGGGGGACTGGGCCTCCCCTTCTGAAACTTCCGGCTTTCCATCATTTGAAAAACGAAGCGTGTAGGACTTGTCCTCCAGCTTTAGCACAAATATCTTGCCCGCAAGGCGCTTTGCTTCAGGCGAAGCTGAAAGGTCTAAAGTTGCCTTTGAAAGAACATCAATGAACGACATCAAATGATTTTTGATAAAAGAAAAATATAAGCTTTTTATTTATGGTCAGGACGCCTGAAGCCTTGCCCTGAGCTCCTTTTTGTCTATCTTGTTTGTGCTTGTCCTTGGCATCGAGTCTATGAATATTACCTGGTCAGGTATCCACCACTTCTGTATCCTGCCGGCTGATATATAGCCCTCCAGATGCTTTATTATTGCCTCCTCAGTTACCTCGCCCTTCTTTACCACAAACGCGACAGGCCTTTCGCCCCATTTTGGATCAGGCCTGCCAACAACTGCAACCTCGGCAACCCCGTTTACCTCGCTTATCAGGTTTTCAAGCACAAGCGTTGGTATGAACTCCCCTCCGCTTTTAACCGCGTCCTTCTCCCTGTCAACTATGTGGACGTAACCGTAGCTATCAACTGTGGCAAGGTCGCCGGTGTGAAGCCAGCCGTTTGCCCAAAGCTCCTTTGTCTTTTCCGGGTCCTTGTAATACCCTTCAGTAAGCCAGGGGGTCCTCACCACTATTTCGCCCACGCCCTTGCCGTCCCTTGCAACCTCCTTCCCATCAGGGCCGACTATTTTAAGCTGAACCATGGGTATGGGGAGGCCCGTGGATATGAGGTAGTCAAGCTGTTCCTCAGGGCTTAGCTTCTTTGTATAATCGTTTAAAACTGAAATTGTAAGCACAGGGCACGTTTCTGAAAGGCCGTATCCTCCAACAACAGTCATACCAAAGCCCCTGGCCATCATTGCGAGCCCCTTTGGAAGCGCCGCCCCGCCTACTATGACCTTGAGGCCTTTAAGCGCCCCTGCATGCTCCTGTGCCTTTGGATGAGTTAGAAGCATGTAGAGTATTGAGGGCACCATCGTTGAAAACGTAACCCTTTCCCTCTCAATTAGCTCCAGGATCTTCCCGAAGTCGTATCTCCCCGGCAGCACGTACTTGTTCCCATTAGCCACGGCAACGTAGGGCATGCCCCATGAGTGCACGTGAAACATTGGAACCAGGGACATAAAGACGTCGTCGCTTGTAAGTGAAAGAGGCTCATTCTTCATCACTGAAAGCAAAGCCAGCGTGTGAAGCACAAGGTCACGCTGCTTAAATGTAACGCCCTTTGGAAGCCCTGTGGTGCCTGATGTGTAAAAGACAGTTGCCCATGTGTTTTCATCCAGGTCAGGAGGCTCACATTCGCCTCCCTTTTCCAGATCGCTTAGCTGGTAAAGCGGGCTGAGCGTTGAGCTAACAGGCGATCCCGAATCAGAGTACACTATCCAGCCCTTAACGAAGTCAAACATTGAGGCGTATTTTTCAAGAACCGGGACAAATTCGTCCCTTACAACAACGTACTTGTCGCCTGCGTGGGCCATTGTTAGGTAAATGAGCTCCTGCGGGTACCTTATGTTAACGGTGTGCATAACCGCCCCAATCATTGGGATAGCGTAGTAAAGCTTCATGTAAGTTAGCGTATCCCAGTCTATCACCCCAACCACATCGCCCTGCTTTACCCCTATGCCAGCAAGGCCTGAACAGAGCGCCCTGGTCTCCCTGAAGAACTCCTTAAACGTGACCCTTTTGTCGAAGTAAACGATTTCCCTGTTCTCGTAAAGGCTCTCTGGCGTCATAAAAAAGTTTCTGAAGTTCAGGTTATACCGATAATATTCGCTTGACACGTTTTTTATTTTTAATTGCATAAATTTAAGCTTTAACCATAACAAATACCGCCAAGATGATGGTCACGCTGATTAAAAATCGTTAGCTGCTGGCTTTATTTTCAGTTCAATGAAGAATTTACCCCATAAGGCTAATCCGCGCATAGCTAAAGATGGGCCGGCCAGGATTTGAACCTGGGATCTCCGCCATGTCAAGGCGGTGTGCTAACCAGGCTACACCACCGGCCCGCTTTACTTCTTTGCCCCCAGCTCTCTGTTCTTAAGTCTAAGAGCTGTGCTGCCGCACTTCCTGCACCTGGTGGCTGTTATTGGATTCCTTGCGCCACACTTCATGCATATCTTTACCATAAGCCTCCTTTGAACAGCCAGCTGCCTCTTCTGGGGGTCCGCAATAGGCATGGTGAAGCTTTTGTAGCTAGGTTTTATAAGCTTTCCGCGCCTTCTGCTAAAGTTAGCTTTTTGTTTGTTTTAAAACACCAAAAATTAATTTAGGAATTTAATGTTGACTGCAGGCAGGAGCATTAATAGCCCTTTGCCATCTCCCTTATCATGAGCTTTACGTCATCGCTCAGCGGGTACATTACAGGGCAGGTGGCTCCTGAATCCACGTACTCCCGCACCTTCTTCCTGACCTGTTCTGGCGTTCCTGTAGCGGTCAGCATCTTTACTATAGAATCTGGCACTATCTCCTTTGCCCTTTCAAGGCCGCCAGGCTTTGCAGGCCATCCGCCAAGCGCCTCCTTTACCTCCTCTATGAGCTTCTCAGGAACTCCGCTTGCCTTCATTATGTGAGGTTGCTGTCCAAGGTACATGGAGACCAGCGTCTTTGCCCTGTCTATTGCCTTGTCCTCGTCATAGTCCATAGAGACAACCACAAGCTGCGGCCTGTCTATGTCCTCAAGCTTCCTGCCGGCCTTTGAGGCGCCCTGCTTTATGCTTTCCAGCGCCTTCTTATTGTACTCAGGCGATACCAGGTAGTTCATGAGAACCCCGTCCGCTATTTCCCCAGCCAGCTCAAGCATTTCAAACCCGGTGGCCCCTATGTAAACCGGCACATTTCTGGGTTTCCTCTCCCCATAAACTATGTCAAGCTCTATGTCAGTGACGTTGACAAACTCCCCATGATAGGTGACGTTCTCCATGTTAAAGAGCTTCTTAAGAACCGTAACGTATTCCCTCATTGCCTTCAGAGGCTTTTCCCTCTTTACTCCAACCTTTGACGCAAGCGGCTCCCACCAGGCGCCTATCCCCAGGATTACCCTGTTTGGAGCAAGCTCATAAAGCGTTGAGAAGGTAACCGCCATAAGCGCCACGTTTCTTGTCCAGTTGTTTACAACGCCGCTTGCGACCTTTAGCCTCTTTGTAGTTGCAGCAACCGCGGCCATTGGGACAACCGCGTCCCTTGCAAGCCTGGATTCCGCAAACCAGACGGCCTCAAACCCGTGGTCTTCAGCATATTTTGAATATTCTATTTCGTCAGCAAGATGATGCTTGTCCTGCATGTAAAGCGCAAGTCTAACGCTCATCACAATGGCCAACACGCTAAAATATTTAAGATTTTTTACCTGTAACAGTTTGCCGCCAAACGAGTTAAGGGATCTTATATACATGGCATTAAAGGAAGGGTTTCAGATTCACCCAGACGTAATAAGGCTTGTCGAAGAGGAGCCTGAGCTCACTTCAAAGGTGATTGATGCGATATCGCTCAAGAAAGCAAAGAGCGCAGGCGATCCGGTAATAAGGATCTCTGACCTTCAGCTAAAGGAGCCGGAGATGGCGTTTGACAGGACAAACCTTGTGGTGAACGACGAATATTCATTTAGCGACAGAATAAGCCTGGGCTCGTTTGAGGACGTGGCCACGCTCTTTAACAACAGGCTTCTAAGGCTGAGGGAGATATTCAGCCAAAGGCCTGAAAGGATAACATTTGTTCCCGTTTCTCAGATAACCGGGAAAAAGTTTACAGGCGAAAGATGGGTTTCGGGCATAGTAATGGAAAGGGGAGAGGGCTACATATCGGTGGATGACGGCAAGGGCCCTGCAAGAATTTCGGTAAAGGACAGGAGGGTTTATGATGAAGCTGTTCCAGGAATAATGCTTGGAATTAAGGTGATCTATGAAGACGGCCCTGTGGCTGCTGAGGCCGCAGACGTTGAGTTTCCTGACATAAAGTGGCGCAGAGTAAGGGCAAAGCTGGCAGTTGTTAGCGGAATAGGAGCGTGGATGAACGGATATGAAAGAATAGCTGAAGGGATAAAGAAGCTAAGGGTTGACGGAGTTATATTCCTGGGGAACCTGGCCTACGTAAAGGGCGCGGTAATGCAGGGAAAGGGGCTTGTGGATGCTTACTCGGCGCTTGGGGAGCTCCTGAAAGAGATTCCAAGGAGGACCCTTAAGGTCATTGTTCCGGGCCAGACCGATGCAACGAACCTGGCTCTTCCTCAAAAACCGCTTGGGTACAGGCTTGTAAAGGGCATGGAGGGCGTTACAAACCTGAGGTCCCTTGGCAACCCTTCAATGATAAACCTGAGCGGAATAAACGTGCTGTTATACTACGATCTTGGATATGTAAAGAACAGCGCTAACCCGGAGGTGGCTATTAAAAAGGCGCTTAAAAGCAGAGTTATTGTGCCTTACCTTGGCGTTGCGCCTCTTTTGCCCTTAAGCGTTGACAGGCTTATCATAGAGAACGTGCCGGGGATATTCATAGTGGGAGGCGTACAAAAGGAGGTGGATATCATGTACAGAGGGGTATGGGCGCTTGGGGTTCCTGACGTCAGGACATCCGGGAGAGTGGCGGTGCTTGACCTTTCTGAGATAAAAGCTGAATGGGTTGAGGTTTGAACAAAAATAGCCAAATTGATGCTAAATATGGCTAATCATAGCCTGTTTAGTAAAGTTAAAATATTCGAACGGATTTAAAGACATTAAGGAGGGTGAGCCTCTAATGGCAAAGAAGAAGAAGGCTGAGAAGAAGGAGGGACAGCAGCAGTAAACGCCGCTTGCCCTTGCTATACCTCTATGTTAAATATGTTTTTTATTGCAAGCTTTACGTCGGATGCCTTTACGGTCTTTCTGCCCGCATGTTGAGCCAGAGCCGCCGCCTGCTGAGCCACCCTTTCCCCATATAGCTCAAAAAACTTTGAAAGCTCCATTACGGCATCGTCGCTTACCCTTTCAGCGCCTGCTTTCTTGAATATCCTGTAAACCGCCGCCGATGAAAATTCAGGTTCTGACATGCCCTTAATTTGGGCTTCTTTTATATTAAAACGTTGCTTGCGCGGACTTTTATTCTGGATATGACTTGAGCAGC
>DAJU01000001.1 GCA_002499005.1 Thaumarchaeota archaeon UBA164
TGTCCTTTTGACGTTTTGAGAAGCGGCCCTTTTGAAGTAGGCGTAAGCAAGGTCAAAGAAGTCCTGCTCGTCCACAAGGGAGCTGACCCCCAGGTAGTACAGGTCCAGGAAGGACTGAAGGTCCTTAAACCTGTAAGCCCTCTTCACGTCCTCTATGTCCCTGTACGGAAGCCTTACCCCGTTCTTCCTTGCCTTTTCAAGCATCATTTCAGGCTCAAGCGTTCCCTCAAGGTGAACGTGCAGCTCTGCCTTTGGGAGCGAGGCAACGAGAGAGGAAATGCTGTCTGACGCCATGTGATTTTATCTAGCCACGGGTTTATTTAAGTTGACCGGCGGCTGGTTTTCAGCGGGCGCCGCTTATGAACATTACAATTGTAGAAAGCCTCGCCCTTAATAGCGGGGAAGAAGATAGCCAACTCCGATGTGGCTGCCTGTCCTTGCCGAATGTTTGTCATATATCAAATAAATTTAAATAATTAATGTTTATATTAAACAAATAAAACAATATTAGAAAAAAAGTTTAATAAACTTATAACACAAGCTAACGCATGGTGGCGCCTGTCCTTCTGGACCGCGTGACTATGGGATTTTCGCTTGCGATTCACATCTTTCTCGTTTCCTTTGGGATTTCACTGCCCATAGTTATAGGGGCCGCAGAGTTCCTGGGAATAAGGCGCAGGGACAGGCACTACGCTGTAATGGCAAAGAGGCTCACAACTGCCCTGCTCATATTCTTTGCCATAGGCGCTGCTTCTGGAACCGTGGTTGCGCTGGAGCTCCTGCTGCTCTGGCCCAAGTTCATGGCCCTGGTGGGAGCGGTTGACATCCTTCTGCTTTACATAGAGGTCTTTGCGTTCTTCACGGAGGCCATCTTCCTTGCAACCTACGCTTACTCCTGGGATAAGATAAGGAATCCGTACTATCACTTCCTTATGATTATCCCTGTGGTGCTTGGCTCCGTTGGGTCAGGCATCCTGATAACGCTTTTTAACTCTTTCATGAACACACCTTCGGGCTTTAACATACAGGCCTACCTTTCGTCTGGTGTTATTACTGGCGTGAACCCGCTGGCGGCGCTGTTCCCTCCTTCTGCAATATACGAGGACTCCCACGGGGTGGCCGGCACGATACTCGCGGGGCTTGCCATGCTCCTTGGGTACTACCTGTACAAACAGCACAGAGCTTCGGGGGAGCTCAGGGCCTACTACAGGAAGGCCTCCAGGCTTTTGCTTGGCATAACAAGCGTGTTTGCCGCCTTTGTAATTTACACGGGAATATACAGCATAGAAGCGCTTTACTCGGTTCAGCCTGAAAAGTACGCGGCGTTTGAGGGAAACCTGGTCCCAACCTCACATGCCGCTGAAATGCTGTTCGGGATATTTACAAACGGCAGGTGGACCGACTACATTTCGATACCAAACCTGCAGAGCATACTTGCCACCGGCTCGCCGAGCGGCGTTGTGCCTGGGCTCAGCCAGTTCCCGGCCTACACCTGGCCTCCCCTTATAGTTCATGACATGTTTGACACAATGGTTCTGCTCGGCTTTGTGCTTGGCATATACCTGCTGCTTGCGGACCTCCTCCTTATACTTGGAAGGTACAGGGAAAGGCTTGGCGGCGTCCCCCTGGTTGGAAGGCTCTCCAGGCTTGACGCATGGAACAGCAAATGGATTTACGCCCTTGGCCCCGTGGCGGGGATGCTGGCCCTTGTTCTCATGGAGCTGGGCTGGGTTATGGAGGAGCTCGGCAGGCAACCATGGATAATTTACGGGGTGATGCTCGTTTCTCAGGCAGGAAACGCTTCGCCGTCAATACTGCCAATAATGATAGCCATCTTTGTGTTTTACATAGCTGTTGTGCCGTTCACCTTCATATACATAGTAAGGCACTTCAGGGCAAGGCCCCTGGAGGATGACCTTAAATGAACGCCCAGTACATCATAAACTACGTTGTGCTTTCGGCCTTTCTAACTCTTTTTATAGCGGAGCTTGGAGCCGCGCTTGTCTTCGTTATAAACCGCAGATACTACCCCAGGGTTAAGGCCTTCATAACCCCGCTCTGGGGTCCGATAGGCACGTTTGCCGTGTTTTACCTGGTTAACACCGAGGCGACCTACCCGGCGGCGCTCTCAACTGTTGGCACCATGTACATAGCTCTGGGGATGACCGCGGGGCTTTTCTTCATCCTGAGAAACGCGTTCATCATGTACAGCGAGGCCCACCACAACCCCAGAATGGACGAGCTTTACAGGTGGCTTTACGTGGCGGCAACGCTTGTTGTTGCCTTCCTGGTTGTCACGATCTTCTCCTCCGTGCTTTCGGGGATAGGGGTTAACCTCTCTGAAGAGTACGTTGACCCGGTGAGGGCCATGTTCAACCCCTTTAACGCGCTTTTATTCATCGCGTTTGCAATGATGGCGCTTTCCATTTCATACGTTCAGTTTAACGTAAATGAGCTTGGGAGGCACTTCCCGCTGGTCAGCGTTGCGCTTTCATACATAATAGCAATAGCCGCTTCCTGGGCCTACCTGCCCTACTTTGCAGGCCATTTCGTTTCAAATATATACCTTGTGGCTCCATCGGCCGTGCTTGCGGCCGCCGGCCTTGCCGCATACTACCTGAGAAGCGGCATCGCTAAGTACCTGATGGGCGCCTGGCTCCTAGTTTCAATAGAATCCTATGGCGCGCTTCAGTATCCGTACATGTTTGGCGGCGCGCTTCAGTACACGCAGTTCCTGAACAACTCGGCGATGGCGCTTTACGCCTCCTACGTAACAGCGGCAGGCGGAACCATGCTTGCCGTGTTCTTAGCCATATTCTTCTACGTTAACTACCTCAAGCGCCAATGATCGCGTTCAGAGACAGCAAAAGTTAAAACAGCGGGCCCGCCGGGATTTGAACCCGGGACCGCCGGCTCCGGAGGCCGGCGCTCTGTCCTTGCTGAGCTACGGGCCCTCTGCTAGCAGTCCGTCCACCTCCCTTATAAACCCTGCAAGCCTGTGCACGGGCACTATAAACGCGCCCTCAAGCCTTCCGGCCCCAACGTCCCTCATCGTAACAACCGCGGCAACCCCCGTCCTCCCCCTGAACCTTTCCTCCTCAAGGGCCATCCTTAGCTTCTCCGTAGTTTTTGAGGCTGGGCCCCTGAGGGAAGATGGATAAACCGCGTTCCACCTCTTGCATTCAATTGCTATTACGGTTCTTTCATTGTAGGCCAGGACGTCTATCTCCTTTCTGCCCACCCTGTGGTGCAGCTCGACCTCGTACCCGTTTGCCCTGAAGAGCTCAAGCACAAGCCTCTCAAAGCCCCTCCACCCTATCCTTTCAGAGGCCTCCTCCAGGTCAACCCTTCCCCTTAAAAGCCTTTCAGCAAGATCCCTGTCCCCAACTGCTTCAACAGCTGCCCTCAGTAGCTCGTCATAGCCTTCTGGCCATGACATATGCGTCCTCTCCATCGCTGTAGTAGTACTGGATGGTCCTGACCTTTACAAATCCAAGCTTCTCGTAGAGCTTTATTGCCTCGTCGTTTGTAACCCTTACCTCCAGGAACACCTCATCGCACCCCCTCTTCTTCATCCTTTCCATTGCGGTGTTCAGGAGCACGGTTCCTATCCCCTTTTTCCTGTGCTCCTCCAGCACTGCTATTGAAACAACGTGGCCCTTCTTTACAAAGTTCAGCCCAAAGCTCGATATCCCCCTCTCTATCCTGTTCATTATGTAGCCCACGGCCTTCCCGTCCAGCCTTGCTATCAGGAATCCCTCAGGAAAGTTCTCGTAAATGTCATAGTAAAACTGAAGCGTGTAGTGCTCCGGGAGCGTCTCCTCGTTTATCCTGACTACCTCCCAGATGCTGTCCCTGTCCGCCTCGGTTATCACGTATGGGCCAAGGCTTATCTGCATCATCACATATGAAAAGCTTCAGAAATATAAACGAAGCGCACTTATCTTTCGGCGCGTGCTCATTGGCTGAAAGGAAACGCTTCGTGCGTTTTGTTATAGCGGCGCCGAGGCGTTTTCCATGCTTTTTAATAAAGAGACTTCAGAAGGCCTGGGAACAGGAAGTACGCGGCAAGAAGTATTGCCACTGAAACAACTGGCACAAGAACGTTGTCGTCAACCCAGGGCTGCTTCTCTGCAAGGACCGAGGCCACTGCCGCAACGACGCCGGCTATGCCAAGTATTGCCCCTATCGGCACGCTGACCACAAGCATCGCAAGAGAGCCCTCCCAGCCCTTGACCCTCTTCCTGTACCTGAGGTTTCTGACAATTCCTGTAACCCCATCCCCCCAGGACATGAACAGGAGCGGAACAACCGCCAGCCAGAAGCTCCTGTCTATGAACCAGAGCACAAGCACCAGGATCCCCCACACAAGCGTGAAGTGAACCTCATACATGTTCTCCGGGTCCTGAAACCAGTAGTAAAGCTTCCCTGTCCTGTGAGGGACATAAACCATTATGGTGAGCAGCACCGCCATTATAAAGGGGAGGTATGGCTCCAGGAAGATAAAGGGGAGCAGAAGCGCCACAAGGCCCCCTGCAAGTATATGGATCACCTTCCTGCCAAAGTAGGTGCCCGACCTTTCTGGGTATCCCTTCTTAACGGCATAGCTGTAAGCCGCCCTTGCTATGTAAAGGGTTACTATTACAACCCAGACCATCATTGCAACCGTGTAAGGCAGGTCGTGCAATATTGCTGGAAGAAGCTGATACATCGCCTTTAATTTTAAAAACTCGTATTTAAATCCTTTTTAGCTCGCGCTCGCGCCTGGCCGCCTGTGCGGCTGTTCATAAAGCGTGGCTGGGCGTGTCGCGCGTAGACGATTTAAGAAAAGCTTATATTTTATTGTCTTTCTTAAAAAACAATGACTTCAGAGAGCTCTCAAAGCAAAGGGCTTAGCTCTGGATCAAAGGCCGTCATCGCCGTCCTGCTGATAATACCGTTCATAATCTATCTGTCACTTCCAACATATAATTACAGGTATCCTGAGCTGCTTGGCGTTCCCTTCTTTTACTGGTACCAGACGCTCTGGCTTGCGCTTTCAGCCGTGCTGTTCTTCATAGCGGCATACATCTGGGAAAGGGGGCGATAAGAGTTGCTGGGGATAGCTGGCTTCATCACATTCTGGGTGCTCTTTGCCTTCTTCGTGTTCATAGGCTTTTACGGCGCAAGGTGGAGAAAGGGGAACCTGGCTGAGCTGCACGAATGGGCTCTTGCAGGGAGAAGGCTTGGCGCTTTCCTGGTCTGGTTCCTGATAGGCGCTGACCTGTACACAGCGTACACCTTTGTTGCAATACCCTCAGGCGTGTTCGCAAGCGGCGCCCTGTACTTCTATGCTGTGCCCTACGTCTCATTGACCTTTGCAATTGCAATGGTCTTCATGGGCATGCTGTGGGACAGGTCAAAGCTAAAGGGCCATATAACCGCGGCGGACTTCGTGCAGGAGGCGTTTAACAACAAGCCGCTGGCGATAGCCGTTGCGCTGACCGGCATAGTGGCTGAGCTGCCGTACATCGCGCTTCAGATAGACGGCATGAGGGCAGTGCTTGAGATAATGCTGGAAGGCGTAAGCAACGCCGCGGTGGTTTCTGAGGTCTCGCTTGTCATAGCGTTCATAATACTTGCGGCGTTCACCTACACAAGCGGCCTGAGGGGCACCACCCTCGGCGCCGTGTTCAAGGATATACTGGTGTGGATTGGCGTCATATCGCTGATAATAATAGTTCCGCTTTCAACCGGCGGCTTTTCTCACGCCTTTTCCGTGGCCGCCGCCAAGAAACTGGCAACTGGCGTTTATAACCTGAACCCCGCGATCAGCCTTGGGTACCTTTCTCTTGCGCTGGGCAGCGCATTTGCGCTTTACCTTTACCCCCACGCGGTAAACGGCTCGCTCAGCTCTGAGTCAAGAAAGGCGCTCAGGCTCAGCACGGCCTGGCTGCCCATATACGGAATTGGCCTTGCCCTGCTTGCGCTGCTGGGCATACTGGTTTACGGCTCTCAAAAGGCAATTGCCCTGCTGAGCTTCTTCCCTGCAAGCGAAAGGGGGCTGCTGGCGGTCCCGGCGCTTGCGGCAGCCTACATGCCATCCTGGTTTGCTGGAATTGTTTTGCTTGGAATATTCATTGGCGGCATGGTACCCGCCGCGATAATGGCGATAGCGCAGGCAAACCTGCTGGTGAGGAACGTCATAGGACCCTTTAAAAAGCTCTCGCCCAAGGGCGAATCAGACGCCGCAAAGTGGGCCTCAGTGGTTTTCAAGTTCATAGCACTTGGATTTGTGTTTGTGACGCCTCTTACATACGCAGTGCAGCTTCAGCTTCTTGGCGGGATAATAATACTGCAGACGCTTCCTCCGGTTTTCCTTGGCCTTATAACAAGGAAGCTTAACGGCTACGCGCTTTTTGCCGGATGGGCGGCTGGCCTCATCTCCGGGATATGGCTCACCCTGCTGGCAAACCACTTTTCGGTTCTTACCACCTCACTTTACAGGATAACGGGCACCGTGCAGACAGCAACTTACATAGGGCTTCTGGCGCTAGGAGTAAACCTGGCAATAGCGATAATTGGAACGCTCATAGCCCTGGCCATAAAGCGGTAACTGTAATTCACCTTTTTGCTTTTTCTTTATAAGTTTGTTTTGAAGCGTGTCGGCTCACAAAATAATCGCGTGCGCCAGGCACCTGCCCGTAACTTCTGACCAGCCACGCCAGAATCCGCAGCCACTGATTGAGGCCTTATACATAAATTAGCCGGCGCATCAGACGCGCAGGGCTTTACGCGTTTTTAGCCTGCTCGCCCTGCATTATCTTCCCCCTGCACTCAACAAGGACCCTGTAAACCCTTTCGGTCTCGCTGTCGCTCATCAGGAGGAGCCTGGGGTAAAGGTCCCTTTCAAGGCCCTCAAGCTCCTCAAGCACCTTTGCCTTCCCCTGCAGGTTCTCAATCCTGTCAAAGAACGCGTTCATTATCTTGTTTCCCTCCTCCCTTACCTTTTCCCCCTTCTCGGTTATCCTGTAAACCTTCTTCCCGTTTGACTGAACCTCTGTTATCAGCTCCTCGTCCTCCATCAGCTGGAGGGTTGGATAAACTACGCCCGGGCTTGGCTCGTAAAGCCCCATGAACCTCTCGCTTATCCCCTTCATTATGTCGTATCCGTGGGCTGGCTTTTCATGAAGAATGTTGAGTATCAGTATCTTCATCATCCCCTTCATTATAAAGTTCCTCTGCAGCTTGCGCATCGAAGATGTATTTTATACCATAAATTTTAGGCTTTTCTAAATTGCTTCAAAAAAAAGCCGGCGTTAGGGCTCTGGCTATTCCTGGTCTATGAACTCCTCTGGCTTTGGAACCTCTGGCGGCAGGCCCTTCCTCTTCCTTATCGCCGTAATCAGCTGTAGCAGCATTGACGATGGCACCGGAGCCCATCCCTTGAAGCTTGTGTTCCACATCGCCTTTCCCGCGGTTGCGCCTCTCATTGCCTCTGAAAGGTCAAAGGTCTCGGCCGCAGGTATCTCTCCCTGTATTACGGCGAACACCTCCTTCTGGGTTATGTTCACAACCCTTCCCCTCTTTGCGGATATCACGCCTATCGCTGGCCCAAGTATGTCCGGCACACCCTTTACCTCTATTGAAAGTATTGGCTCAAGGAGCGTTGGCCTTGCAAGCAGCATTGCGCCCAGGATCGCCCTTCTCGCGGCTGGCATGAGCTGCGCGTAGGTCCTGTGCGCAGGGTCCTCGTGAGGCACAAAGTGGTGGAGAACAACCTTTGCTCCCCTCACGTATTCGTATGCGAGCGGCCCGTTCCTCATTGCGTCAACAAACCCTGCCCTCAGGCTGTCCATGCTTTCCTGCAGGAACTGCACACCCTTTGTCTGGTCAACGAACACGTTTCCCCTTTCGTCAATTGCAACAACGCCCCTGGCCTCGTCGGCGTCCCACCCGTGGTCCCTTAGGACCTTTGCTATCTGCTTCCTGTCCATGTTCTCGTTTATCTGCCCTGTAACTATCAGGTCTATTACGTCGTCAGTGAGCGGCTCGACCCTTATGTAGACCTTGTTGTGCTTGTTCGGGCTCTTGGCCATCACGGGCCCTGCCTTTGCGGTTATCGCCTCCCTGTAGTTTATGAGCGGCTTGCTTGTAACTATCTCAAGCCCCTGGTCCTGTATCATCGTTGTTGCTATTTCAAGGTGCAGAACGCCCATCCCTGAAAGAAGCGTTTCCCCGGTTTCCTGGTTTATCGTGACCACCAGGTTCGGGTCCTCTATGTGCATGTTCTGAAGCGCCTCGATCAGCTTTGGAAGATCCCTGGGGTTCTTTGGCTCTATAGCTATGGTGACCACTGGCTCGCTAACGTACTTTATGCTCTCAAACGGCACAACATCCTTAACGCTTGAGAGCGTCTCCCCTGCAGTTGCGTGCTGAAGCCCGAGAAGCGCGGGTATGTTCCCGGCGGGGAGGTAGCCCACTATCTCCCTGAAGGGCCCCATGAACATGCTCACGCTCTGAACCCTCTCCTGCCTTCTGCCGTTAACCAGGTAAAGCAGGTCCCCGTCCCTTACAACGCCGCTGAACAGCCTTCCAACGGCAACGGGCCCTGCCTGCGGGTCAACCACTACGTTTGTAACCATCATGACCGTTGGCCCATCGTCGCGGCACTCAACCATCGCGTTGTAAACCTCGCTGTTCGGGTCCCCCTTCCATATCTTGGGTATCCTGTACCTCTGCGCAACGTGAGGCGGCGGGACGTGCTTTATGACCATTGAGAGTATAGCCTCGTGAAGGGGCAGCTTCTCTATAAGCGCGCTCAGGTCCCCCTTTTCGTAGGCGTCATAAACGTCCTTGAAGCCCATCCCCGTGCGCTTTGCCATGCTCAGGTTAAAGCCCCACCTGTCCTTTGAGCTGCCAAACGCGACGCTGTCGTTTGCTATGTTAACCTTGAACTTCTCCCTGAACTCCGGCTCAGCGTAAACGTCTATGAGCCTGTTGACGTCGGAGATTATGTTTGAGAGCCAGGCCTGCATCTTGTCAGGCGTGAGCCTGAGCTCCTTTATCAGCCTGTCAATCTTGTTAATGTAAAGCACCGGCCTTACCCTTTCGTCCAGGGCCTGCCTGAGCACCGTTTCTGTCTGGGTCATAACCCCCTCAACTGAATCAACCACAACCACGGCCCCGTCAAGCGCCCTGAGCGACCTGGTGACCTTGCCCGTGAAGTCTATGTGGCCTGGGGTGTCTATCATGTTAAACACGTAAGGCTTCCCCTCGTGCTCGTAGTAAAGCGTGACGTTTGCGGCCTTTATGGTCATCTGCCTCTTCTGCTCAAGCTCCATGTAGTCAAGCGCAAGCGCCTGCCCTGCAACCGTGGGGCTCAGCATCCCGGCGGCCGCAAGCAGCGAGTCTGATGTAGTTGTCTTCCCGTGGTCAACGTGCGCTATTATCCCAAAGTTCCTTATCTGGTTCTTGTCCTCTATGACCTTTAGCGCCTCGGCCGTTGTCTTAAACCTTGGCATCCTGCTTCACCTCAAGCGTTCCCTCAACTATAACGGCGTTTACCTGGTAAGTGTCGTCCGCTATTGTGTTCCCCCTGACAAGCTTCCTCCTCCTCTCCCCCTCCCTCCTGGGCCTGAACCCCGGGCCCTCGCTGAGGAGGACGCGCCTCTTGACAGGCCCCTCGATGTCAGCCCTGTGGGGTATCCCGGACCTGTCCGTCGCTCCCGTTATTTTAAACTTCACGTTTCCAAGACCAAGCACGCTCCCGTCAACAACCTCGCCTATCTTCCTGCCAACAAGGACAGACGAGGCCTTGTCCTTTATCTCTATCTTGCTTGACCTCCTGGTCTTCGGATCTGAAAGCACAAGCTGAATATCTCCCATGACGGGTATTCTCTTAAGAAGAACGCTTTTAAACCTATTGCTTGTTCTCTTGGGCCAGCGACCTTGGAGTGTACTGTATCCCCATGCGCCTGAACAGGTTCTCGCCGTCGTCGTAATGGTAAAGCGCTGAGGGCCTCACGTAGTAGTCGTTCCTGAGCTTCCTGCCGGTCCTCTTCTCCCACTCCTCTATTGGTATCCCGTACTTCCTCTGTATCCTGTCCCTGTACCACTCAGGTATCACGTTAAAGGTGCAGAACGGTATTATCCTGTTGTCTGGAGTCAGGTAGTGTATGTCGCACCTCCTGATCCTCTCCTCGTCGTGGTTGTACTTGTCCTGGAAGTGCATCATGCCGACGAACAGGGACTTCATCTGAAGGTCTCCAAGCGAGCTGTAGTCGTGCTTCACTATTATGTTGATCAGCATCTGGGTCAGGTTTATGCCAGATGGCATCTTGCTCCTGTCTATGAACCTGTGCAGGTTAAGCGCAACCGACAGCCCGACCTTGTACTTGTTCTCCCCGTTCTCTATCTTCTCAGCCTTCTCGTCGAGGAACTTCAGCAGCCCGTCAACGTCAACGAACCTGGTTATCGGGACCATCCTGTTTCCGTCCCTGAATATGTACGTCGCGGCGCCGCACGCAAAGTGCGTTGTGAGCTCGTACTTTGGCTCCCCCGTCCAGGCCTCAACAAACCTGGAGAACGGCATAGCCGCTGGAACAGGGAACCAGTCCTCCTGCCTGACCTCTCCGTTTGTCTGCTCCTCTATCCTGGCTATCACGTCGGGTATGGTTATCCTGAACCTTTCCCTTTCGTGCTTTGGAACCCTGCCAACCAGCGAAACCGGCTGGTAGTTTATCCCCCTTACTATGTCCATGTTGTAAAAGGCAAACCTGAGCATGTCCCCCACTTCGTGGTCGTTAACCGTGTTTATCACGGTTGGAACCAGCACTATTCCCAGCCCCGCCTTCCTGCAGTTTTCAAGGAGCCCTGGTATCTCCCAGTAGTTCTTCGGGTTTGTCTTTGGGGTAACGCCGTCAAAGCTCACGTAAAGCGTGTTAACCCCGGCCTCCCTCACCTGCCTGCACAGCTCCGGCTTTCTGGAAAGGTTAACCCCGTCGGTGTTCAGCTGAACGTGCGTTACGCCCTCCTCCCTTATTGCCCTTATTATGTCCAGCAGGTCCTCCCTGAGCGTTGGCTCCCCTCCGGTAAGCTGAACCGCAACTCCCCTTATCGGCTTCTCGTTCAGCATGTTCCTTACCATCTGCCTTATCTGGTCCACGGTTGGCTCGTATATGTAGCCAGCCTTCTCAGCGTAAAAGAAGCAGTACCAGCAGTTCAGGTCGCACCTGTTTGTCAGGACTATGTTTGCAAGCGCCGTGTGGCTCAGGTGGTTTGAGCAGAGGCCGCAGCCTGCCGGGCACGTAATGGTCCTTTCGTACGTCCTGGGGTTCTGCAGCCCCCTTCCGTCCCTTGCATAGCTTGCAAACCTTTCGTACATTTCATAGCTGCCAAAGTAAAGCTCTTCAAAGTACCCGTGCCTGGGGCAAGTCTTCCCCATGTAAACCTTTCCTTCCCTTTCAAATATGTAAGCGTCTATAACCCTGTTGCACTCAGGACATATGCTTCTGGTTTGCCTGAGGACCCTGCCGCTTATCTGAGGCTGGGTCTCTTGAACTAATACCATAAGCCTGATCTTTAATAGTATCTTTTTAAGCTTTTTAGTAAAAATAAACTAAAAAAGGTTAATTTACGGCCAGATGCCCCTTATCCTTATTGCGTCGGAAACCCTCTTAACTGCCAGGGTAAGGGCGGCGGTTCTCATGTCAACCTTCAGCTGCTTGCTTGTGTCGTACACGTCGTTAAACGCCTTCCTTATCTTCTTGTCCAGCTCGGCGTTTACCTCCTCAAGCGTCCACTGCCTTCTCTCCAGGTTCTGAACCCATTCAAAGTAGCTCACCGTTACGCCTCCGCTGTTTGCCAGTATGTCAGGGACAACCAGCGTCCCCTTCTCGTAAAGTATCCTGTCGGCCTCTGGAGTTGTCGGGCCGTTTGCGCCCTCGCTTATTATCTTTGCCTTTATGCTGCCGGCGTTCCTGTCGGTTATCACCTGCTCAAGCGCCGCCGGGATCAGCACGTCAACGTCAAGCGTGAGCAGCTCCTCATTTGATATCTTCTGCGCCCCCTCGTAGTTGACGACGCTCCCTGTCTTCTCCTTAACCTCAAGGGCCTTGTCCACGTTTATTCCGCTCTTGACGTATATCCCTCCCTTTGAGTCGCTGACCGCAACTATCTTCATCCCGTACTCCTTTGCCATTATAAGGGCAGCGTTTGACCCAACGTTGCCAAATCCCTGTATCGCAACAGTAAGCTGGTTTGTCTTCAGGTTAAGCCTCCTTGCGGCCTCAGCAACGGTTATGGCCACGCCCCTTGAGGTTGAATCGTTCCTTCCAAGGCTCCCGTAGGTTTCAACGGGCTTCCCGGTTATAACTGAGGGCTCCAGGTGCCCGGTAAGCGCGCTGTAGGTGTCCATTATCCAGGCCATGTGCTGCGGCCCGGTGTAGACATCCGGGGCGGGAACGTCCTCATAAGGCCCTATGAACTTCGATATCGCGTAAGCATACCTCCTGGTGAGCCTCTCAAGCTCACCCTGAGAAAGGGCCTTGGGGTCAACGGCTATCCCTCCCTTTGCGCCGCCAAGCGGTATGTCCACCACCGCGGTCTTCCAGGTCATCCACATTGCGAGGGCCTTTACCTCATCAATTGAAACGTTTGGATGGTACCTTATGCCACCCTTGAACGGGCCCCTCGCGTTGTTGTGCTGAACCCTGTACCCCACAAAAACCTTCACCTTTCCGTTGTCCATCTTGACTGGCAGCGCAACGTGTACCTCCCTCTGCGGCACAGAAAGTATCTGCCTTATGTCGTCCTCAAGGTTTATCAGATCTGCGGCCTTATTGAACTGTTCGAGCGCCATTTGCCACGGGCTTTTAGAAACTTCGGTTGTTTGGACCAATTCCGGTCATGAAAGCCTGTAGTTTGCACGCTAATAAGCTTTTATGTGCAAATAATTTAAAAAATATCCTGAAATTACCTGAGTTTTTTAACAAAAACGCAACTTTGTTTGTACTAAACCAGCTTCCAGGGGGTTATGGGCAGATCCCTTATGCGTTTTCCGGTGGCCCTGTAGACGGCTTCCGCAAGCGCCGCCCCAACCGGTATTATCCCTATCTCCCCCACTCCCTTTGCGCCGTATGGCCCGAGCTCATCGTATGACTTGACGAACTCCACGTACATTTCGGGTGAGTCCCTGGCCGTGGGGACAACGTATGTGGTGAAGTTTATGTTCAGAGGCCTCCCGTCGTCGCTGTACCTGTACTCCTCTATCGTAGCGTAGCCCAGGCCCTGAACAACGCCGCCCTCAACCTGCCCTGAGGCTATTGATGGGTTTATCACGTTTCCTATGTCCGCGTAGAACTCAACCTCCTTTACATTGACCTTCCCCAGGAGCGCGTCAACGCCGGCCCTTACAAGCGCAACGCCGTACATGTACATCATGTGGGGGACTTCAAGCGTGCCCTCAACAGGCTCAGGGTACCTTGGCACCTCAAACGTTGCCTCAAACCTCAGGCTCCTTCCCTTCTGCCTGAGCCTTCTTGCCAACTCGTATATGGTCACAGACCTGTCTCTGTACATGAACCTGCCGCCAGAGTACTGAACCTCGGAGCTTGATGCGCCAAAGCTGCTTGCCGCCTCAACCCTGAGCTTTGAAAGGGCCTCGTCTATGGCCTGAACCACTGCGGACCCGGCAGTAAGCGTTGTCCTTGAGGCGCTTGAGCTCCCGGTGTCCGGGGAGTGCATTGTATCCGCGTTTATCACCTCTATCTCTGAGACCGGGATCTGGAGCCTTTCCGCGGCCAGCTGCGCTATCCCTGTTATCACGCCCTGCCCGTAGTCAGGGTTTGTGAACATGACCCTTACCTTTCCCTCTGGAATCACCTCAACCGCTGCAGACGGATAGTCCGGCAGGGTCCCAAACCCGACGCCCTTTATTGCAACGGCAACCCCAACGCCCTCCTTTATCCACCCTGAGCCGTTTGCCCTTCTCCATATGCCGGAAGACCTTGCCCTGTTAAGGGCCTCCTCCAGGCCAGCCGAGTTCCTTATTACGTTGCCAAACGGCCCTTCCTCCCCTGTCCTCAGGATGTTCCTGAGCCTTATCTCAACAGGGTCAATGCCCAGCTCCGCCGCAAGCTCGTTCATCATCGATTCAATCGCAAAGTTGCTCTCGGGCGCCCCAAACCCCCTGAACGCTGAGGCTATTCCGTTGTTTGTGTACACTAGGTAGGCGTCTATCAGGTAGCTTGGGACCCTGTATGGCCCGTTTATCGTCTCTATGCTGACGTCAAGTATTGTCGGCCCAAAGCTCTGGTAAGCGCCGCTGTCAAGCACTATCTTTGCGCTGTTTGAAAGCAGCCTGCCTTCCCTGTCAACCGCTGTCCTGATGGTTATCTTTGAGGCGGTCCTGTGGTAGCCGGCTATCCCCGACTCCTCCCTGGTCCATGCCAGCCTGACAGGCTTTCTTGTCCTGTAGGCCAGAAGGGCCAGATGTATCTGCACCGTTGCGTCGTCCTTCCCGCCAAACGCGCCGCCGGTTGGGTAGTTCTTCACCCTTATCATTTCGGGCGAGATCCCCAGGACCCTGGATATCTGAAGCTTGTCCCTGTACGGGCTCTGGCCTCCAGCAAGCACGTGCACAACGCCGCTCCCGTCAACGTAGGCGTATCCCCCCTCAGGCTCTATGAACATGTGCTTCTGCATTGGAGTTCTGTATGTCCTTTCAAGCACAAGGTGAGCCTGCGCCTCAGCCTTTGAAACGTCCCCCCTCTTTACAACAGTGTGCCTGGCCACGTTCCCCTTATCGTGGATCTTTACCTTTTCGGCCATGGCCTCGTCAACGTCAAGCACCGCAGGGAGAGGCTCAAGCCTTACCTTTATCATCTCAGCGGCTGCCTTTGCCTGCTCCATGCTGTCAGCGGCTATCAGCGCAAGGGGCTCCCCATAGTACCTTACCCTTTCATACGCAAGAACCGGTATTTCAGGAACTATTGCCCCGTACCCGTTTATCCCCGGTATGTCCTTGTAAGTGAGCACCGCCCTTATCCCCGGGGCCCTTTCTGCCTCCTCTGTGCTTATCTCAAGTATCCTGGCATGCGCAACAGTGCTCCTCAGGACGTACCCGTGAAGCATTCCCTCGGGGTAAACGTCAGTAAGGTACTTCAGCTCCCCCCTTACCTTTTGCTCGGAGTCAAGCCTGGGGATTGACCTGTTCAGGTACCTGTACAGCTCATATGTCTCCTGGGTCAACCTAACCGCCTCCTATTGGAGGGAACACAACAAGCCTGTCCCCGTCATGGAGCTCGTCTTCAGGCTTTGCGGCCTTCCCGTTTCTTATTATAACTATGTAAATCCTCTCCTTTATCCCTAAAGCGTCGAGGGCATTCTCCACGGTTGCCCCTTCAGGAAGGTCCAGCGAGTGAAGCCTCCCGCCGTAGTCGTATATGTAAGTCCCGCCCAACTCAACCTCTACCTTCAAGGCCAAAGACAACCCTTTTGCCTGACCCGCTCATTATTTCGTAAAGCGCCTCATACACGAGCCCAAACACTGCCTTCTTCCTGTACTCAGCGGTGCCCCTTATGTCAGTTATTGGCCTTGCGTCGGTGGAGGCGCCCTCCGCTATTGCCCTTATGCTATCCTCGTTAAGCTCAGCGCCCCTCGCCCTTTCCTCGGCTGTTGGGGACCTTATCACGGTTGGGGCAACTGCCCCCAGCGCAAGCCTGAGCCAGTCTATTTTTCCGTTGCTCAACTTCAAAATGCCGGCCGCGCTTACAATGGATATCGCGTTTGCGCTCCTCAGCCCAAGCTTCTTGAAGAAGAAGTGGCTGCCCGGTTCCATCTTCCTGAAGCTGACCTCCGTTATCAGCTCGTCAGGCCTTCTCACCGTCTTCCTGGGGCCCAGGAAGAATTCGCCTATGCCAACCTCCCGCTCAGAGTTAACGCTTGCAAGCTTTACCCTTGCCTCCAGCACGTAAAGCGAAGGAACGCTGTCAGCCGCGGGGCTGGCGTTGCCCAGGTTGCCCGCTATTGTGCCCAGGTTCTGTATCTGCACAGAGCCTATGGTTTTGCTTGCTTCAACAAGTATTGGCGCATATGCGTTTATCACTGGCGACCTTTCTACCTCCCTGTACGTGGTCCTGGCCCCTATCCTTATCAGCTCGCCGTCCTCCTTTATGTACCTGAGCTCTTCAAGCCTTGAAAGGTCAAGGAGCTCCTTCTCCTTGAGCACGCCGTCCTTTATCATTACCATGACGTCCGTGCCGCCGGATATTGGCCTTACAGCGGCCCCCCTTTCCGCCAGCACCTGAAGCGCCTCCTTAAGGTTTTTTGGCCTGTGAACTGTTATGCTTGAGTAGCTCAGCCCTTTTCACCCCCCGCGGCCCTTTTTATAGCTGAGACTATCCTCGGATAGGCCCCGCACCTGCATATGTTGCCGGATATGGCCTCAAGCACCTCGTCGTCTGAAGGGCTAGGGTTCTCGTTAAGAAGCGCCTTTGCTGAAACTATAAAACCTGGCGTGCAGTAGCCGCACTGAAGCGCCCCCTCCTCTATGAACTTCTCCTGGATTGGGTCAAGCCTTCCCTCCTTTGACAGGCTTTCAACGGTTACCACTTCATGCCCTTCAACCTGAGATATCATGACCATGCATGATGTCACCGCCTTCCCGTCAAGCAAAACGGTGCAGGCCCCGCACTCCCCGGCCTCACAACCCGGCTTGACGCTTGTAATGCCCAGGTCCTCCCGAAGGACCCTTAAAAGGCTCTTTGCTGGAGGCGCCCTGACGGTTACAGGCCTTCCGTTCAGCACAAAGGAAACATCAACTTCCATGCGCACTCGTTGTGCCTTACTCATGCATCATTAAAATCGTTTCCCCGCAAGTTTTGCAATGCTGAGCGTGCGCCGCCTGGCGACCTACTGCTGGCCAAGCTCCCTCCTTGCCCTTTCCAGGTCCTCCCTGTAGTCTATGTCGAGCAGGATCCGTGGCGTGCCTGTTTCTATCCTGTAAACGTCCTGTAAATGCCTGTTAACCACCTCCTTTAACCCCCTTCCGGCCTCGCTTATGTTAAGCAGCTCGTCCCTGAGCCTTATGTCAAACAGGATTGGATGCCCTCCCCTTCCGTTGTATGTAGGAAGAACTATAAGCGCCCCGGTTTTCCTGTGCTCCTCAATTACCAGCTTAACGAGCTCAGGGGTCATGAACGCAACGTCCCCCGGGAGCACAAGTATTCCTCTGGTCGCCGACGCCGCCCTCACCCCGACCTTAACCGAAGAGCTCATCCCCTCCCTGTACTGCGGGTTAAGCACGGTCCTCACATCAAGGCCCTGAAGCGCTTCCCTTACCCTTTCAGCTTCATGCCCCAGCACCACTATTGTTTCAGCAAGGCCGTTTATGGCGGCAAGCACAACCCTCCTGATCACAGGAACCCCGTCTATCCTGTAAAGCATCTTGTTCTCCCCAAACCTTGTTGACTCGCCTGCCGCAAGTACTATAATTGAATACTCCGGCGCCATACGCTGTTTTTTATTTAAAGCTTTAAATTATGCCTTTTGGCCCTTTATATAAAAGTGTTAAAGGTAGGGGTAATAGGTATAGGCAACATAGGAAGCGGGATAGTCAGAAGGCTTGCCGGAAACGGCAACGTACAGGTGGTAATGTACGACAGAAATCGCTCAAACATGAAGGCGATAAGGTCAAGGCGCGTCGTCAGGGCTGATTCTGCCGCCGAGGTTGCTGATGCCTCGGACATAATTGTGCTGGCGGTAAAGCCAAGGCAGATGGACCAGCTCGTTGCGGAGATAGGGCCCAGGGCGTCAGGCAAGGCGCTTGTGTCTGTAGCTGCTGGCTACAGGTCATCTGAAATAGCAAAAAGGGCGCCTAACTCAAGGGTATATAGGATGATGACCAACATAGGCTGTGAATACGGGATAGGGCCCGTGCTGCTATGCTGCGAGCCCGTTGAGGAAGGCGTCATGAGCATGGCGAAGAGGCTCGGACGGGTCTTCCTGGTCGATGAGGATTCCATTGATGGGCTAACGCCGGTTGTGGGCAGCGGCCCCGCGATAATATCGTATCTCCTTGATTCGCTGAGCAGGTTTTCCGTAATAAAGGGCGTGGAAAAGGACCTTGCAGATGAAATAGTTAACATCACAGCCCTTTCAACCGCAACGTATCTGGTGAAAAAGGGAGACGGGCACGAGGGCGTTGTGGCAAAGGTTGCAACGCCTGCGGGGGTAACAATAAAGGCCATTCACAGGCTTGACAAAGAAGGCGTTGTCGGAAAGATAGTTGAAGCGCTGCTTGGAATTTAATAAAAGGGCGCCGGCACCGCCGCTTCGCGAGGGCTCTCGCACCTCACTAACACGGCGGCGTGGGTAGGTTTTACTTCCGGGTTCTGGTGAGACCGGGTAGGACCCTACCCCTATGGCCGGCTGAAATGATTCCAGGGCGACCACTTATAACCTTTACTAAAAAGCCCTTGACGGTGCCCGTGCTAAATGCTTGCCGCGGACAGGCCTATCCGGTTCACGCCAAACAATGATAACTTGCAGGCGCCTTCGTCTTTGCCTGCCGCACCCCATAGAGGTTAGCTGTTTCACACAATCGTTTAGCGCCTGTAAGGGCTTTCGCTGTTCTTTGCATCGGGCCGCCCATCCAGCCAGGGGTTTGCGGACGTCTTAAATCTCTTTGGCCGTTGCTGTGCTCAGGCCAGTGTGCGCCATAAGAGGCTTATGAAACGGGCCAGCGCTTGCCCTGATGAAATAGCTGACAAAATGGCAATCGCACAAAACGGCAATTATAACAAAGTTTAAAGAAGCTTAAAAGGCTGAAGAATATGAGGGGAAAGGATGATCAAGCTGCTGCTGGCTGACATAGATGGCACGCTTACCGAGCAAAACGGCCTGATATCGCTTGACGCGGTGAGGGCCCTGAGGGAGCTGAGGAGAAGGGGGGTTCATGTCGCGCTGAGCACCGGCAGAAGCGTGTTTGAGGCTTACACGCTTTCCAAGTTTCTTGGGTTCAGCGAGTTTGGCATAAGCGAAAACGGCGGGGTTATATTTTACAAGGAGCCGCTTAACGTAAAGGTCTTTGGAGACCTGGGAGACGCGCTTCAGGCCTTTGATCTGCTTGCAAAGGAGATACCCGGAATAAAGGTCTCCCAGAGGTTCCCCAGGCTTACCGAGGTTTTGCTTGAAAGGAACTTTGACATCTCCCTGGCCAAAAGGATTCTGGAGGAAAAGTACCCCCGGGCAAAGATACTTGACAGCGGCGTCATGTACCACCTTTCATCTGTTGGAATTAACAAGGGCGTTGCCACCAGATATCTAAGGGAAAGCCTGGGCCTGAAGCCTGAGGAGGTTGCAAGCGTGGGCGACAGCGAGGTTGACGTCCCCATGTTTGCTGAATCCGGCTACTCGTTTATGATAAACAATGGCTTTCTCGATCAGAATGCAATAAAGGGGGCTGGCAACGTTAAGCTTACCCCCTACAGCGGGCCCGGAGGGCTAATGTACTCGCTGGAGTGGCTGATTGAAAATGGCCTCGTACCTTGAAAAGGTTAACGAAATAAGAGAAGGCCTGAGCGAGGCACTGAAGTCAATTGGCGTTCAGGCCGAATTTGACGTGGCTGAGCCTCCAAATCCGCAGTTTGGGGACATTTCAACAAACGCGGCTTTCCAGGCTGCAAAGGCCGCGCGCAGGCCCCCTCAGGAGCTTTCCAGGGATATAGCCTCAGCCCTTAAGCTCAGGGACCCGGAGGAGGTTGCGGTTGCGGTTCACCCATCAGGGTTTATCAACTTCACGCTTACCCCGCCCTTTTACACCAGGCTGCTTTCTGAGCTGCTTGAAAAGAGGGGATTTGGCGAAATAGGAGTCGGAAAAAGGAGGGTCGTTATAGAGCACACCAGCGTTAACCCAAACAAGGCGCTTCACGTTGGCCATGCCAGGAACGCGGTAATAGGCGACGTGCTGTACAGGCTGATGAGGAGGCTGGGCCATGACGTAACAGTGCTGAACTACATAGACGACACAGGGGTTCAGGTGGCTGACATGCTCCTGGGGTTCTTCAGGATGGGCTTCCCCCTCAGCACAGACATGAAGTTTGACCACTACTGCGGGGACGTTGTTTATGTTAAGGTTGAGGAGGAGGTTGAGAAGAACCCTGAACTGCTGCAGGAGAGGTCCAGGATCCTCAAGGAGCTTGAAGAAGGAGGAGCTGAATACGAAAGGGCTAAGGGCATAATTGAAGCCGTGGTAAGGGAGCAGCTCAAGAGCGTCTGGCAGCTTGGGATAAGGTATGACCTGCTAAACTGGGAAAGCCACTTCCTGCACTACGGCTACTGGAAGAACATGTTTGAAACGCTAAAGGAAAAGGGGCTGATAAAGTACGAGACAGAGGGAAAGAACAAAGGGTGCTGGGTCCTTAAGGGAACAAAGGTCCTGGTCAGAAGCGACGGAACCGCCGTGTACACCGCCAAGGACATAACGTATGCCGCCTGGAAGCTCGGGATACTTGATGATATGTTCAAATACTGCGAGTTTGCAAAGCAGCCTGACTCCACAACGCTTTACACCACGTGCTTTGACGGCAAGGCGGGCTACAGGTACACGCCGGCCGATGAAACTTACATACTGATAGACCAGAGGCAGGAGCCCCTGCAGCGGCTCGTAAAGGAGGTTGTTGAAGCGCTGAGCCCTGGAAAAAGCTACAACGTCCTGGCTTACGGCCTTGTTTCCCTGTCAGGCTCAACGGCTTCAAAGCTTGGCGTTAACGCGGAGGGCAAAAAGTACGTGCACATGTCTGGCAGAAGCGGCGTTTACTATAACCTGGATGACCTTCTGCTTGAGCTTACCAAGGCTGCCAGAAGGACGATGGATGAAAGGGGCTCAAGAGTAAAGGACCCGGACGCCACTGCAAAGGCCATAGCCGTGGCTTCAATACGGTACGCACTTGTAAGGCAGGACCTGGAAAAGCAGATAGTGTTTGACATAGACGAGTCGCTAAAGCTTGAGGGCGATACAGGGCCATACCTTCAGTACACATACGTAAGGGCCAGAAAGATACTTGAGAGGACCAGCGAGGAGGGCGTCCCTGACGCCGCCAGGCTTGCAAGCGAGGAGGAAAGGGCCCTTATGCTTGAGCTCAGCAAGCTCACCTACAGCCTCCTTGACGCTTACAGGTCCTTCAGCCCATCACGGGTTGCCGGCTATGCGAGAAGGCTTGCCGTTGCGTTTAACGTGTTTTACGAAAAGCACAGGGTCTTGGACGAGCAGGATGCCAACGTAAGGCTTGCAAGGATAGCGCTTGTAAGGGCTTTCTCTTATGCCTTTGAGGACGTCCTTAACGTGCTCGGCATTCCTCTTGTTGAGGAGCTATAAAACGGCCAAGCCTGAAGCGTCTTAAGGGCAAACGGTTCATGAAACATTGCTGCCGGGGAGCGCTGGTTCCTGGCATAAGGGCCATTCTGCCGATGCGGAATGACGCCACTTTAACGTTATGAAGCTATAAAAACAAGCCGTTCCCTAAGGAAATAAAAATCCAATAAAACGGGAATTCCTGGGCTGAAGCCCGGGGTAGCTCACCTGTAGCTCTTCTGTTCCCTTCTTCTGGCGCCGGGACCGCCAAACTTCTTTGGCTCCTTCCGCCTCTCGTCACCTATCAGCAGGTGCCTGTCGTAGGAAAGAAGCACTTCCCTTATGTCCTTTTCGTCCTTAAAGTAGTCCACCAGGGCCCTTGAAACGGCAACGGCGGCTGCATACGCCTGGCTCATTACGCCCCCTCCTTCTGCAGTTATGTCCAGGTCAACCTTAAACCGCCTGTCGCCTGCAAGCTTGATAGGTGAGCTCAGTATCATCCTGATGTTCTCCGGAAGCGCCTCAAGCAGGAACCCGTTGTACCTGACGACGCCTGTTCCTGGCCTTATTGTTGCAGAAGCCCTTGCGTTTTTCCTCTTTCCGCTGTAAACCCTTAGCGCCTTTGACGACATTTAGCCCTCCCACCCCATTGCCCTGGCTATATCGCCAAGAGGAACGTAGTCGCTTGGGAATCCCCTCGCAACGGCGTCTTCAGGCTTTACAGCCTTGACGCCCTTAAGGTCTTCAGGGACCCCGTGGTAAACCTTAAGCAGCCTGAAGGCCGCCCTGCCCTTTGGCTTGTACCTGGGCAGCATCCCCCTTACGGTCCTCCTGAACATGTGGTCTGGCCTTTTCTGATGCTTTGGGGAAAGCTCCGGGGTTATTACGCTCTTGAGCTCAAGCCTTTTCAGCCACTCATTAATAACATACTCCCTGTCGCCCGAAACCAGCACCTTTTCAGTGTTGAAAACTATAACGCGCTTGCCTTCAAGCAGCATCTTTGCCACTTCGCTGGCAAGCCTGCCAAGCACAAGTCCCTCTCCGTCTATGTAAACGGTTTCACTTGACAATTATTATCCCCCTCACATCCCTATACTTTTCAGCGAACTCCCTGATGGAGAGCGCTTCCCCTCCTGCTTTATATATCTTTTCCTTGCCCGCCCTTGAGAAGTCAAGGGCCCCAACCTTAACTGGCTTGTCCAGTATCCCCCCTCCAAGAACCTTGCCTATAACAAGAAAGTATCCCTCGCCCTCTGAAAGCCTGCTGAGCTTTGATACGTTAACAACGTGCTCCGTGCCGGACTCTGAAAGCTCCTCATATATCGCCTTCCAGATTGGCCTCTTTGTGTTCCTGTAAGCCTCCTTAAGGGCCTTAAGCGTTTCAGGGTCAGCCTTCATAGTTCATCAACCGCCTTATTGAACTCGTCCAGGTCCCTTAATAAGATCTCCGCGCTTTTTAGAGCTATAACGTCGGGGTCAAGCTGACCTATGCTCTCTATGTCTAGTATATAGCTGCCCGGAGTTTCCTTTATCTCTATATCGCCGCTTACCTTAAGGCACTCCATGCAGAACGTGCAGCTGTACTGGTCCTTAACAACCAGCTCGCCACCTTCAATTGCAAAAACATTCCTTGGGCATGAGCTGACTATGGCCTTTGCGTTCTTGGGGTTCTTGTTCTTTATGACCACAAGGGGCGTGGGCTTCACAACTGACTTCGAAGTTGGGGAAAACTTGCTGTGCTCCTTTCCCTTTCCAAGCCTGGCGTACGCCTCCAGCTTGATGTTTTGCCCCTTTGTAAGCCTGAGTATTGGTATCTCCCCAGATACAGGCTTAACCTCCTTGTCCTCTACAGCTATAAGCTCGGACGAGTAAACGGTTCTTGTACCTCCCTCTGCGTAGGCGTCAAGCACAAGCATGACCTGACCCTCCCCCGCGTCCAGGTACTTCCTGGGCGTCCTGAGCGGCACCTGGCCAAGCCTGTTTGCCAGGCTTTCATCATACATCAGCGATGAGTTCTCTATGATAACCACGTCGTCAACGGCAAGAACAGGCACCTCTGACATTGCGTATCTTCTAAGCGCGTTAACCGCAGAAAGCGGGTAACCGTCGATCCTGAGCCTAATTGAATCCTTGTCCTTGGAAATAATGGAGGCCGGCATTACGTCCTCCTTCCCCTCCTCCCGCCAGGAGGTCTTGTCGAATCGTGCGGTATAGGGGTCACGTCCTCTATCCTGCCTATCTTAAACCCAGCCCTGACCAAGGCCCTTATCGCCGCCTGCGCGCCTGGTCCAGGGGTCTTTGACCCGGTTCCGCCCTCGCCTCTTACGTATATATGAAGGGCGTTGATCCCCTTCTCCTTTGCAACGGCCGCTGCAGCTGAAGCGGCCTTCATCGCGGCGTATGGTGATCCCTCAAGCCTGTCAGCCTTAACGTGCATCCCGCCGCTGCTGAACGCAATCGTCTCTGCGCCTGAAAGGTCAGTTATGTGAACTATGGTGTTGTTAAAGCTGCTGTAGATGTGGGCTATCCCCCACCTCTCTACCTGTTGCTCCTGCTGCTCCTGCTGTGCAGGCTGTGCCTCCTCTGCCTTTTCCTCCTCGGGTTTTTTCTCTTCACTCATTTCAGCTCACCAGCGATATTGAACCCTCCTCTTTCCTGCTTACAATGTAGCCTGGCCTATTAACTATTCTCCCATTTATCGCTATCTTTTTATGCGAAACGAGCTGCCTTGCCTGGTAAACGGTCTTGGCTATTCCCTTTTTCCACACAAGGGTCTGGAGCCTTCTTTCAAGCAGATCCTGAACCTTAAGGTTCAGTATGCTGTCCAGGTTAAGCTCCCCCTCTTCAAGCAACCCCATTTCATAAAGCCTGCTTATCAGGGCCTTTTCCTGGGCGGCCCTGAGGTCTGCCGGCATCCTCAGCAACATCCTGGCCTGCCTCCTTACGTTTGATATGGTCGTTGATGCCTTCCACAGCTCCCTCTTGTTCTTAAGCCCGTAGTTGCCTATTATCTCAAGCTCCTCAAGAAGCCTTGTCCTATCCCAGGGGTTCCTTGGAGTTATGTAGGTCTTCTTTGGCTTCTTTGGGTCTCCCATTACTTCTGCGCCTCCTCAGTCTTCTGTTGTTGCTGCTGTTGCTGAATAACCGCCTTCTTCCTTACGCCCACTGTCATGCCCTTCCTTCCGGTTGTCCTGGTCCTCTGTCCTCTGACCTTAAGGCCAAGGGAGTGCCTGAAGCCCCTCCAGCTGTTGGCGTTCTTCTCCCTTTCGATGTCCTGCTTTATTGTCAGTATGAGCTCGCTTTCTATTACGTGCCTGTCCTGGCCCGTCTCTATGTCCTTCCTCCTGTTAAGCATCCATGGAGGAAGGTTAAGCGCCTTTATGTTGTTTATTGCGCTTTCCAGGCTCTGCACCTGTTGCTCCGTAAGCATTCCCAGCCTCTTTGAAGGGTCAAGCCTGAGGGCCCTTATTATCGCGACAGCAAGCGAAAAATTAATACCCCTTATATCCCTGAGGGCCGCAACTAACGGCTTGTTGCCGTTAAGGTCCCTCCCGGCAACCCTAACTATAGCCCTAACGGACTGGCTGCTCGACATTACGAAACGGTAATCGAATGGATGTTTATAAATATATTCACAATTCAACGAAATGGGGCGCCGCCGATGAACTGGTTTGCGCGTGCCCCAGGGTCAGGCGCTCAATGCCATGAACAGAACGTTTATATTTTATTATATTTTTGTCATATTTATGACAGCGTCTCAGGACGCTGACGGGATAAACTTGATTCTAAAGGGGATCCTGTACGAGTTTCTAGCAGCGCTGTTTGCGCTTATCGGGCTGTTGACGCTGTTTGTTCCGTTAATAGGGTTTGGCGCTGGCCTGATATCGTTTGCAGTCGCGTTTGCCCTTGCGATAATTGCGGTAATAAGGCTCTTTGGAGGCTTCAGCAGACTTGAAGGATCCGTGCCCAACGCGTCGCTGGGCATGGTGGGCGTCATACTTGCGATCATACCTTTTATCGTGAATATAATTGGCTATATCTTTCTCGGAATAGCGATCTACTCCATCGGCAGCAAGTACAGCAATGGCGTTGTTGAGGTCGGCGGCATATTAACCGCCATACCAATGGTGAACTTTATAGGGCTAATAGTCTCGTATGTGGGCCTTAAATTGCTTCTTGACAGCCAGGCGCTTTCGCCGCATGGAGGCTCCAGCGCCGCCCCCGGCCCCTGATTTTTAAAAAATAAGCCTTGCTGATCGGCGTCCCGTATCATTTTTAAAAATGTTTTTATAATATAATATTCAGATTTTAAATGTTAAAATGCAAATGCAGGAAAAGAAGTACTATGAGAAAGAGGCATACGTGCTTGACTTTAGCCCAAACGCTAAGTCAAAGACAATAAAGGGCAAGACTGGCATGATCATTGAGAGCATAGGCGTTGATTACTTTATGCTTCTTGAGCTTCTTGGCAATCCCGCCACAAGCTATGTTATACTTGAGAAGTTAAACGTAAGCAAGGACAGAAGGGATAAGGTTCTGAGCGTTCTTGGCAGGCTCAAGTATGAGGATCTATCGCCAACTGCAAAGAACACGCTTCCGCAGGCAGTGGAAATGATAGTCAGGGAAAACGAGAAAAGGTTTGTGGATTTTTTTAATGCCGCACTTCCAGTAACCCCGAGGATAAACTCGCTTGAGCTTGTGCCGGGAATAGGGAAAACGCTAATGATGGAGATCATCAGGGAAAAGGAAAGGAAACCGTTCACCAGCTTTGCTGACATACAGCAGAGGGTGGGACTTAAGGACCCCGCCAAGCGCGTGGCGGAAAGGATATTGGAGGAGCTTAAGGGCAACCAGCAGGTTTACATCTTCGTTAAACAGATATAGCCTGCTGGAGCCTTCTTTAGCGTTTCAACGTTTATAAATCCTGCACGCCTAGCTCCATTTAGCTTTGAACGAGCTTGAAATAATAGACTACATAAGGGGCCTTGTCCCAAACGGCAGGCGCCTCCTTACAGACGACGTTGCCTTTGTCAGGGGCGGCGTGGCCTACAAGGTTGACATGCTTGTCAGAAGCACCGACGTGCCGCCTGGCATGAGCTACTATCAGATCGGAAGAAAGGCGTTTATTTCAGTTTTGTCGGACTTCACCGCAAAGGGGGTAAGGCCCAGGTTTGCCCTTTTAAGCCTGGGCATTCCCAGGGACATGGATGACGCTGAAATAAAACAAACTCTTGAAGGCGTTTTGTCGGCGGCCTCAGGGCACGGGGCGCAGGTTGTTGGGGGCGACGTTAACGAGGCCAAGGACCTGGTAATAGATGTAATTCTTGTTGGACGGTACAGACGTGCTGTTAAAAGGGGAGGGATGAAGTGCGGCGATCTGGTCTTTGCCACTGGAAACTTTGGCCTTACCAGCATAGGCCTTGACCACCTGCTTAACGGCGCAGCAGTAAAGGAGCCGTTGCTTGACCTGGCGCTTAAGGAGGTGTACGAGCCGGAGCCGCCGTTAAGCTTTGGAATCAGGGCCGTTGAGGCCGGTTATCTGAACGCGTCAATGGACTCAAGCGATGGCCTTGCCATGACGCTTAACGAGCTTGCGCTGCAGAGCGGAAAGCGTATAGAGTTAACTGCCCTGCCAGTTAGCAATAATATAATAATGATGATGGAGGAGAACGGGAGGGATGTGGTAAAGGACGTGTTCTTTGGCGGAGAGGAGTACCAGGTTGTGCTTTCTGCGTCTGAAGACAAACGGGATAAGCTTGTCAAGCTTGCAAAAGATGAGGGAGTTGTTCTTCATGAAATAGGCAGGGTCAGCTGTGGCCCTCCTGGTGTCTACCTGAGTTACAAAGGCAAAACCGTGGAGATCCCTAGGGCTGGCTGGGTGCACCTTTCCTAGCCTGCGGTCTTCTGTTAATTACCCGGTAAACCTCAGGCCTGTAGTAAACCCACTCCTTGCCGCGCTTGGCCCTTACAAGCTCCCCTCTGTCGGCGAGCCTCCTGAGGTATGTTGAAACAACTGCCAGCGGAGGGCTCTCCTTAAACCTATCCTCCAGCATAGCAAGCGCCTCCTTCGAGGTAAACCCGTGCGTGTTAAGCTCGCTGGCAACTGCCTTCAGGTGGGCCAGAAGGCCATCCTCCGGCTGGCTTTCCTCTCCGCCAGATGATATGAGATCATAAAGCTCAAGAAGCCTGAGGACCTTTTCCTTTGAGAATGATCCCTCAAGCTTGAATTCATATCTGGCGCCTTTCCCATCCTCAAACTCCAGCTTTACAGCCTTTTTGCCCAACCTTTGATTTCCTTTTTAGGTGTTGACGATATAAAAGTTAACAGCAAGTTTTGTTAACCTGTTATCAAGATAATTGATGTAAGCCGTTCTGCTGTCCTTAATATGTTAACATTGTGTTTGTTAGAAATTCCATGCAAAGGCTCCAGTGGAAATAAAGGGGTTCATTTTGGGCTTTTTTTCTGTTAATCATGTGTCCATATGCTCCAGTGGAAATAAAGGGGTTAAGCAGTGAGGCTTGTATCAGCTACAAAACCATTTGTTATCATCATGATCAGCATATGATGAACGGGCCCACCCCTGTGTTTCCTTTGTAACTGTTTTTGTTTATTGTCTAGGATACAACTTGGTTTATCTGTACTTGTCAACTGTCTTTGGTGCAGTCATTAACAGTTAGTCAACATCTTTTATTTTTATTTTTTATAAATTTCCAAAAGAAAAACTAAAAGTTCAAATGGACTCCACAGGAAGCGAAGGGGTGGGCGGGACAAAGGATGTTGTGAAAAGGATATTTGAGGACGCAATGCGGTCAAGGGGCATATTTAAAAACAGGGAAGTCCTGAACATCGACTACATACCTGAAAACATTCCTTTCAGGGAGGAGCAGATAAAGAGACTCGCTGGAATACTTTCCCCGGTAGTCAAGGGGGTAAAGCCATCAAACGTGTTCCTTTATGGAAAGACTGGCACGGGCAAGACCATGGTGGCCAGGTATGTTGCTGGCGTTCTGGAAAGAACGCTGCACGATGAAAAGACAAAGATAGCATACGTTAACTGCAGGCAGAGCGGCACCGTATACAGGACGCTTTTTGAAATAGGCAACGTTATGGGCTACAGCGCTCCTTTCACTGGAATCTCATTGAGCGAGCTGCAGGGAAGGGTCCTGCAGCACATATCAAGCAACGGGTACAGGCTCACAGTTATACTTGACGAGGTTGACTTTCTTGTTAACTCCCCTGTTAAGAGGGATGCTGGCAACGACATGCTTTATCAGATGACCAGATTTGGAAGCTATGAGGGGGGCGGAAGCTTTATCTCAATAATAGGCATATCAAACGACCTCAGGTTCAAGGAATACCTTGACGCAAGGGTCTTCAGCGGGCTCAGGGACGAGGAGATATTTTTCCCTCCTTACAGCGTTGAGGAGCTGAAGGTGATACTGAGGGAAAGGGTCAAGGAGGCCTTCGTGGAAGGCGCTGTAAGCGACGAAGTGATAAACTACATAGCTGCAAGGGCCGGAGGAGAGCACGGGGACGCCAGAAGGGCTGTGGACCTGCTCAGGGTTGCAGGGGAAATAGCCGAAAGGGAGGGATCTGATGCAATAACCATAAGCCATGTGGAGGAAGCTGCCGCCAGCGTTGAAAGGGACAAGGTCAAGGAGGCCATATCATCTCTTCCGATTCACGAAAAGCTTGTCCTGCTGTCAGTCCTGAGCTTTGAGCAGCCTCAGAACACAGGCTACATCTATCTAAAGTACACCGAATACTGCAAGGCCCTGGGAGTCCAGCCCCTTACACAAAGGAGGATAAGCTCAATAATAAGCGAGCTTGACGTGCTGGGCCTTCTGTCAGCCCCTGTTGTTAACAGCGGCAGATATGGAAGGACAAAAAAGGTGAGCTCTGCGGTTCCAAGAGAGGAAGCTCTGGCTCATCTTAAAGAGGATGAAGCAATAAAATACCTGTTTTAACCTTCTCGTGCGGAGGAAAGTATGGAGTATATTTTGCTAAGGTCCTCCTCGCTTACTATCTTCTTCCAGCCAGTAAGGTAGCTTCTTATCTCCTCCCTGCTCTTTGGGAGTATGTTAACAAGCTGTATCGCTATGTCGCTTTCCAGCTTTACCTCTTCTGTTAACCTGTTAACCAGATCCCTTGCCTTTTCGCCGCTTATTGTTGAAAAGGAGTTCAAATAGCTAAGGGTCTTTTGCTGAAGCTCGTCAAGCGGCTCGTTGGTGGACGAAAGAAGGTCCTTTGCTTCATGTATTGTTATCTTCCTTGATTCAAGAACCTTGACCATTTTACCATCCTAAAGGGGCGCCACGTGCTCAAACCTGGTTATAACCGTCTTTTCCTTGTCTCCCACCTTAACTCCAAGCACAAGGCTCCTCTTCCTTACCTCCTTTACAACGCCAACCAGTCCCTGAAACCTTCTGTGAGGCATGCCCTTGTGCTGTGACGGATCAACTTTTATCACAACCCTTTGGCCTACCTTATATTCCCTTAAAAGGTAAGAGAGCCCCCTCTTACCTTCAAGCGTTAAAAGCTTCCTGGTCTTTTTCCTATAACCCTTATAATGTGGCAACCCAATAGCCCATCGCCTTGGTTAATATATAAATTTGTTCAGAATTTCGTATGGAAGCAGGGCGCTTGAGAACATCTTACACGGCAATGTGATGCAAACGTTGAAATAAATGAACTTAAAAGGTAACTTAAATGTCAAGCGATGAGAAAAAGGCGGCAGCCAGAAAGGTCATAGCGGAAGTGCTGAAGCGCGGGGGAACCCTTCTTTCAGAGCCATGCCCAAAGTGCGGGGGGCTGATGGTCAAGTACAAGGGCAGGACTTTCTGCCCTGTGTGTGATAACATAACCGACCTGGACAGCCTTGACGTCCCGCAGACCCCTGCCGGGGACCTTGACGGGCTTGAAAAAAGAATACTTGAACGCGTCAGCGCGCTGATGTCAGAGCAGGGGGACGATGAGAAAAAGGCGATGTCAGTTTACTATTACCTGAGGGCGCTTAACGAGTTAAAAAAGCTAAAAGAGGAAAGAAAGAGTTGATAATAGAAATCCTGAGGCTTGGTCACAGAAAGGAGCGGGACAAGCGGGTTACAACACACTGCGCCCTTGTGGGCAGGGCGTTTGGCGCCAGGGGCATGTACTATGCAGGGGACCCCGACGATGGGCTTGAACGGTCGGTGGAAAAGGTAAACGGCAGCTGGGGAGGGGATTTCTTCATAAAGCACGTAAGCGAATGGCGCAGGTTTATTGACGAAAAGAAGAAGCAGGGCTGGGGCATAGTGCACCTTACCATGTACGGCATCCCACTGCCAGAGGTTCAGGCAAGGATAGCGAGACTTGAAAGGTCGCTTGTAATAATTGGGGCTGAAAAGGTGCCGGGCGAGGTATACAGGGCCGCCGACTTCAACGTTGCCATAGGGAACCAGCCGCATTCAGAGGTTGCGGCCCTGGCGATATTTCTTGACAGGATGCTTGGCTCAATGGAGTTTAACATAACGTTCAGCAATGCAAGAATAAGGGTTATACCGCAGGAGCGGGGGAAGCGCGTGGAGGCACTTGACCTCTGACGCCTCCAGGTGCCAAACTGCTAGGAGCCCTGTCCGGCGTTTGCGACCGAGCGCTTTAGCCTGTCAAAGATGTACCTAGGCGCTACCTCAAGAAGCGCAAAATAAAATGAGGGGCTCCTTAAAGCCCTTGCAAGGATCTTTGTGTGAGAATCAAATTCATCGCCCATAAAAAGCGGTTGATCAGACGGCAGTGCTTTAACTAGCTTCACAAGCGCCCCGTTGTTAATTGACTCAAAGAGCTCCCTGAGCCTTACTTGAGCTTCAAGCTCCCCTCCTATCTCCTTATCATATAATGATCTGTAAAACCCGGCTCCTTTGTTTACGGCCTCCGCCGCCATAATGCCTCCCAGGGCCCCTGTTATTATGCCTCCAGCGGTCAAAGGCTTTACCTGACCGCCTGCATCCCCGGCAAGAATCAGGTCATCGTCATCAGAATAAACCGGCCCTCCAATCGCAACCGCGGAGCTTGAAACTCCAAGCGGCGCCACGGTAAGCCCCGAGGCCTTAATGGCCCCCTGCAATAGCTGCTCCAGCTCCCCAGCCATCCCTATCGCACCAACCTTAGCGATTCCGTCATCCAAAGGGGCGTACCAGGCGAACCCTGAACTGGAAACCTTCTTGTTGACGTACACTACAAACCCCTCATAAAAATCCCCCCTGACCCTAACTATAAGTTGCATGGCTGACAGCTTCCTCCCCCTGTAAGCCCCTATCCCGCGCGCATCTATCATCATTTTGGCGCCTATAACTCCAGCCCTGGTGTAAACGCGCCAAACACCGTTATCCTTCTCAATCCAGTTTGCCCTTGTAGAAAGCATGAGCTCGGCTCCAGCGTCAACGGCCAGAGCTGCAAGCTTCCGATCAAGCCGCGCCCTGTCAAGGACAGTGACCTTCCCCCTGTCAAATTGGTAGTCCCAGGCCAGGTCTTCAATAAATAGCCTTCCAAAGTCAACTTCCCTTATGACCGTTTCCTCAATGGCTTCAGGAAAGACGCGTTTAAGCCCATCTCTGGAGACTATGCCCGTGCACTTCTCAGGCTGTCCAATCTCCTGATGCTCCTCTAAAACGACCACCCCAAGGCCCTTTTTTGCAATTTCAGCTGCAGCGCTTAGCCCTGCCGGCCCTGCTCCAAGCACCACAACATCGTGAACCGCATCGCCGTTTTTCATGCTCTTTAAGTCCTGTCTCAATTTCACTAAATAAACATTATGCGCGATCAGAAAAAATATACTCTATATATTTTTATTGCCATCTATATTTTTAACACAAAAAATATATAAAGACCTGTAGCAACGGCAACTTAAGATGTCAAACATAAACGAAAGAAAAACAATAATTGACGGCATAAACAAGGCAGGCCTTTCGGGCTTTCACATAAAGGCGTTGCTGGTTTCAGGCCTTGGGTTCTTCACCGACGCATATGACCTGTTCATAATAGGGGTTGTGATCTCGCTGCTTCCTTTAGCTGGCTGGACGCCGCTAAGTACTTTAGAGAATTCTATACTTTCATCAACAACAATACTGTTCACAATAGTTGGCGCCACACTGTTTGGAAGGCTTCTGGACAGGCTTGGCAGAAAAAGAATATACGGCGTTGAGCTGGTTATCCTTATAATAGGCGCCCTTGGCAGCGCGTTTCTGACTCCTGTAAATGGGCTTTACCAGCTTATCTTCTGGAGAGCCCTTCTTGGAATAGGGATAGGCGGCGACTACGCGGCAAGCTCAACCATTATGGCGGAGTATGCAAACACCAAGAACAGGGGAATGCTTGTGGCATCGGTCTTTTCGATGCAAAGCCTTGGTTTGGTGAGTGGCCCGGCGCTTACGCTTTTGCTTTACACATTAAACATTCCAGCGGCAACAATGTGGAGAGTTCTCCTTGCCATAGGGGCCATCCCCCCACTTGCAGTAGTTTACCTGAGGCGCCGGCTGCCTGAAACACCCAAGTTCCTCCTCGGCGTAAAGGGGGACGCGAAGTCCGCCGCCGAGGCTCTTAACAGCGTTACAAACGCTGGGATCAGGGTGACCAGCGCTGAAGTTCCAAAGGTGCGCGCAGGGGTAAAGGAGCTTTTCAGCGATCGCAGGCTGGGGCTGCTTCTGCTAGAGGCCGCAGGCGCCTGGTTCCTTCTTGACTGGGCATTTTACGGCAACAGCCTTCTATCAAGCACAATACTTGGCTTTCTGGCTCCAGCAGGCATATCTGGCATTGAAAAGGTAATGGTGTCCACTGAGTACTCATTCTTTATCTTCCTTCTGGCAGCATTTCCTGGCTACTGGCTTGCAACGTTTTTGCTGGACAGGATAGGAAGGAGGCCAATACAGCTGGCAGGGTTCACGGTTATGGCTGCCTCATACGCCGCTATAGGGCTTGTTCCAGGCATTTTAACCAGATCAGCTCTGATGCAGTTTATGCTGCTTTACGGCCTCAGCTATTTCTTCATTGAGTTTGGGCCAAACGTGACCACGTTTATACTGCCAACGGAGCTCTTTCCTGTTTCAGTTAGAGGCACTGGCCAGGGCATCTCAGCCGCGGCGGGAAAGCTTGGAGCGTTTGCAGGCCTTATCCTGGATCCCATAATAATAGAGATGTTTAAGGAAAGCGGGTTCTTTATAGTCCTGGCCGCGCTTTCCGCCGCAGGCGCACTTCTCACATTCCTCTTGCTGCCAGAAACCAAACAGGTACCACTTGAAGAAACTTCACATGAAGAGCTTTACCTGTCAGCCACCGCCAAGGCCAGCTGAGCCGGCGGGCCCGCCTTTTTTGTTTTTTATTATTAGCTCCTTTATTGATCCCGATGTCCTGATCGGCACAAGGAATCTTCCATTAACCCTCGTAAGGGATATAACAAGAAGCGCAAGGCCCAGGTCATGAGCCCGCGCCCTTACCCTTACAACCACCGCGCCGTCAACGCGCTTTGCGACGCTAAAGCTGAAAAGATGGTAGAACGCGTCGCCACAGAGCCTTCTGCAGGTCCTTTCAAGGGCCTTTGCTATATCCCTCTCATCTGCTCTGCCGTTAACTTCACACAGAACGTATCTTTTAAAGTACTTTTTTGATATCCCTTGAACCGCCAAATATTCTCCCCAACTCCTCATAGAACCTCCTGTATATTATGCTAGATGCTGGATCAAATCCAGTTATCAAAACCCTTGTAGCTGCCCTTAGCACGGCCGGGCCCACAAGCTCCTCCGGGGATGACGCTCCGCTTCCAAAAATCACCGGGATCCCCTTCCTGTAAAGCGACAGAAGCCCTTCCCTGACCTCGTCCAGCTGTAGCAGGCCGTTTCTGTAGCCGTTAAAGTCAACCAGAACAGCCCTTATCCTGTTTGCCCTTTTCCTGTTGTACTCGACAATTGCATGTATGTTCTCTGCCGTTGCCTCCACAACAGGCATCGGGCAGCATACGTCAGGCCTTGTCATGTACCTGTAAACTTCTATGCTTCCCAGGCCGTCCTCAGGCGGCTCTCCTCCAAAGTATGCAACCGTTGAGAACCTGAGCTCCACGGCCCTTTTCAACACCTCCTGGCTCATTGACCTGATAAGCAGGTCTGAACGCATTAGCCGATTTATTTTATCGCCAGGCCTGCTGCTGATCGAGACCATAGCGCAAAGCTTATAACAGGTCTATTTTATTTAATTCTTATGGCCATTGCGTATGTATTGATAAACGCGGACATGGGAGCTGAAGAGGATGTGTTAAAGCAGCTCAGGCAGACGCCCGGGGTTAAGGAGGCATACCTTGTTTACGGCGTGTATGACATGATCGTTAAGGTTGAATCTGAGAGCATGGAAGAGGTAAAGGAGATAATAACATGGAAGATCAGGAGGCTGGAGAAGGTAAGGTCCACGCTGTCCCTTATAGTTATAGAATAAAGCTTCCTGCTTAGGTAGAAACGGGTTGCTTTATTTAGTTGGATTAGGGATTAACCCTCCTGAAACAATACCATGCGGTGGCATGGACGCAATAAAATCATGCGCCGTAAGGCTCCTTGATTCATATACAACACCCCTTGGCAAAGAGGAGCTCAGCGCCCTTTCAACCGCGCTTGGAGCTGAGATGGCCGGCAGGGAGGTTCTGGAGGACGTTAACAGAATTGTGGGGCTGGCCAGGGAAAGGGACGTATGTGTTCTCGTGTACGGGGACCCGTTTCTTGCCACAACGCATCAGGCGCTAAGAGTTGAGGCGCTTATAAGGGGGGTTGCCGTAAAAGTCTACTATGCTGCCGGGTTTTTAAACGCCATTTTTGGCGAACTGGGCCTTCACCTTTACAAGCTTGGCAGCATTTCCACTCTTGTCGAAGGCGATCTTGGCTCTGCAATGTACGTTTACAGGGAGGTCCAGAGGTCCCTTGCCCTGGGAAAGCATTCAACGGTGGTGCTGGCGGTTAAGGGGCCAGCTGGCAAGGCCCTTGAGGGCCTCGTTGAAGCGGAAAAGAACTACAGGGCAGGGGTTTTCACCGAAGACAGGTGGATTATAGCCGCGTCAAGGGTAGGACTGAAGGACGAAAGCGTAAGGTCCTTTACACTTAGGGACGCGTTTGACGCTGACCTTCCTCAGCCTGTAGCGCTGATTGTTCCAGCAGCGCTGCACTTCACCGAAGAGGAAGCCCTAAGGGCAAGGCACATACAGGTTCTTAAGGTTAAAGAAGTTCCTACAGAGGAACGCATGAGGGCTGAGCGCATAGTTAAAATGTTGCGCGCAGTTCTCCCCCAGATAAGCGATGAGGAAAGGGCCAAGCTCAGGGGTCTTGTTGAAAACGTCGAAAATTATACAGACGACGCGGAGAACTATCTCAGCCAAAAGGAGGACGCCCTGGCTCTTATGCAGGCAGCATACGCAGAGGGCCTTCTTGATTCCCTGAGGCTAATGGGGCTGAAAGAGATACGGTGGCCCAACTCGCCTCGCGACGTTCAGTAAATTATCGTAAAGGTTCCCCTTTCCTCTTCCTTTAACAGATCAACGATTTCACGGGGGAGGTCTATTGCCGCCGCAGTGCTTTTTATCGCAAGCGTCCTGTCTGAGATAAAGGTGCTCTTTCTTACAACTATGTCGGTTTCATGGGAAAGAGGAAGAGCAGGGTCCCCTGCAGCCAAAAGGGTGAAGCTAAGCCCCCTAACAGCTATGACAATTCTCACTGTCCCGCCGCTCCTGAGATGCTGTTTTAGGCTCTCTGGCAGATCCTTTACGGAAGCCGACGCCCTCACCCCTATTATGCAGTCCCCCCTCTCGGTCAGATGCTCTTCCCTGGTGATTTCCAGGGTTGTTCTGTGAAGCGCCCTTACGTTCTTATGTCCGAAGAATTCTATTGAGTACTCCATGTCCGTTAAGCCAGAAGGTCAACGATCTTCCTAAGCGAATCCTTTGGCGGGCCTTCATCCAGCATGTCAAGCCTTTCCCTAGCAATGCGGCCGTACTTATCAAGTATGTAGTTGATCTCAGACACCGTCATGTTTTCAACCATGTTTATTATCTCGTTTTTATTTTCCCTGTCCTTAAGGTCGTCCTTAACCTGATAAAGGATGCCAAGGGATCTCCCCAACTCGCTCATCTCGGTGTACATCTCAGGCTTTGCTGATAGAAGAGCGCCCAGTCCAGCTGATGCCTCAAACAGCGAAGCCGTTTTCTTTTCTATTATTGACATGTACTTGGACAGACTTATTGTTTCACCAGACCTGACGGCCTGCAGCTCATCCTCCTCACCCTCGCTCATCTTAACGCTGGTTAACGAAATGACGTCAAGCACGGCCGGATTGTGATACACGTTCACAAGGTCAATTATAATTCCAAACACATAATCAGTAATTAAAAGGGCGTTCTCATGCCCGTACTTTATGTAAAAAGGTTCCTTCCCCCTTCTCTCCACCTCTCTGTCAATGACGTCGTCGTGTATTAGGGAGAGCGCGTGTATAAGCTCCACCGACATGGCCGCATTAAACGGGTCATCCCTTTCGCCAAGCGCCTTATGGACCAGATAAAGAAGCATGGGCCTTATTCGTTTGCCTCCTCTAAGGGAAAACGCTAGCATACTGTAGAATGGAGATGAAGAATATGCCCTCAGCCTCTCCTGCAGGCTAGCTTCAAAACTAGATAAGAAATTTGCATTAACGCCTTCGGCGATTTCCTGCAGGTCCATCAAATCGCACCTGCAAGGAATTCATCTCATCCGCGTTTTAAATATTTTCATGTTTTATTGAAAGCGGCCTTTAATCTATAAAAAAATTAAACGAGATGCATTAACATGATTAGCATGCCTATCCCCTTTATTGCCAGGAATGGCAGGACTATACCTCCAACCCCATAAATAAGGAAGTTCCATGTGAATATCTCTAGAGGAGTTCCGGCCCTTATGGGCACCCCTCTGATTGCAAGAGGTATAAGGGCAGGTATTATGAACGCGTTGTAAATAAGAGCTGATATCACGGCAACGTGAAGCGGAAGGCCAAGCACGTCAAGCCTTGCCGCTGACGGGAGAAACGCTATCAGCGCCGGCAGCACCACAAAGTACTTTGAAATGTCGTTTGCTATGGAGAATGCGGTTATGGATCCCCTGGTTGTCAAAAGCCTTTTGCCAACAAGGACAACCTCTATGAGCTTTGACGGATCGGACTCCAGGTCCACCATGTTTGCCGCTTCCTTTGCAACGTTTGTGCCGGAGTTCATGGCCAGCCCAACGTTTGCAATGGCCAGGGCCGGCGCATCATTAACCCCATCACCAACCATAGCTATGACCTTTCCCTTCTTCTGTTCGTTCATTGCTATGCTGTGCTTGTCTTCAGGCCTTGCCTCTGGGACAAACTTGTCAACTCCAAGCTCCTTGGCTATGGCCTCGGCCGTAAGCCTGTGATCGCCCGTTATAAGTTGTAGCTCTATCCCCATGGACTTGAGAAGTCTTATCTTCTCCTTCACGCCCTCCTTTAGCACGTCCTTCAGCTCTATGAGCCCTATAACTTCATCATAATAGGCAACAGCCAGGGGAGAGCTGCCGTTCCTTGCTATTTCGTTAACCTTTTCATCGAAGTCATCTGGCACCTTGAACATCTTCTTCATTATGTCCGGCGCACCCTTAAAGACTGGTATCTCGCCGTTAAGGTAAAGGCCGAACAGATCGCTTTTTCTGATAAGGCCAAAGCTCCTGTACACCTCTTTGCCCTTTCCATCAACAAGCTTCAGAAACACCCCGCTCTTCCTGGTCTTTGCGGAGAACTCCTCATAAGATGACCTCATTGCAGAGTCAAGATCGCCTGAAATATAACCCTTTGACTGCAGGAACCGTATTATGGCTTTTCCCTCAGGGGTATCGTCCTGAACGCTTGAAAGAAATGCGGCCTCAGCGACCTCTTTCTCGGTATGGCCTTTCAGCGGCACTATCCTTACCGGCTCCCTTTTTCCTATGGTAACAGTTCCCGTCTTATCAAGCAGCACCACGTCCACGTCACCTGCATTTTCAACAGCCTTTCCTGACTTGGCAATAACCTTCATCTGCAGAAGCTTTGCTATGCCAGAAATGCCTATGGCCTCTTCAAGGGCTCCTATGGTGGTTGGCAGAAGGCATACATAAAAAGCCATAAGGATAAGGGGGTTTGGGACAACACCCTCAGCCATAAGCAACAGGTACAGGAAAATTATAATTGTTGAAAAAAGCACCGCGAACATGCTTACCAGCACGTGAAGCGCTCTTTCATTTTCTCCCCTGGGCCTCTTTGAGCTTGAAATGAGCCTAGCAACCCTTATTACGAACGATTCCTCCAGGCTTTTTACAACCTTAACCTTTATGCTGTCGCTGACAACCTTTGAGCCGCCTATAACTTCATCGTTGGCTGATTTGATAACCGGGACAGATTCCCCTGTAACAAGGGATTCATCTATGGCCGCTTCGCCTTCAACAATAACCCCGTCTATAGGTATTATCTCCCCGGCTCGCACTTCTATTATGTCTCCCGGCCTCAGCATTTCTGCTGATACGATAACTTCAGCCCCCGAGCGGGGATCAACCTTTCTGGCAGTGTAGCTTGAAGCAGCTGAAATTAAAAGGTCTGCGGCTGACTTGGTTTTGAACTCAGAAAAAGCGTCAGAAAGAGTGCCAAACCAGACGGTCAGAAACAACAGGACTATTATTGCTATTGCATAAGGCGACCTCAGCCCGGTTGCAGCAGAGTAAACAAGGGCTATGAAAAACGCCAGTTCCGCAAGGAACATCGTGGGGTTTTTTATAAGATAAACTGGGGAAAGCCTAAGGAACGACTCCTTCAGGACCGTTAGCAGGCCCTTTAATGTCAATTTTACTCACGCAAGAGGTCCTAAGGCTAGGAGAGGAAATATGCTTAAAATGTTTAATATAAAATTAAAGACAAGAAGCGCCACTGCAAATCTCATGCTTGCGACATCAACCACGGCCTCCTCGGTGCCTTTTGCGGCCTTTTCCTCTGCAAGAAGATAAGCAAGGTAAAGGCCAAGGAGTAAGGTGACGTATCTGCCGGCCAGCATAAGTCCTGACGTAATCCAGTTAAGCGCTGCAGTGTTGCCAAATGGCCCGTAAAAATCAGAACCGTTGTTAAATGCGGATGAGACGACTTCCCAAAGCATTGCAGTAAACCCTGATCCAAAATACGCATGGAACGTTGCTCCGGATGTAGCTATCGCGGCAAACAGCCCCGCATAAACTATTACAGGCTTCGAAAGAAAAGCCACTGAGACCACTGCAACGTCCTTTGTCCTTAACCTTCTTCCTAGGAAATAGGGGAGCCTTCCTGACATGAGCCCTACAAAAAATATCGAGAGCATCATCAAAAACAGGAGCTCAACAAACCCTGTGCCAACGCTTCCCGGCAAGTTGCCAAAGACCATCAGTATAATGTAAAGCGTCTGTTGAACCGGCGTCAGCGAGGACAGGCTTACAAGTGTGGCGCCTGTATTGGTGCCCATTGAGACGCTCATAAATGCGTTTGAAAGGGCGTTGCCAACCTGCAACGGATATCCAGGGATTCGCTCGAACGCGGCCACAGCAAGGGGCACCATGCCAAGGATGATCGCAACGTAAAGTGCTGCTGTGGCCTTGAGTTTTCTGATCTTCATTCCAAAAAGCCATATTAGTGAAAACGGGATTATGAGCATTTCAAGAGTTCCTAATATTGTGGTTTCAGCGTTTGGATTCGCAAGGGGCAGGTAAAACCCGCTGGAAAAGTACGGCCCGCCGTTTGTGCCTAAAAGAGTCTGTGAGTTTATTAGCGCAATGGGACCAGGCCTTATTCCAGAGGTTTGCAGCGCATGCAAGTCCATTGGTATGCCAAGCGCAATAGAAGCTACAGTGAATATAGCAACGAGCAGGGCAAATACAATCGTTGAGACAAGAGCATTTATCAAAAAATCACCAAGCCTGGAGTCAGAGAAAGATGATATCAACGACATAGCCACCGACATGCCGGTTATTGGAGCAACCCACTGGAGCAGCCCAAGGGAGGCTAGAAAGCCAATATACGTAAGCGTGGTTTCACCAGCAAAGTGCTGAAGGTTAGTTCCAGTAAGGTATGATATCACCGCATTTATAGCAAGGGGGATATTGTTGGCGAAGGCTGCATACCTGATCAGAACGGCTAATGATATCACAGACGCCAGAACGTTAAAGATCACAAGCTCTGTGATGTACATCCCTACGCTCCTGTCCTTTCCTTTAAACTTGTCTTCAAGGAACTTGAGCAAAAGCGCAACTGGGTATGAGATCACTATTGCAGCAAGCACCAAGACGGAGAAAAGCATTGCATAAGCAAGCTCATTCAATCAACCTGCCCCCTCTATGGCACCCTTTCCTTTTTCAGTCAGGATGTATTTAAAAGGTTTATCTTGGCTTGCCCGCTCTATAAGCCCCATTTCGTACAGCTTTTTCAGCTCCCTCGTTATATGCTCCCGTGTCAGGCCGAGCCTTTGCTGTATTTCCTTAGCCGTTGTAGGTGACTCACAAAGCTTTATGATCTCAATCTCTGTGCTTGTGAGCTTTACCGGCTTTTGCACAGTGGATTCCGCAGCAGGAGGGGTTGATGTCACAGATGATGTCTTCGCCTTATTGATCTCCTGCTCGTATATTCTTCTGGCTATAATGTCACTGTATCCATCCAGGCTTTCCTTTAAAGTTTCATATTTGCTTGCAATTTTCAGGTACAGGTATACGGATATCACTATTGCAACAGCCCCCATCGCTATTGACGTCGCCGCGAGGAGCTCAAGTGATATCAAGATAATCAATAGTAGATCATCACTGTATATTTAAGCATTAGGTCACCGGACTTATGCTGCACATAACAAACGCCGCAAGCCTAAAAACTGCAAACTATATAAAATAATATAGCTAAAAAGACCGCATGCAAGGCGTTTTAGAGGAGATTCTTAAAAATTCATGTTTAACAAAAATTCAGCTTTATACATTTTTAATTAAAAAGGGATCTTTAACGGGCCTATCAAAAGACGATGTAGATGTGATGAACTCAATTAAAGCTAGACCAAGCGGTGAGGTGTCAACAATAAGGGCCCAGGCCAGAAGAAACATAAAGTCTGCAATTTATACTTTAGTAATTCTAAGGGCGACCGGCGCCCTTGGAGAAGAGGAGCTGAGGGGCGTGCTTGAGCTTGGTGCTGAAGTAAACAGGCTACTTTCCTTAGCTCCAGAGCTTTCAGAAGGTGAACTCAGTGAAATAATGGAAGCGCTTGAAAGCGCGGTAAGTTCAATGCTGTTTTAGCTTTGAGCAAATCTGCCTGAACGTGTTGATTCCTTCCGGGGTCTCAATTAAATTACCTATAACTATTCCATCCGCACCAGCTTTAACCAGTGCTCTCGCCTGTTCATAGCTGACGATGCCCCCTCCCACAAGAAGCAACCCATTATAGTACTTCTTTGCAGCCGCTACAAGTTCAGGCTGAACGGGCTCCGAGGTTCCTGAGCCACCCTCCAGATAAAGTAAGGGAAACCTGAAGAGCTTTGCCGCCGCAGCGTAAAGCGATATCAGTTCGGGCTTCCTTGGTATTGGCCTCACCCTCCCAATAAATGAGACCGATGAATCGGGATTAAGGACAATGTATCCAGTTGGTATGGCCTCAATGCTGTACTCAAGTATCAGCGGGGCTGACAGCACCTGGGCATCCATCACATAGTATAAACTGTCGCTGTTCATAAGCACAAGGTACAGGATGCCATCAGCTAACTTTGATATCGCTGTGATGTTATTTGGGAATATCACAACAGGCTTGTCAGTGAACGTCTTGATCTTACTTATGATATCACCTAAAAGCTCGCTGCTTGCAAGGGTTGATCCACCAACCAAAAAGGCGTCCGCAGGGCTGTCCTTTGCTATAGGGGATATCATCTCCTTTGTCCATGATCTGAAAGTTATAGGGTCAAGTAAAGGAAGGCACAGAGGCCTTGGTGATGACCTGATAACTTCTTCAACTGAAATTTTACTATTACTCATCCAAATGATACCTTGCAGCCCTAGTTAAAAACGCTTTCCGCTAGCTCAGCTTTCCAGCGTTAAACGCATCAACGAATTCATTGTAAACGTCAATATAGTCTTGCTGTGAAATTGGCTTTTCATATCTTAAACTACAGTTGCCGCATATCACAACCCATTTATCCTCCTTTTTCAAAACGCTCACAGCGATCATGCCACACCTGGGACATCTCAGTATTTTTGGGAGAACTCTTTTTACGGGTTTAATTACCCGTCTCTTCTTCCTTGTCATACTACGTTTAATGCCCACGGCTATTTAATAATTTCTTCGGCCATGGCCAATGTTAAACAAGTAAAAGTAATAAAAAGCCTAATAAGTCCCTTATGTAAAGGGACCAACGATGGCCCAGATAGCTAGGATTAAGCTGGTCTCAAGCGACCTGGACGACATAGAGTCGGCATCAAGCTCAATTAAGGAAATGGCAGAAAAGATGGGGGTGGCAATAAAGGGGCCTGTTCCCCTTCCTACAAAGAAGCTTCTGGTTGTCGTAAGAAAGGGCCCTTCAGGCGAAGGCACCCATACGTTTGACAAATGGGAGCTGAGGCTTCACAGGAGGCTTATAGACATAGAGGCAAACGAAAGGACCATCGCTCAGCTAACAAAGATAGAGTTCCCCAAGAGCGTTAACGTTGAAATAAGATTCCTGAGCAAGTAAGCCTATCTTCTAGCCTGCAGCTTAAGTATAGCAAGCGCTATATCTCCGTTTGTTTCCCGTAGCGCCCTCTCAGCCTCTTCTTTTGAAACGCCAGCCTGGGCCGCAACCAGCAGGACGTCCTCCTCTTTTATGGCAACTGGCGCCTCCTTTTCCTGAACCTCCTGCAGTGGTCCTTCGCTTACCTGGCCGCCTGAAACTTCATAGCTTGTTACGCCCTGCATCTTTACTATGCTGACCGACGGCCCCTTTATTGTGATCTCCTTTTCCTTTGTTATTATCCTGACCTCTACGACGTCCTTTATCTCCTCAACCTGAACCCCCAGCCTCTGCATCATCCTTCTGATTTCGCGGTTGCTCGGCATCATTTTGTCATTAATTTTGGGGAGGCATCTTATAAACGTGCAGGAAAGCTTTAGGCCGGCGCGGTTCATCATCGTTGTTTTTGACAACATTTTTTAACGCAATAAAAGGCAAATTTGAGGCAACGGATTTAATAAAGGCGTAAAAAAGTATAGACAAAGGTAATGTCTGAGGAGATAAGCTTTATACTTGAAGCGCTAAAGAAGGTTGATTTACTCAGCTCCATGAAGGTTAAGTTTCTCCAGGATATGCCTGATTTTAATTTTAAAGACATAGGCGTTGAATCCCCAAAGAAAGACGAAATAAAGGAGATTGGAAGCTGGCTGGCCGTTGACCTCGCCAGCAAAGAGGCTGTTGAGCCGCTTGTATCAGAGTTCGAAGGCGAGCTTTACAGCTACCTGAACAAGGAAAAGCTGGCCGGCCAGTTCCAGCTGACGCCGCTGCCCGCTGATTTTTATCACCGAATGAGAATGTACTTCAAGCTTAAACGGCCTCAGGAAACCGAAAAGGCCAAAATATACGCAACAGACCTGATAACTCTTAGGGTAAACAAGATAACGCTGCTTGCGGTCCAGGGCATTGGGCATGAAAAAGTCAGGCCTCTGCTGACCCCAGAGGAGATGTTCTTCTTTATGGAGGTCAAGGGCCTGATAGATGCCTGGAGGTCTGGGGTGATGGAGTATGGTGTACACTCAGTCTAGGCTGTTTGAGCAGCTGGAGTACTTTATAAAGAGCTTCAGGGACGCAAACGGAAGCTATAAGTACAGGGAGCAGCTTTCCGCGCTTTCCTCGGAGGGCAAACGGTCTCTTGTTGTGGATTACAACGACCTATTGAAGTTTGACCCTGACCTTGCCGTTACGCTTGTTGAATCCCCAGACATAACCCTTCAGGAGTTCAGAAAGGCGGCGCTAGAAGCGCTCAAGATAGTAAATCCGTCGTACCATCAGGCGATCGAAAAGGAATTCAAGGTAAGGGTAAGCGGGCTAAGCGAAAGGGTAAACCTTAGGAGCGTCACATCCAAGTACATAGACAAGCTTATCTCAGTAGGGGGGATGGTGGTCAGGACTTCAGAGGTAATGCCTCTCCTCAGGGTCGCGGCGTATGTGTGCCCGCTTGGACACGTAACATACCAGGAGCAGTCCGGGACAACGCTAAAGAAGCCCCTGAGGTGCGCCGAATGCGGCGAAAAGGAGCTTGAGCTGGACAGGTCAAGGAGCCTTTTTACCGACTATCAGGTCATCAGGATTCAGGAGCTTCCTGAAGAGCTTCCGCCAGGCCAGCTGCCTCAGTACATAGACGTTGAAGTTGACGGGGACCTGGTCAACATGGCAAGGCCAGGCGACAGGATAGTCGTCACAGGCACAATAAGGGCTGTTCAGGAAAGGGCCAGAGGTCTCCCTCAGGCAAGCCTGTTTAAGATAAAGCTGGAGGGGCTCTGGGTAGATCAGTTCAACAGGTCAAGCGAAAGGATAGAGATAACAAAGGAGGACGAAGAAAGGATAAGGGCGCTGGCCAGGGACCCTGAAATTTATGAGAAGCTAATAGGGTCACTTGCGCCCGGGATACACGGGCACGAGGACATAAAGGAGGCCCTGCTTCTAATGATGGCAGGGGCCCCGCAGACTCAGCTTCCTGACGGCCAGACGCTGAGGGGCGACATAAACATACTTCTTGTTGGCGATCCCGGCACTGCAAAGTCTGAGCTTCTCAAGTACGTGGCCAGGCTTTCGCCAAGGGCCCTTTATACAAGCGGCAGGGGCTCAACTGCCGCCGGCCTAACTGCGGCTGTAGTTAAGGAGTCAAACGGGATGATGATGCTTGAAGCCGGTGCAGTGGTTCTTGCGGATCAGGGCATAGCGTGCATTGATGAGTTTGACAAGATGAGGCCTGAGGACAGAGGCGTTCTTCATGAGGTGATGGAGCAGCAGACGGTCAGCGTAGCAAAGGGCGGCATCGTTGCCACGCTAAACGCCAGAACCTCCATACTTGCGGCGGCAAACCCGGTTTACGGACGCTATGATCCGTACAAGAACATATATGAAAACATAAACCTGCCAATACCGCTCCTTAACAGGTTTGACCTTATATTTGTGCTGAGGGACACTCCAAACAAGGAAACCGACGAAAAGCTTGCTGAGCACATACTTGAGCTGAGGAAGAGGAGCGACTACGTGTATGCACCTTTCATAGACTTTATGATGCTTAAGAAGTACCTGAGCTACGTGAAGAGGGTAAGCCCCAGGCTTTCAGATGCGGCTTCAAAGAAGATAAAGGAGTTTTACCTAAGCATGAGGTCCCTTAGCGACGGCTCAACGATAGCGATAACGGCAAGACAGCTTGAAACGCTTGTGAGGCTTGCCCTTGCAAGGGCAAGGGTCCTTTTAAAGGATGAGGCGGACGAGGATGACGCTGAAAGGGCGATTTCGCTTACAAGAAAGATGCTCGAAACTGTTGGAATGGATGTAAGGAGCCAGAAGATGGACATAGGCGGAATACTTCAGGGGAAGCCAGCAAGCGAAAGAACGCAGCTGCAGGTCGCGCTTGAAACAATAAGAAGAATGTGCGAGGAAAGAAACGGTGAAGCAGTTGATGAAAAGGAGCTTGTGAATGAGCTTGTAAAGACAGGCAAGTTCACGCAGGAGGACGTTGCCAGGATAATTACAATAATGCTCAGAAGCGGGCAGATATACGAAAAACAATGGAATAAGTACTGCGTAACTTAATACATGCTGTTGCTGGGCTTTAAACCATGCACACAAAAGCGCACCGCAATCTTTTTATATAAAGAATTTCTATAAGAAAAAATTGGCATGACATGGAATGGTGTGCAGTTTGACCTGCACTCAGTAATACCTTGGTGGGCAATGCTCATCTACTTCCTGATAATTGCCGCGCTTCTGGTCTATGGCTGGAGAAAGCATGTTCTGTATAACCTTAGAACTGTGGACTTCGTTTACATGGGCCTTTTGGCGGCGCTGTTGGTAATATACAACTTCTTCATATCGCCGCTGATACCCAGGTTCTCTACAGTAACATCGTTCTTCTACTATCCTATAATAGGCGAGACGTTCATATTGTTCTTGGTGGCTGCTCTGATAGGCAAGCCAGGCAGCGTGATGATTATGATGTTTATCTACACTCTGCTTTCAGACATATTCCACTACGGCTTTGGCGGCGAGCCCTTCTGGTTCATATATGAAGTAACTGCATATGCAGCGCTGATAGACATGTGGTTATTGCTGAGGGGCAAGTACATGGGAACCCCGTATCAGAGGTTCTTTGGCGGCGCCGCAACGGCCACAGCAGGAGGCAAGCCAGCCAACGTAAGGAAGATACCATACTTCTACCTAGTTGACGGCGCTGTAGTAGGCTTTGTAACGTCCATAGCTTACAACTTCTGGTACCAGGGCTTCTGGGCCACGTTTGTTGAGGGCTACTCGTACACAACAAACTATGTGCTGGTGACAACGGCCACCAACGGCATAATGGGTATAATAGTGGGCATAATACTGGCGCCGCTTGTCTACTACATCAAGTCAGTCGTCGTTGGAAAAGTATAGGGAAAAACTTATTTACCATTTTTTTCCTTATTTTTAGTTTGGCTTGAAAGCTGTATCTATATCGAACCTGACTGTAAACTACACGCTTGAAGGCGAACCGGCCCTCAAGAACGTTAACCTTGAAATAGACGAGGGGGAGTTTGTTCTGCTTGTTGGGAGGACCGGCTCGGGCAAGTCCACGCTCCTTAATGTAATAAATGGTGTTATACCGCATGTTATCGAGGCTCAGGTTGAGGGCAGTGTAAATGTTTACGGAGTTGACGTAAAGAACGCCCAACTAAAGGAAATAACAAAGCATGTTGGAACTGTGTATCAGGTGCCAGAGGACCAGATATTTGCGCTTATAGTTGAGGACGACGTGGCGTTTGGCCCTGAAAACATGGCAATAGACCCAAAGGAGATAAAGGAAAGGGTCGAATGGGCCCTGAAAGAGGTTAACCTTTACGATTACAGGCGCTCCCCCACCTTTCTGCTTTCAGGCGGCCAGAAGCAAAGGCTTGTAATAGCGGGCGCGCTCGCGATGAGGCCTAAGCTGCTTATACTTGACGAGCCAACCAGCATGCTTGATTCGCTTGGAACAGAGGAGGTATTTAAGACGCTTAAGAGGCTCAGGGACGAATACGGAATGACGATCATAATGGCCGAGCACAAGGTTGAAAGGGTGCTTGGCCTTGTTGACAGGCTTGTGCTGATACATAACAAGACCATAGCCGTTGACAAGCCCATAAGGGAGGCGCTGATGATGGATCTGGCAAGATACGGAATAGAGGAGCCTCAGATATCTGTTGTTCAAAAGATGGTTAACCCTAACGTCCCCCAGGCGCCGCTGAGCGTGGAGGAGTTCATACAGATGAACCGCGATGCTGCCGAAGCGCTAAGGGGAAAGGAGCTGCCTTTCAAGGACCCGGATACTGAGCCCTTTGAGGGCACCGAAGATATACTTGAGTTCAGAGACGTCTGGTTCAAGTACGAGAGAAGCAAGGAGTTCACGCTTAAGGGCGTGTCGTTCAAGGTCAGAAAGGGTGAGTCGGTCTCAATAATGGGGCCCAACGGCTCCGGCAAGACCACTGCGCTGAGGACGATAGCCGGCCTCCAGTTTGCAACAAAGGGGGAGGTTATAATAGCCGGCATGGACGCAAAAAGGATAAAGCGCGCGGATTTTCCAAAGCTTGTCGGGTATGTGTTTCAGGACCCTGATCAGATGATACTGAACACAACAGTTATCTCTGAAATCACATTTACCCCCAGGATACTTGGGGAGACCATTGAGAGCGCAACAAAGAGGGCTGAGGAGCTCCTCAGGATGTTTGGCATGTACAGCTACAAGGACGAATCGCCGCACAGGCTCAGCGTGGGGCAGAGAAGGCTGGTCACAATAATGAGCGCTTTGATAACAAACCCGCACATCCTGCTGCTGGATGAACCAACCAGGGGGCTTGACAAGCAGACCGGCGAAGAGGTTCTGTCGTATATAAGGGACCTGAACAAGAGCTTTGGGGTAACGGTCATAATGGTTTCGCACAACGTGAAACAGGCCGCGGACTACAGCAATAAGGCCATTGTTTTCTATGATGGGAAAGTGGTTGCAGAAGACACTCCGCGTAGCGCGTTCATACAGTCAATGAATCACAGGGAATGGTCCATTGTGCCTCCGCAGGTATTTCAGCTAACCTACAGCCTTGGGGTTAAGCCCCCTGCAGTTAAGTTAAATGAAATGGAAAAGCTGCTTGAAGTGCAGGGCATAAAGGCAAAGGCGGGGGAGCTAAAATGAACAGGAGATACATAAACCTCACAGTAATAGTTCTCATCACGGCATTACTGTTTTATGGCATATATTACAGCTACGTTACAGAGCCCCTGGTAACGGTAACCTCCATTTCAGTTACGCTTAACGGCGGCGCAAGCAGCTATGTCAAAGTGGATGGCAAATCGCTGGCCGGCGTCCCGCCTATAACAATCAAATCATCAAGCTTTTTTGAATACGTGATAAACTTTACGAACACAGCAAACAGCACGGTCTATGTTACAGCAGTATACACCAATACAAAAGGCTTTTCAATACCAACCACGTACCTTTCTCAATCGCTTCCTTATGCCATACCTCCTAGGGGAACTAGGACCTTGGATGTCACAATTGAAACGCCATCGTCCAGCTATTCAGGCCCAATGAGCATCATTATAAATATGAGCTATACTGGAAAGTGAATGTCTAGGTCTTTCTATACTTGGCTCATTGATTTTATAGGTAAAACAGGTCATGCCATAAGCCCACCATTACTTGACGCGTCATTGTGCAGTCGTTCTTTTACCGAATTCACTGTCATGTTAAGCATAATTGTAACCCATTTCATACGCCTCATGCGTCTTACAAGATTGGTCTGAACGCAACAAAGGGCTCTTCATAGGTTGTTAAAGCTCATTGTCTCTAGGGTAACCGGATAACCGGCTTAAGGCAAGAGCTGCGGACCAGCGCACATACTCCTCATCTTGACATATACATGTTTGGCTTTCCTATAGCCGGGTCAATGGTTTGCGTGACCCTGCAGGATAAATGGGAACCAAAACACCGTTTTCTATGCAGACGCAGAAGGCGCTTGCTGGCAAATGCATTGTCCACGCTCCCCATAAGCGCACAGACGCCCCTGCGTGGCCTGTATGCCCAGCAACATGAACTATGAAGCAGCCAAAGAAATCATAGCTGTGTAGCAAAGCAAGCACAAGAAAAAGCTTAAATATTTTAAATTTAATAAACTAAAAATGGCATGAACAGTTCTAATCCTGAAATCGCCGAACCTGAACTCCGGAGTGTTTCTGCGCGCACGCTTTCTCTTACCAACATAGTAATTGGAGTTCTGTTGCTAATCTTAATACCCCTCGCGATGTTGGAAAGCTACAACTATTACCCCCATAAATACAATTTTCTCGACGTCGGCATAAGCTCAGTAATCTCGATAATTATTATAATAGTCGCTACAATTGATTATCTGTCAATTAAACGCGGCAAAGGCAACATAGTATGGCCAGCAATTCTGTTGATCTTCTCGCTCATACTTATGTTTCAATACATTGATCCATACGACTTTCCTGCATTGGCGACCTATCATCTATACATAATACCAGTTTTCATAAAAAGCACTCCCTATTACGTCTCATACCATGTATACGACCTGCTGTTTGGGATAAGCCTTGGATTTGGAATATTCCTCTTTGTAACATCGCTCTGGGAAATAGCGCAACTGCGCAAATCAAAAACGCAATAAACGCCATAAATCATAAGGCATTCTTTTTTTACTTTGAGCTATCTTAATGGTTAAGAAAGACATATTACGTTTGAGGCTGGCTAAATAAATGGGCAATAGATATCTTAGAAAAGCCTGTGTTAAATGCGGTTTAAAATTCAACGAACTAGAGTTTTACAACAGCCCAACAGCGGCCAAGCCGGCAAACGTTTATATTTCCAAGCAATTAAAATAATATGAAATGGAGCCGGTAATCAGCTGGATCCTGGCCCTGACAACTATATTCATAGGCCCGGTTGTTACAATTTACCTGATATGGGCGGTTATAGGCTTCAGGGGTTATATTTCTCTGTTTCAGTTTGTGGAGGGCAAGTCGTTTCTCTATAAGATAGACCCCCGCACAAAGATACTCCTGGCTGTGGTACTTACAGTGGTTGCGGCCATGACAATATGGTGGATTTCAGCTATATTTGTAGCAGCGCTGCTTTTGCTTTACCTCTGGACAACTGATCCTGTGGCAAAGTACAGGATAGTCCTGCCTCTTTCCCTCGCCACATTTATAGGGACTGCATGGACAGAGGGCATTTTTACACCACCTGAAACAATCGCGCTTCTGTTTGGGCGCGACACATTTCTCTTCCTGTTCCCCGCGGCGTTTCAGGCGATAGGCGCCTACGGCTTTTCTGTGCAGGGAATATTTTACGGGCTGCAGATATCCTTCAGGGCAACGACCGGCATAGCTTCAGGATTCCTTCTTGTGTTCACAAGCTCTCCTGCGGAGATACTTAACTCCCTTGAAAAGTCAAAGGTCCCAATAGAGATAGGATTCGGGCTACTTGTTGGGATAACTTCAATACCAAAGATTCTGGAGGCCACAGTTAACATAACCGACGCGGCAAGGGTAAGGGGATTTGACTTCCGGCCAGCATCAGGTTCGTCGATAAGCTCTTATGGAAAGAGGTTCATTGAGCAGATCAGGATAGTGATACTTATACTGATGTCGGTTATTATATGGACTCTTCAGGGGGCCCAGAACGTTGCAACCTCCGCGGACATCAGGGGATTCAGGGCGTTTCCAAAGAGGACATATTACAATGAGCCCAAGTTAAAGAGGATTGACGTTATAGCCGTGATCATAATAATTGCCATACTGGCAATTGGCATTTACCTTTCAGGAACCGGGTTTGGGCCGTTGGCTTACAACCCATAAGCAAGCCTTCAGTAACTCGTTTGATTTTGCAGTTTTAGCAATCGATTAAAGGCAGATCGGTCATATCATTCAGCATGCTAAAGCTTTCCTGCGTTGATTCCCCAAGGGCCGTATCTCTGCTTTCCCTTGGAGCCAAGGCCGTGCTGGCCAGCGAAAGGGGCACGCGCTACATGTGCTCTGCCGGGTACAAGGGCGTTGAAGTAAACGAAAGGCTCGCGTCTTTCATGACCCCTGTTGAGATATTTAACAACTTTGACAGGCTGAAAAGCGTTGTTGAGCTCGACGAATCGCTTTCTGCCCTGTTCAGGCGCTTTAACAAAGGAGAGCTTGTAGTTTTGCCGGAGGGCAGGGGCCTTGGCGTGGCTCTTCTTGAGGGCAGTTGCTTTGCGGAGCTTTTTAAGGTTTCAGAGCCGCTTTATGGCTATCCTCTTAAGGGCAGCGCGGGTGACCTGGACATAGTAAAGCTGGAAGGGCCAGACTTCATGCTTGTGGAAAGTCCATATGCGAACAGCTCTGAGCCGTCCGTGATCTCTGCCTTTGGAGGGGAGTGGACAATGCTAAAAGAGGGGCTGGTTAGCCTTGCAGAGCTAAGGCATTACATAGGCCGGTTATAAAAACAAAATAAAAATAGCACTTAAAAGTGATTATAGAGTCGCGCCTATTCTATAAAGCTTTGTGCCACAGACAGGGCAGACGCCGGTAACGGCCTTCTTGCCGTTCTTCATCGTTACGACCTTTGGATCCTTTATTTCCCTCTTAGCCCTGCACTTTACGCAATATGCTTGGACCATTTTTCTTCGCCAACTGATATTAATTCATCGTTATTATAAAAGTGTTTCTGGGATAGGGGCCCTTTAAACGGAAAGACCAGCTGAACGAGATCATTGGTATGGAAAGTTAACTAATTTTCACATATTAGCTTAATAATAACCTCCCCCAGCCTTTTACCGTTGAAAATAAAGGACCTTTCGGTTGGAAGTTCAAGGGTCAATGTGGAAGGAAAGATAGTTAACGTTGGTGAGCCAAGGCGGGTGAAGCTTAAGACCGGTGAGGAGGCGCTTGTAGCCGACGCAACTCTCGATGACGGGAGCGCAAAGATAATACTCAGCCTGTGGAACGATCAGATAGAAATGGTCAAGGAAGGCGACACGGTGCGGGTCGTTAACGGGTATGTTTCCGCGTTCAGATCTGAGAAAAGGCTTAACGTCGGGAGATACGGGAAGCTAATAGTTAACGACCAGCAGTAGGCTACTGCTCCTTGAGCAGGTCTGAGAACGTAACAAGCTTTCCGTCCTTTGCCACTTTTACGTGTGTTTCCACGTAAACGTTAAGCCCAACCCTTCTGAAAAGCTCCAGCAGCTCTCCCCCGCTTATCTTGTCTTTAATGACGCCCTGTTTTATCAGCTCAGCCAGCCTTTCTGCTATCGCCGAGGCCTCCTTTGGATACTGCGCCAGCGCGGCATCCAGAACTTCGTCCCCTCTATCATAAAGGTAATCCCTGAGCGTTTCAACGGGCCCCTTCTCAGCCTTTGCATTTTTCTTCATAAGCTCAAGCATCTTTTTTCTGAGAAGGTACTCCTCATAATCGTCGCTCATACGTTTTTATACTGAAGGAGCTCATTAAAGCCTTATCCTTAATTTCGCGCGGCCGCGTCAGGATAAGCGCAATAAGCTTATTAAATGCCGTATTTTAAAAAATGGAAATGCAGAGGCTGACCTTTAACCTTTCACAGGACGATGTTCCGGATTACTGGTATAACTTGCCTGCAAAGTACCCGGACTTTCCGCAACCCCGTGGAGACAGCAGCTCAATGGAGGTTCTGCAGAAGGTTCTGCCCTCTGAAGTGCTCAGGCTTGAAATGAGCAGGGACGAGAAAGTTAAGATACCTGAAGAGTTGAGGGAGCTGTACGTAAAGGTAGGAAGGCCAACCCCCCTCATAAGAGCAAATAGGTTTGAGGAGCTGTTTGATGGGTGGCTGAGGATCTACCTGAAGATGGAGTCTTACACGTATTCAGGCTCGCACAAGATAAACAGCGCGCTTGCGCATGTATACTTTGCCAAGAAGGATAATGCCAAGTTTGTATCTACAGAAACGGGGGCAGGTCAATGGGGCTCAGCTGTTGCTCTTGCTGGTGCACTTCACGAGGTCAAGTCATACGTCTTTATGGTAAGGAGCAGCTATAACGCAAAGCCCTACAGGAGATATATGATAAAAATGTACGGCGGTGAAGTTAATCCCAGCCCTTCTCCGCTTACCGAATTTGGCAGGAAGCTTCTTGAAAAGGATCCCAATGACCCGGGAACGCTTGGGATAGCAATTTCAGAGGCTGTCGAATACGCCCTTAAAAATGGCGGCAAGTATGTGGTGGGGAGCGTCGTTAACTCTGACATTATGTTCAAGACTGTCGCAGGCATAGAGGCGATGAAACAAATGGAGCTTGCTGGAGAAAGCCCCGACGCAATTATAGGCGTTGTTGGCGGTGGGAGCAACTACGGAGGCCTTGCCTTTCCGTTTGTGGGCATGGGGGACAAGGGAATAAGGTACATAGCCGCAGGGTCCAGCGAGATACCAAAGATGACAAAGGGAGAATACCGCTATGACTATCCTGACACCGCAAAGCTTCTCCCCCAGCTGAAAATGTACACAGTGGGGTATGACATAAAGATACCCCCAATATACGCAGGAGGCCTAAGGTACCACGCGGTTGCACCCATGCTCAGCCTGCTGATGAGCAAGGGCATCGTTGAGGCCAGGGACTACTCACAGGAGGAATCCTTCAGGTGGGCTAAGCTCTTCACCGAAAAGGAGGGCTATATACCAGCTCCTGAAACATCTCACGCGCTTCCAATACTTAAGGAGCTTGAGGAGTGGGCAAAGTCAGAGGGGAAGAAGAAGTCAGTGCTGATAAGCTTTTCAGGGCACGGGCTGCTTGACCTGGCAAACTACGCCGACGTGCTCAAACTTTAATTTTTAGCGCCGTCAAAACAAACCAGCAACAATGAGAAAGGTTTTTTGTGAGCCGCTTTCAAGGGAAGTAGAGGTTCCAGATAATCCTGAACGGATAGTAAGCCTTAGCCCAGCGGTTACGGAGGCGCTCTTTATGCTGGGTTTAGGCAACCGGGTAGTGGGCGTAAGCGCCTATGACTTTCATCCTCCAGAGGCTAGGAAGAGGCAGGTCGTGGGCTCCTATTCAACGGCCTCAGTATCAAGGCTGAGGGAGCTTAAGCCTGACCTGGTGCTTGTAATTACCGGCTATCAGAGGGAGCTGGCATTGAAGCTTTCAGAGGAGTTCCCGACTTATGCCTTTGAGCTTCCGCTAAGCGTGGCGGGCGTAATTGACCTGGCGGTTAAGGTAGGACTGGTTACAGGCGCTTATGAAATGGCAAGGAAGCTTGAAAGGGATATGATTAAGGCCGTTTCAGGGCTAACGCAGGGGTCCGGGAAGGTTTACATTGAAATAGACCTTGGCGGCCCCACCGCCTTTGGGGCATATAGCTACATTACTGATGCGGTTGAAATGCTTGGCTACAGAAGCGTTACTGGAGATGAACCCGCAGAATGGCTTGTCCCCAGCTTTGAAATGGTAGCCATGGCAGATCCAGACGTAATAGTTTATGAGCCAAAGATGTTCAGGCGCATTGAAAAGGCTGGTGTAATTGAAGCATTTAAGAAGAGGGGCTGGGGCAAGCTGAGGGCTTTGGCGGAGGGCCGCGTTATTGTAACACCAGGGCCGTATGATTTTCTTGCGCATCACGGGCCAAGCTTTGTCATTAACGCGCTACCGTGGCTCAGCAGGTCCCTTGAGGAGGCCTTAAAAGGGCCCTCGGGCGCTCAGTAGGTCAGCCTCTTCAGCATGACTGAAATACCTCCCCAGAGGTCCATGCGCCTGCCTGATGAGAGCGAATCCTCCATTTCCGAAATAACCCTTAGCGCCTCAAGCCCAAGCCTGAGCGCCTTTTCCTCGTCAGGAGCTCCCTTTGAAAACGTCACGCCCTTCCCCTCAGATCCCGGGTACGGCGAAACTATAAGCAGCGCGCTGGCAAACCTGAACCTTACGCCCTTTTCTCTAAGCATTGAGCCATAAAGCTCGCTGAGGATGGCCATCACCGAGGATTCCATTGAAGTTGCAAGGGCGCCCATCGTTTCATAAGCCCTTCCTCTTGCCTCAATCTCCCAGGGGATAGCTGACCTTTCCTCCGGGCTTTCATCAGCGTAAAGCGTGTCCTTTGTTATTCCAGGGCCAAAGTGGACCGTGTCTGAAACCCCAAGCCTGCTTGCGGCCTCCGCGATTGAAAGCAAAAGAAGCGGGCTTGACCTAGCAGGCCACTCCAGGGGCGCTATCTTTAACGTGGAGCCCTCGTTTCTTACTATCCCGGTCTCCGCAACTATATCGCCGAGCTTAACCCCCGGATTCCAGGAACCCGCTGTCCCCACCCTTATTACGTTTACCGATCTGTACCTAGAATAGTCAACGTTTGCAAGCGCCTCAGTAAGAGCTATTTCAGCTGAGCCGGGCCCCATGCCGCTGCAGAAGACGGTGACGTCTATCCCTTTGTAGCTTCCCAGGTAAGTCAGCAGCCCCCTGTTCGAGCTTATGAGTCTTGAACCGTCTAAGAGCTTAGATGCAAGCTCTGCCCTCTCTGGGCTCCCAACGGTTATAATAAAGCCGCTTAGCTCGCCTTTTTTAGCCCTTATGTGGTAAGACCTGCCCTCAGAATCCCTAAACACATCAAGACCTTCCATGATTTATGGACTGGAACAGATGAATAAAAACGTTGGGCGTAAGGTTCAACGGTTTCACAACGTTCCTTATATCTTAATTATAATAATACGCAACATATGAGGGTTGCGGGCCCTGTGCTCATAGGGCTTATTGCGTTCTGGGCAGTAGCCATCCCTTGGATAGCTGTGCCCCAGGCGGCATCTGCTAACAGCGGATACGCTGGCACTCTGAAGGAGACCTACAGGGGCCTGTTGACGGCTCTTTCCAGAACCCAGCCAGGCACCCCCCAGCACCAGGCCCTTGCTAACGCAGTCAGTTACATAAAAAAGGCCATGGACCTTTACGAGCAGAACAACTACACTGGATCCCTTGAGTACTTTAACCTGGCTATGGCTGAAAGCGCCGCGGCCACAGCCTCTTCAGGCCCGTCCTTGCAACCAGGGATAAACGCTTCACGGGAAGCCGGCATAGAGTACGCCTCTGACCTAGAGGCCCAGCTTGGCTCTATAACAAACACCGCCGAAAGGGCATATATACAGGGCATTATACAGGAAGCGCTAAACCTTTTGACGGCTCCAGCGTCAAATTCGTCACAGGCGGCGCAAAACTTGGCAACCGCCAGACACCTGCTTGGTCTTGCCAACTCTGAGCTTCAGAAGAGCTCAAGAGGGAGGCTTGCGGCCGCTGTCCGGGCAGGCTATATGAAGGCGCTCAAGGGGGATCACCGGGAAGAGGTCCTGGCCCTTGAAGCCATGATCAACATGAGCGCTTACGAGCTGATCAACGGCTCCGCGGCAAACTCGCTGTATCTGCTTAACGGGGCGCTGATAGACGGCACCGTTGGCGTGTACAACGGGCAGGTTTACGCCGTTCTAGGGTTTCCTCTTTATTACATAAGCCTAGGAGGCGTAAATTACAGCATAACTTCAGTTACAGCAGTAATGACGCAGCACGGGCACGGCAGGCTCCATGTAATGATGGAGCAAGCGCTTGAGGGCAATGAATGGATCGTGGCGGCGCTTGGGTCTCAGGAATCATCATATGTTGAAAGCCACTCAGGCTCTGTAGTTGTTGTGTTTGTTCCAGCTGGAGGCGGGTTCAAAATAGCTCTTCTTGACGTTGGCGCATACAGCTCCAAGCCGTCAGGGATAATTCAGATTTCATATTCAACCACAGGTAACTTTTCAGCAACGCTTGCCAACGAAATCCTAATGGGAATGAGCTCTCTTGAGAGCGCGCGCTGGCCGTTTGGGGTTCAGGCAGTTAGCCTGAACGTTGGCAGCGATTATATAAACATAACATGGACCTTCAGCAACGGCCAGGAATACGGGCTGAGCCTCAGCTGATTCCTGAAGCAGAGTTAGTAAAAGTGCTAACTCAGGCCAGCGACTGCAAAAGCTTTTATTTGCTAAATGCACGTTAAGTGCCCTATGCAGAGCAAAGGCTCAGGCATTTCCGGGTTTTATAAGCTATCCGTTGATGAAAGAAGAAAGCTGCTGGCCAAGGAGTACGGCCTTATCGAGGAGGATCTGAAGGCCCTTGAAACCGGCGGGCTGGGGATTGACGTTGCGGATAAGATGATAGAAAACGTAATCGGCACAATAGCTTACCCGATAGGCGTTGCTACAAACTTCCTAGTTAATGGGAAGGACGTGCTGGTCCCCATGGCTCTTGAGGAGGCGTCGGTTGTTGCGGCGGCAAGCAAGGCAGCGAAGATAGCAAGGGCCGGCGGAGGGTTCACAGCAGTTGCTGACGAGCCGGTGATGATCGGGACAGTTCAGCTTGTCGACGTCAGGGACCCCTCAGAAGCAGTTTACAGGATAAACGAGAAGCGCAACGAAATAATCAGGATGGGGAACGAGGTTCTTCCTGAAATAATAAGAAAGGCTGGAGGGTTTAAGGGATACGACCTGAAGGTCCTTTACACCGACTCAGGCCCCATGGTTGAGCTTTACTTTTACGTTCACGTGCTTGACGCGATGGGGGCAAACACCGTGGACACAGTTGCTGAAACGCTTGCACCCTATCTTGCCGACCTGGCCGGGGGCAGGTACCTTCTGAGGATAATATCCAACTACGCGATAAGGAGAATGGCAAGAGCTCACGCTAGGTTCCCCATAAGCGAGCTTGGGGAAAACGGCAGCAGGGTGGCGCAGGACCTGATACATGCCTATAACCTGGCAAGGGCAGACGTGTTCAGGGCCGTTACCCACAACAAGGGCATCATGAACGGAATAATAGCTGTTGCAAACGCTATATTTAACGACACAAGGGCAATAGAGGCCGGCGCACACGCTTATGCGTGCAGAAGCGGCGGCTACCAGCCCCTTACAAGCTACAGGATAGATGGGGATTATGTGGTGGGACAGATAGAGCTTCCACTGCAGGTGGCCACAGTGGGGGGCTCTGTGGGGCTTAACAGGGTCAGCAAGGTTGCGCTAAAGCTTATGGGCAACCCCACCTCAAAGGAGCTTGCTGAAATAATGGCCTCGGTTGGGCTTGCACAGAACTTTGCTGCAATGTACGCCCTTGTTACAGAGGGCATACAGAAGGGGCACATGAAGCTGCACGCAAGGAGCCTTGCGCTTAGCGCAGGGGCAAGAATAGATGAGGTTGACGAAGTTGTAAGGATGATGATTGAGAAGAACACAATAAGCTATGACGCCGCGAAGGGTTACCTTGAAAAGCTCAGGTCATCTAAAGGCGCCTCTCAACATCCTTAACCTTTACCATGAGCACGCCGTTTTCCCTGTAAAGCTCAACTGACGCCAAGAACCTGCTTCCCTTTTTTATGAGCGAAGGTGGACCGTTAAAGTTAGCCGGCTCAAGCCTGGCCCTCCACCTGCCGTCTATTATGGCCACGGCGCTTCCGGGGAACACCTTTTCAATAGTTATCTCCCTTATGTCCCTGCCAGCTGACCTGAGCGCCGAAACAGTCATGGCCCTCCCTGAAAAGATAACGGCCTTCCTTGAGCTTATAAGCCTTTTAAGGGCGACGTTGGCAACCCCATCGCTGTATCCAAGGGATGCAAGGTAAGACCTCAGCTCCTCAGGAGCCATGCCATCAGATCCGACCTCCATGAGCTTCATGTATGCGTCCTCAGAAGCGCTTCTTATTTCCCTCTCAACATCGCCCGGCGCTGGCACGTTGTTCCTCTGCTGCTCCTGCCCCTCCGGGAACGATGGAAGTCTTCTCAGTATAGGTTGAAGCTTTGAGTTTATCCTTCTTACGATCTCCTTCATTATCTTTGCCTTTCTGATGCTTGAGAAGAGGTAGGCTGAGTCCAGGCTGCTCTCAGTAAAAAGTATGGTTACCTTTCCGGGCCCCCTTCTTCCGGTTCTCCCCTTCCTCTGTATATACCTTATCTCACTTGGAATGGGTTCAAAGAATATAACGTGCTCGACAGATGGTATGTCAAGCCCCTCCTCAGCTATTGAAGTCGACACAAGGATGTTTATGCTGCCCTGCTCAAGCTCCCTTAGCGCCTGAAGCTGCTCGTCCTGGCTCATGCCCTTATCCCATTCCCTTGAGGCCTGCCCCACAAACCTGCCCACCCTTGCCCCTTCAATGCCCTGAAGCACTTCAACCAGGTGCTGCACCGTTTCCCTGTACTGAGTAAATACAATAACCTTTGACAACGGATTTTCCCTTAGCTGTTCCCTTATAATGTTAACCAGGGCACCCACCTTTGGGTGGTCCTCTGAAGCCCTTTCCAGCACGGCCACAAGCCTGGGGTAAAGCTCATCTGAAGCTATAGCTGTGTGGCTGCTTTTCTCCTCCCTTTCAATCCTTGCCATAAACGATCTCAATGGCACAGCGCCCTGCGTTTCCAGAAGCTCCTTCATGTGGTAAATGCTCATTGCCTCTGACTGAACCTTTATAGCCTGGAAGAGCTTCCCCCTGTCCTCCCTGCTGGGATTGGAGTCAAGCTCGTGCCTTAGCCTGTCCCCCAGCTCAAGCAAATCCTTTCTGCTCACAGATCCAGCCCTCTGGAGGAACCCCTTTTCTGCCAGCCAGTTAAGCCTTCGTCCAAGCATCTCCTCTATAACGCTTCTCGCTTCGGCGTACGAAGGTGGAAGCTTTACCCTGACCCAGTTAATGTCAACCCTGTTGATGTACGGGCTCACATCTGGATCGGATTCGTCCTTTACAAAGACCTGCTCTATGAATAGGTTCCTGCATACATCCATAATCCTTTCTTCAGTAGATCCAGGCGAGGCGGTCATTGCAAATATCATGGGGTAGGCTGACCTTTCAACATAAGCCTTAGCTATGGAAGTGTAAGGGTAGTCCTTGACCGCCCTGTGTGCTTCATCAAAGACAATAAGGCTGAAGGAGCCTATGTCAAGCCTTCCTTCGTCCACGTCATTTCTGACAACCTCCGGTGTTGCAAAGTAAATCCGGGCATCGCCAGCCCATATAGCCTCCCTTACTTCAGGCCTTTGCGTCCCCGTAAGCGCTACGAATGCAGTTTCAGGAAGGTTCATGAGCCCCGCAAACGTCCTTTTATGCTGATGTGCCAGAGGCCTTGTTGGCGCCATTACAAGCACCTTTGCGTCCCCCTTTTTTCTCAACACCTCAGCCGTCAGCAGGAGCGCAATAATTGTCTTTCCAAGCGCAGTTGGAAGTATCGCAAGCGTGTTTTTGCCAAACGAAACGTTTGCAAGGTTAACCTGGTAGTCCCTGTATTCCACAGCGTTTTCCCTTATCAGGGGGTGTTGCACATAGCGCTTCGTAAACGCCTCCATCTAAGCTTAAGCTTGCGTCCACGTTAAATAAGCGTTATCGATTAAATCAATTAACGGCGAGTTCAGTTCCGTGCACATGCCAGCGTAATTTGTTTCTTCTAAACTCTTATATATTTAGAGGCCTCAAAAGTTACTTGAGGATGAACAAAGGGGAACAGGAAAACGAGTACGAGGAGATAACAAGGCACCTCGACTACTATACGCTGACGGAGGAAGGCAGACAACAGCTGGAGGAGATATCAAGAAAGCGCGAAAGGATATTCATCGAGGAGCTTTTCAAGTATTACAGGCCTGAAAGGAACATCATATGGATGAGCAGCTACTGCGAGTCTTGCATATATTACACAACAAGGGGCGGAAATCCCTACTGCAGCTTTAATGAGTCGAGGCTGGTCAAGCCATTTCATGGCAGGGCAATACTCAAGCTCATAAAGGATGAGCTTGACAGGATAGTCTCCGTGGAGGTAAGGGACATAGACTGGGACGGTGTCTGGCAGAGCGTTGATGACGAGATAATAAGGGCATCAATGGAAGGCATAAACGGGGGCAGGCCTTACGACTGCTTTATGCCTGCCATAAACGGGGATTAAGGGAGTCAGCGCCGCCTTAGCAGCGTTTGCTTAGCGCGCAGAATATCAGGCATCAATGCCCTAGGTTTCACAACGTGTTTTCCTTTAAAAATTAAGCCTTGCTGCGTTACACAAGCTTGGCCAACTGGCATCTTTCATGAGCTGCACATCAAATTAAGGGGAATGCGTAGCGAGAATCCACGGCTGGCTTGCATGGGCGCAACAAAAGGGTTGCCGGCGAAGTGCTTGCAAAGGCGTTCATGTACAACCAAGCGAAGGCTCAAAGGCATGGCTGAGCGGCAACAGGCCACTGCTCACGGCGCGCAGGTCACGACGCGACCAAATGGATTACAGTTGCGCAGCAAAACGCTTAAATTTAACGCCAGCCCACAAAAAGCTATGCCGTGCAAAAAACCAAAGGCCAAGAAATCTTCAGAAAAGGAATCCCAGTGAACGTTCCGCATGGTTCCACAAAGATCCTTATTTTTGTCTTTGATCTAGCCTTCAGCAAATGAAGGCAATATATTCCGGTCTTATTGCGGCGTTGCTGATAGTTCTTCCAATTACAGCGGCTAACGCTTCAACGGTTACGGTAATGGCATACCCTACTCAGAACGTTTCAAACATAGTAATAAACGACACCGTGCTGGCGGTTATCCACTACCCAAACGGCTCGTTTGTTGCACGGCAGGTTCAGGGCCGCAGCTATACCGTTTCTTATAGCGCATTTGCCTCAGGGCCGTCCAAGCCGCTCCTTGAACTGCAGGAGGCGCTAAGGAAGTACGATCCAAACATAAGCGTAATAAACGCAACAGTTACAATGACAGAGGCCCTGTCCTCAAATTCAACCACTGCCGTTTTCAGGCGGTCATCAGTTCTTTCAGTATGGGTAAGCGGGATATTTAACAGGACAGCTTCTGGCGTTGTGGGGGACTTTCGCTGGAAGGCTTTCAGGCTTGACAAGGCCCTTTACTTTAACTTTAACGGGCACGAGGAGGACATAAACTATTTTGGAGGGGACTTCATGGAGGGCATGGGGCTGCCTTTCTTTGGGGACCTGGGGGAGATGATTCCTGAGGTTTCAACAATAAACTTCTCTGCCTTTAACACGCCTTTAAGCCAGTGGAGCAGGGTCTATGACGCGTCAAAGAACACAACTTACTTCACAAAGTCAGCCCCAACCCAGGTGCTCTACTCAGCAAGCCTTACCATTAACGGGCAGACATTTTCTATAAGCATAACCTCAGATCCGTCATACGTTATAGGCGTCCAGGGCTATGCAACTGCCCAGGGGAACGTAATAGTTGTTTCCCCAGCACCTTCAGCTCCATACACTGACTATGCGGCCGCTGCTGTTGCAGCTGTAGTAATAGTTGCGGCCGTCGCATATGTGGCTTACAGGAGACGGCGTTAAAAAATAAAAATAGACAGCAAGACTTTAATCGTCTGCTTTTTATTTTTAAGCTCATGAAAGTTAGGATACATGTTCATGCATTTGAAGAGAGAAATTCACTGCTTATATGGTTAAAGGGAAGGCCAATACTGGTTGTCAAGGACGGGGAAAAGCTCTACGGAATGGATGCCGTGTGCGCCCATATGGGCTGCGCCCTTTTAACTGAGGTTAAAGGAACCACTGTAACCTGCCCTGCGCATGGGGCGAAGTACGACGTAAGGACAGGCGAACTTGTTGAGAAGGCGCACGTAAGGCCCGAGGTAATGTGCGAACAGGAAAACGTGGCGCTACCGCTCAAGACCTACAGGGTGTCCGTTGGCGAGGACGGCCTTCTTAACGTTGAGCCCTGAAGACACATCTTCAGGCAACTACGCCTTTAGCCTGCAAGCTGCTGGGTTCGCATGCAATTTTGATATAAATACTTATATCCGATAAGTATATTGTTGATTATATGTCAAGCGAAAGAAAGTATACGGGCATAGTTGTTTCCAAGGACATTTACGAACGGCTCAGGACACAGGTTGAGAAGAAGTCATCAAAGCTAAGGGCAAGGATTTCAATATCAGACTATGTTGAAAGCCTGATAATAAATAAGATCGAAGAGGAGGAGCTTCTTTCGGAGGTCGGCCAGTTCCTTTCCTTTGCAGAAAGGAGCGGCGATAAGATATTTATAAATGACTGGGTAAGGGGCAGGATAGCCCCTGTAAGCCTTAAGGTGAACCCCGACGGGTCGTTCAAGCTTTTCTGCGAGTTTGACAACAGCGACAGCTGCGTGCACGTGGGCTACGCGTATTCTCTTCCAGAGCTTTACAGGATGCTCAAGGAAAAGGGCATAAAGGCTCAGCCGCAGACGCGCTGAAACGATGATTGAAATAGGCAAAGTAGCTGATGGGGCAACTGAAAGCGGTTGCAGCGTTGTACTGTACAAGGACATGGAAAGGGAGGTCAGAGCGGAGGAACTGGTTATTATAAAGAATGGGGGTTATGATTCGCCAGGCGGGCTTGTGCTTGGCGTTCTGAGGAAGGGGCTTGGCAAAAACGAGTTCCTTAACCCATCTTCATATAAACCAGACCTCGCATACCTGAAGTACGGCGGGGAACCTTCCTCAGCAAGGGAGGTTTTTTCATTTTACGTTGCTGTAATAGGTGAGGTTGTAAAAAGGGGCGACAAAAGCGCTGTCACCGTAAACAGGAGAATAATAGCGCCAAGGTCTCCGGTTTACCTCTTTAACCAGGAGAACCCGCTTGAGCTTTACTTTTCAGGAAGGGAAGGGGTAAGGCCCCTCAGGGCCTTCCTTAAGGGCCATGAAGGGTGGGCGATGCCAGCAAACTCGAACTATATACCTTATCATGTGGGCGTTTATGGCACCACAGGCTCCGGGAAATCCTGGCTCGCCAGGCACGTGCTTATACCGTTTTATCACGATGCGGGCTACAGCACGATTGTGCTTGACTGGAGCGGGATGGATTACGCCCCTTATAGCCCCAATGAAGCGCTAAGGCTTTCTGAGATATCCCAGGATCCGGATTCAGTTCTTGAATACTTTAAGGAGCTGACCCATAACTTTTATGACAACAAAAACGTTGAGCTGGCATTTGAGGACATAGCCTTTGAATGGGGCAACATAGCAGGCAGGAACGCCGGCGAAGCGCATAACGCGGTTGAAAGAAGGCTTGAGGACTTTCCAAATCATTTTGAGATGAGGAGGGACGTTGCGGATGGGTACAGAAGCATCCTCCGGTTTATCCTGAGAAGGATAACGGTGGAGCGCCTCATGCCGCTTATGGGAAAGATTGGAATTGACGAAGTCATAAGCAGGGCCTTTAAGGGGCAGGTAATAGTTGACATGGGGGACCTGCCTTCAGAGATAAAGCTTAGCTTCTTTCTTACGCTTGGCGGAAAGATTTACGACATGATAAACAGAGGCGAATTTCAAAAAATGGCTATAATCATAGATGAAGCGCCGCAGTACGCTCCGTTTAAGCCAGATGGCATACAGGCCCAGACCACCGACATGATAAGGGATCTGGCGGCCCTTGGGAGAAAGCACAACCTTAACCTCACGTTGCTCTCTCAGGGGGTTGCGGGGGAAATAGGGATAAACGCCGCCATAAGGAGGAACCTTAACACGAACTTTTACGGGAGACTTCACCCGCTTGATGTGTCCAGCGAGGGTGGCGCCTCCGGCTGGCTTTCCCCATACGGGATAACACCTGAATACTTGATAAACCTAGACACCGGGAGCTTTTACTTTGCAGGGCTAATGAACCCCTCACCGGTTCCGCTTTTGATGGAGTTCAGGCCGACCAGCTCATGAGCGGGATAGAATGGCAAAAGCTTCCACCAGATCTGCAGTACAGGTTTCTTGCAGAGGCGTCAAACGAAGCAGCAAGGATATCAAAGGCGATGGATTCACTAAAAAGGCAGGTTGAAGAGGTAAAGGAGGAGATACGCCCTTACCTGAAGCGGATAACTGTAAACGACGACGTCTCTGTCGTGGGCGCCGTTGATGGGTCAAGGTCCATGACCCCCTCAATGAGGCTTGGTGCTGTATACAGCGTTGCTGCGGCTTATTTTCTATCCCTGAAGGGCAGGGAAAGGGCTGCTGAAGATGGCCTTGCAACTCAGCTTCGCTGGTCCGAGTCGGACAGCAGGCGCAGAAACATAGCCAGACTTGAGACGCTCATGACTCTGGCTGAGCGTACGCTTGCCCTTGAAAAGCTTGGATCGGTAAACTACATGCTGATTGACGGAACCTTCTTTGGCTACCTGAGAAGCGCGGTAAGGGCTCAGGAGGAGGGGCTTATGGACAGGGAGCTTAAGGGCTGGATAGATGAAATATCCGAAAAGACAATGCGGCTGGTTGAAAGCAAAAGGGCTTTTGCCGTAATAAAGAGGTCTAGGACAAGGGCGCTTGTAGGCCACCTTTACAGGGCTGGGAGGGCCTCCGTGGCCGAGTTCAGGGGCGCAATAGACAAGTTGCTTTTAACGCTTGCGATGCCAGAGGGAAGCTACCTGAGATATGATCTGCTTGATAGCGACCATCCGGTGCTGCTGACGGTGTATGCAACAAGACATGAGAGAGGCGCAGACGATTACGCTACAATAAAGGAAAACGCGGAAAGGCCTTACAAAAGCTTTTCAGTTCCCACGGATTACCTCTACAAAATTAAGCGCGTTCAGGTCAAGGCATACGAGAGCGCGCCTGCCTGTGAAATAGAGTACCTGGACGGTTCGTGGGAAAGCCTTGAAAGGCTTATTGGCTCCCGGGGCTTCTTTAACGAAGCCACGGGTCTTCCCCTGATAAGCGACATGGTTGACAACCTGGTTACAATACCTCACGGTTTTATAGACGAATACGTTGATGAGGTTATGGCAAAGGCGCTTGAAAGCTCCGGCGGGGACGAGCTGGACCTTTACAGGGCATTCTTCTTTTCCATGAACCCGCAGAAGCCCTACTGAAATGAGCGCAATAAGGGAACACACCGAAGTTCTTCTCGACAAACGGCTACTGGAAATACTCAGGCACATCAAGGAGGCAGGTCTTGACTATGGCCTCTCAATATCAAAGAGGCTTCACTTGAGGCTCTGTGATGTGATAGAGCTGCTCGATGAGCTTGAGGCACGGGGGCTGATCGAAAGGGGAGGCACTTCGTCCCTAAAGAACACTGAGGCAAAGATGAAGCTTAGCGATGAGGTTCACAAACATCACACGTATTACAGGCTTACCCGAGAGGGCGAGCTTCTCGTAAGGGAGGCAAGGGACGATGAAGCCCTTGCGTCCGCATATACGGACGTCCTAAGGAAAAGGCCCTGTATCTTAGAGGCCCTTAAAGTTGCAGAAGCCGCTGGCATTGATCATGCGGGGACTTTCTCAAGGCTTATGCGGATAAGCGTTGAAGAGGCGGAGAGAAGGCTTGAGGAACTTGAAGGAATGGGGCTTGTGGAAAAGGTAAAGGAAAAAACAATCAAGTTTGGCGAAAGGAAGGCCAAACCAAAGAAGGAGACAAGAACGCACCACTTTTACTATCGTATAACTAGGCTTGGCGAGAGAGTTGTGCGCAGGCTTGAAAGGGCCTGAACACAGCGGATTTATTTAAACGCGGCCAAACACCTGATATGGGGAAGGCTCTTGTAATAGGGGACCTCGCCTGGGACATTAAGGCTTATCTCAACGGCTACATTGCTCCGGGTAAAAACCTGCTGGTTAAAAGGCTTTCAATGACCCCAGGGGGCGTTGCAGGAAACATAGCCTGGTACATAAAGGAGCTGGGGCATGAAGTCGAAGTGGCAGGAATTGTTGGTGATGACCCGCTTGGCGAGCCTCTTGTAAATGACCTGAAAACCTCTGGCATAGGGACAGGGCTTATCAAGTTTGGTAGAGGCCAGACTGGCACGTTTATAGTTGTTGTAGACGGCACAGGGGAAAGAACCATGATAGGGGAAAGGGGCATAAACAGGGAGCTAAACGTCAGCAGGGACATAATTTTGGGCGCAAGGCCATCGTGGATTCACGTTTCTGGATACTCGCTTATGAACAGGTCAGGGCCCTCCCTGTTAAGGGAGGCGACGGCCGCCGCGCATGAGCTTGGCGTGCCCCTGTCGGTTGATCTCGAAGGCGTTTCCGAAAAAAGGAAAAGGATGTCGCTCGAGGGCGCATATGTGTTTTGTAATGAAGGACACTGCGGAGAAAGCCTTAGGGAGGGGGCAAGGGCGACGATAATAAAGGCCGGCAAAAGGGGTTGCTACCTTGAAGCGCTCGGCACAGTGGAGCAGTTTAACGCGATAAGCGTGAAGCCGGTGGACCTTACTGGAGCAGGCGATGCCTTTGATGCGGCATTTATCTCAGCTTTGCTTTACGGGCAAAGTGAAAAAGAGGCATGCAGGCTTGCAAATATGGTTGCTGGCTATAAGGCGTCAAAGAGAGGCACGAGGGTTAAAATCCCAGAATCCATCAGATCACTTTTTTCTAAGCCTCTTAACCACGTCCATTAGCTGCCTTACCCTTTCCGGGTCAACCGGGTTCTGCGTCACTCCATTGTACTTGAAGAAGGTGCCAACTATTGCGCCATCAGCAACTGACAGCAGCTTTTCGGCATTTGAGGCCGTAAGCCCGCTGCCTATCAGGACTGGCCTTTCAGGTGCCGCCCGTTTTACCCGGCTGACTAGGTCAACAGGGGTCTCCTCACCGGTCATTCTGCCTGTAACTATAAGCGCGTCTGCCATATAGTAGTCTGTCCACACAGCGTGCGTTTCCGGATCTATTCCAGGGAAAGTAACTGCGTGCTTCTTGTAAACGTCAGCAAAGATCCTTATGTTGTCCGCGTAAAGCCACTTGCGCATTCTCAGAACTTCGGAGGCGTTACCATGGTCAAGCTCCCCGGTGTCCCATAGGTAGGAGCCAGTAAGCAGGCAGTCCCTTATGAACTTGGCCCCGGCGGCTTTGGCTATTCCAAGCGCCACCCTTCCTCCGTTGTGAACAACAGTTATTCCTACCGGGACCTTGAACTCCTTTACCACTAGTCTGGCCGCGACCGCATGTGCCGTCATCTCCTCTGGGGGGACCTCCTTTGCAACAAAATAAGGCAGATCCCACATGTTTTCAACGATAAGGCCATCAACGCCGTTTTCCACAAGCGCCCTTGCATCGCTAAGCGCCTTCTCCTCTATAACGTCCATTGACCAGCCGTTGTATGCAGGCGATCCCGGGAGCGGCAGCAGGTGAACCATCCCTATTATTGGCTTGTCAACTCCAAACATGTCAGAAAGGTTTCTTAGCCTTTTAGAGTAAAACTCCTTTGCCCATTCCTCCAAAAACCCGTCAGAACTCATTTGTTATCATTTGAAAAATTAAGTATTTAAAGGTAAGGCACTAAATTTAATGTGTGAAGGACAGGACCTATCAGCTCTTGCTGGCAGTTGACATAGACAAAAAGGAGGAGCTCGCAAAGAGGCTCGTTTCATTCAAGGCTGTAAAAATAGTTGAAAGAAAGACCAAGGCCATAGAGGAAGTTGAAAGGATGCAGGCGCTTGTATCTGAGCTCGCTGAAAGGGCTGGCATAAGGCCAGAGGCTGGGTACACTGAGATACTCATGGGCAGAAGGATAAAAAGGATAAGGTTTGAAGGCAGGACAGTAAACGAAGTTCTGGAGAGCATAAGCTCCACAGTTGGAAATACAATTGAGGAGCTAGAGAAGGCAGTTTTTGACCTGGAATCGACAGAGTCCGCGCTTGGCGCGGCTGAATCAGAGCTCTCCAGGATAGCGCCGATCTCGTTCATTGAGCACGACCTGTCTTTCATAGGGTCCCTCAGGAGGTTTTGCGTGAAGATCTACGTAAGCAAGGACAGGCCCTTTACACCTGATGGGGCAGTTGTATCTGTTCATCAGCTTAACGGATCATATCTTAACGTTGTGGTTTGCCGGCCTGAGGACGAGCAGCTTATAATAAAGGCCGCAGGGGAGCTGGGGCTTACCCTGATTTCTCCGCCTTCATACAGCCCTGCAGCGAGGGCTAGGAAGCTTAACAAAGAGGTTGAGGAGCTGAAGGCAAAGAGGGATGATCTGCTAAAGAAGGTTGGTGAGATAAAGGCAAGGGCGGAGGACGAGATTGACGCGGCCCTTGAGGCGCTCACCGCGCTGAAGGAAGCGCTTGAGCTTGGCGAGCCTCACGGCAGGTTCCTGCTTGTGCGAGTTGAGGTCCCAAGCCTCTTCTATGAAAGGTTTTTAAAAAGCATGTCAGACATAGCTATAGTTTCTGAGCCTGACAAAGGTGAGGAGGTCGAGCTTGTTAACCCAATTTATGTGAAGAACTTTGAGCAGATAACAGAAACTCAGGGCGTTCCATCAGAACATGAAATAGACCCAACCCCAATAATAGCATTCGTCTTCCCGCTCTTCTTTGGATTCATGTTCCCTGACCTCGGGCAGGGGCTCGTCCTTCTGGCGCTGGGGCTTTTAATTTACCTGAGGGGCTGGAAGGTCAAGAAAATGTGGGGGGCGCTGCTGGCCACCTTCGGGGCATCAGCCTCAATATCAGGCATACTTGCAGGCGAGTTCTTTGGCTTTGACGTTTCGCTTATACCGGGCATAGGGCCCTACTTGGCAAGGGCGGCAATCGTAAAGATACCAACGCTTTCGTCTTTAACATCAGGGATAGTGCTTGGCGCCCTGGCGCTGGCAATACTGATAGGCATAGTTCACCTAGCTTCAGGCTTTTTCCTTGACTTTTATCAGACTGTTAAGCATGATAGGCTAAGGGCATATGCGGAGAAGCTGACTGCTCTTCTTGCATACGCCGGCGCTGTGCTTATAGGCCTGTCAATAATAGGCGGCGGATACACGTTTAACCTGTTTGCTGGAAGGGCAGCGCTTATAGGGGTTCCAAACGCCTATGTCAGCATGTTTTCAATACCGGTTACGGCGGCAAGCCTTGGCGTAATGGTCTTCTTCATGCTGAGGGAGATGGGTCCTCTTAACTCAATGATACAGTTCATGTTTGTGGTCATCGAGTTTCTGGCAAACACGATAAGCTACTCAAGGCTTGCCATACTTTTTCTGGTTCACATAATACTGATGAAGGCGCTGAACCTGACAATAGGCATGGGAGCGATCTCAGTGCCGCTGCTCATAATAGGCAATGTGGGGATAATGGCGCTAGAGGGGCTTATAGTCTACATCCAAGCGCTCAGGCTTCACATATACGAGTGGGGCACCAAGTTTTACATGGGAGGAGGAAAGAGGTTTAAGGGCCTTGGAGACATGCTGCTGCATGCAGACCTTCTCTTCAGGGAGTAACCACAATATCAACTTCTAAAATCCTTTCGCCCGACAGCATATAGGCGCGGAACTCGGATGCGCCGTAGCCAGCTATTATCCATATAACCTCGTTAAGCCTCATGTATTTTACATCAACTGACGATGGATAAGGTTTACCGGGATGCGAATGAAATATACCCACCAGCTCAACGCCATTCTTGTCGGCCCACACATATGCCTGGTAAATGTCCTCAGGCGCTATGGAAAACGCGTATGGGGATGGCGTTGAATTTCTTACAGGCATTACCCTCTCAACAACCCAGTCTTCGTTATTTCTGTGTCCAAAAAGGAGCGCAACAGCTTCATTAGGGCTTTCCCTCTTTGACTCCAGCGCAAGCTCATCAAGCTGTACTTTGCTTATCACAAGTCTGGTCAATTTTCAGCGTCAAGCCAATTTATTTTCGAAAAAGTTATACCTTGCTGTGTTTATCTAAGTTATACGTGAGCTTTATAGTCAGGTTTGCCGCAAAGCGGTACATAGCCGGCGAAGACCTTAACGACGCGCTTGTCGTTTCCCGCAGGATATCCTCTTGGGGCGCAATCCCGCTGGTTAACTATCTGGGCGAAGAGCTTCATGACCAGGGCGCTGTTGAGTCCGCAGTTAAGGAATACGAGTCATTGATGAACAGCATGAAGGACGCAGGGCTAAGGGGGGAGGTGGCTGTAAAGCCAACGCAGATAGGCCTTTCGATCTCATACAGCCTGGCGCAGCAGAACTATTCACGGCTTGCAAGAACAGCAAGGGATCTCGGCATCTTTTTGTGGCTTGACATGGAATCCTATGTTTATCTTGAGCACACGCTCAGGCTTTATTACAGCGAGGTTAAAGATGGGGGAGTTGGCATAGCCATTCAGTCTTATTTAAAAAGAAGCGCCAAGGATGTTTCAGAGCTGGTAAGGGCCGGCGGCGTGATAAGGCTTGTTAAGGGGGCGTACAAAGAAGGCCCGGACGTGGCTTACCAGAGCTGGGAGGAAAGAACTGAAAACTACAGGAAGCTCATGAAGTTCCTTTTTGATGAAGCTGAAAAGTTTACAATAGCAACGCACGACAAGGCGATTTTAAAGGAGGCATTCGAATTAAACAGGGAAAGGAAGAAGGATGTGACGCTTGCCGTTTTGCTGGGCATAAGAAACTCGTACCTTTTATCCCTGATAAAGGAGGGGGCAAAGGGCGCAATTTACATACCCTACGGCGGCCTCTGGATTGACTATGTAAAGAGGAGGATGCGGGAGGCCGCAAACGTTGCCCTGATAATTAAGACAGCGTTTGAGCGCTAGCCGTCTTCTGGCCAAAGCACTCCTTTAGCTTTTTGTAGGTTTCATACACGGATTCCGGTATAACCTTAACTTCTGAAAACACTGGCATAAAGTTCGTGTCGCCCCTCCACCTGGGCACCATATGAACGTGCAGGTGCTCATAGCCAGCCCCCGCATCTATTCCTATGTTTACGCCTATGTTAAACCCATCCGGGTTCATCTTTTTTCTTATACACGATTCTGTAAAGCTTATAAGCTCAAGCATCTCCAGGGCTTCGTCATTTGCAAGCTCTCCCATATCCTTCACATGCCTGTACGGCACCACCATTACGTGGCCGTTGTTGTAAGGATATTTGTTCATTATTACATAAGCCAGCCTTCCCCTGTAAACTATCAGGTTTTCTTCGTCCTTTTCAGGACCATCAGCTGGCAGCGCACAGAAGATGCACACGTCCTTTCTGTGTATTACCCCAGGAAGTCTCCATGGAGCCCAGATCACCCTCAAGCCTCAGTTTAATGAAGCTGAGTGTTTAAAAAGCTTATCTGAGAGATGCGCACGGCTTTGCGAGAAGAAGCCGGAGTCCCTTTGCGTCAGCCATGTGTTTAAACAAAAGGTTTTAAGCGCTCAGGCTTTAAAAAAGCCCCGTGTCCCTGAGCTTAAGAGGGCTTAGCTTCAAATACAGGGGGCAAAACGAATATGCATTACAAGATGTAAACATGGAGCTTCCACGGGGCGCCGCACTTGCCTTGACAGGGCCAAGCGGCTGCGGCAAGTCAACCCTGCTTAGGGCAATAGTGGGGCTTGTGCCCCGGTATTACGCCGGGGACTTCTCGGGAACAGTCCTGGTTGACGGCGTTCCAGTGGATAACATGAGCAGAGAGGATATAGCCAGAACCTTTGGCTTTGTGTTTCAGAACCCTGACAGCCAGATACTTTCATACAAGGCCAGAAGGGATATAGGGCTTACGCTTGAAAACCTCGGTGCTGAGCCTGACGAGATAGATAAAGCGGTAAATGAGATAGCCTATGAGCTCGGCATTCGGGACATTCTAGACAGGCCTGTCCATGAACTCAGCGATGGGCAAAGGCAGCTTGTTGCCCTTGCAGGGGCAATAGTCACAAGGCCCAGGGTTTTGATACTGGATGAGCCAACCTCACTGCTTGACCCGCGCAGCACAGTGGCAGTTCTTGAAGCTGTGGACAGGGCAAGGAAGGCCCACGGGACAACGCTTATAATAGTTGAGCACCGGCTTGAGCTGCTTCTCAGGTTTGTGGACCACCTTGCATATATGGACAGAGGCAGGGTTGTTGCGTTCGGCATGATCAAGGAAGCGGCCAGGCTAATTCCTCAGGAAGTCCTGCCGCATCCCTCCAGGATAGGCCTTGAGGCTTTTGGCGACGCGGGCCTTCTGACCGTGGAGGACCTTGTAAAAAGGGCAGGGGGAGGACCATGATAGAGCTGTTAGATATCTGGCACTCGTACGGAAACCGGCAGGTTATAAAGGGCATAAGTGAAAGGTTTGAAGACGGCAGGGTTTATGCAATAATTGGCAGGAACGGATCAGGCAAGTCCACGCTGCTGAGGATAATGGCAGGCCTTATAAGGCCTACAAGGGGGGTGGCGCTTGTGAACGGCAAGGACATAGGTAGCATGAAGCCGCGCGAAGCGATAAAGGAGGTCGGCATAGTCTTTCAGAACCCGGACTATCAGCTATTTGAGGAGACGGTTTACAGGGAGGTTGAATTTGCGCTCAAGAACCTGGGGATAGAAAATAACCGGGAGCAGATGGTGGGCTGGGCCCTGAGGGAGCTTGGGCTTGAAGGCCTTAAGGACAGGCCACCGTTAACCTTAAGCGGCGGCGAAAAAAAGAGGCTTACAATAGCGGCCGTGATAGCCTGGAGGCCCAGAGCCCTTTTGCTTGACGAGCCCACCGTGGGCCAGGATCAGGCTTTTAAGGAGCTCCTTATGCGTTTGATAAAGGGCCATGCTGAGAAAGGAGGGCCTGTAATCATTTCGACCCACGACATGGAGTTCCTGTGGAAGCTTAACCCTAACGCGGTGCTCATAAGCGATGGAGTTGTGCTTTGCAGGGGCGAGTTCAGGAGGCTTGCCCTTAAGGAGTGCTTCAGGTCAACATTTGAGGTTCTTCCTGGCCTTGCAGCGCTCACGAGGGCCCTTGGGCTAAGTGACCCGCTTGTTGATGACAAGGAGGCTGTGGAGGCGATAATGAAGTGGCGCTGAACATTTCAAGGGCGTTTGTTTACAATGAGGGCTCATATATGGCGACTTTTGATCCAAGGGCAAAGCTCATCCTTGCAATAATAATGATAGTTGCATCGCTGACCATTTACACCCCTTTAAAGGCGGCGATTCTCGCCATCTTCATGATTCTGCTGGCCGCGGCTTCAGGCAACCTTAAAAGGGTTGCCTCATCGCTACTCTTTGCCGTCCCATTTCTGATAATAATAGCTGGGGGCGAGATGCTTATCTCCAGGTCTGTTTACGCTTCGCTTGGCTACTCTATGAGGTTTGCAAACCTCGTTCTGGCTGGCTCGACCGCGTTTACCTCAATGTCCCCGGACGAATTCGAGTTTGTAATCAGGTGGCTCGGGGCATCAGGGGACTTTGCGTTTCTGCTTTCTGCAACCTTCAGATTTATACCGCTGCTTGCGCTTGACCTGGAGCAGATAGTGCAGGTTCAGAGGGCAAGGGGGGTTGACTTCTCCACCAGGAACCCCGTGAAATGGGTTTCAGGGATGTCGTCGGTTCTGGTCCCTTTAATAGTTGTTTCAATAATAAGGAGCGGGGAGATGGCTGAGGCCATGGAGCTCAGGGGATATGGCGTGAGGAGCAAAACCAGGCCGCCGTTCAGGTTCAGGTTCGGCGCAAGGGATGCGGCCCTGGTCATAGGCGGCGTAGCGCTCTTCGCGATCCTTCTTTTAGTTAAAGTTTAAAGCCTGAAGCTTTAAATCAAACGCATGGCAGAACAGGAGCCGCTCAGGATAAGGCTTAACACCTGGTTCAGGTTGCCCCCTCTAGGCAAGCTTACGTTTTCCGAGCTGATGCGGGCAGGCGTAACTTACGACTCAAAGAACGGGTTCATGATCACTGAAAGGGCAAACCTGTCTGCCATAAAGGGGATACTGGAGAGAGCCCTCAGGAGGAACGTGTACTATGCGTTTAACTGCATAATATGCGGGAGGGAGTCAGACTGCTCTACCTGCAGCTTTAAGTACACGTGCCCAGTTGAGGAAGCAGGGGGCCGTTGCATATGCGATAAATGCTACGCTGAAAAGAGCATCCTTGATTACTTTTCAGCTCAGAGATCAATAATTTCTGGCAACTAACAGGATCTGGCCGCAGCAGTAGCAGCTGCATGTGCACGAAACAGGGGCTCGGGGAGCCGGTGGCCCAGTAAAAGGGATTTAACAAGGTTAATCGACTCTTCAAGCGAAATCATGTGCCCAGGGCTTACAAATATTCGCCTCCTTCCTTGCCCAATAACTGCCGCGACTCTTTCATCTTCAATTAAAATAAAGCCTTTCTCCTCTCTGCCATACAGCACCCTCTTTGCGACGCCAACGCTTGGCACCCCCATTACAACTCCAAAATGCGATGCGCTGCCAAAGCGCCTTGGGTGCGCTATCCCGTGCCCATCAACCAAAACAGCATCAGGCTTAGCTGTTAGCCTCAAATATGCGGACGCCATCGCCCCAACCTCTCTGAAACCCAGAAACCCAGGCACATAAGGCACCTGCTCTTTTACCGGATGGACCTTAACCTCCAGGGTCCTGCCCTCCTTTGTAGAGAAAAGCGCTGCGGCCCCAAAAGCCATTCCACAGCCGTAGGCGACGTCAAGCCCAGCAACTAACGCGACCTCAGATGCCCTTATACCTGAGAGCTTGACAAGCCCAGAAAGGGTCAGCTGCGCTTTAACTGCCTTTTCAGCTAAAAACGTCAACTTTGCATGGCCTTCCCAAGAGCGCTTTCAAACGCAGCCGCCTGACCTTTGTCGATGATGTAAACGTCAACCTCCTTAAGCGATTTTGGTCTTATCGCGCTCAGCGCCAGATAAAGCGCCTTTGCGGAGTCCTCTATAGGGAAGCCATAAATTCCTGATGATATTGCCGGCACCGCTACAACTGAGTCGCCAAGCCTGTCCGAGGCCTCAAGCGCGGCCCTGTAAGCCGTAACGAGATCATCTAGGCTTCCCTCACCGTAAATAGGCCCCACCACGTGTATTATCCTCTTTGCGGAAAGCTTTCCAGCGGTTGTAATTGCGGCCTCCCCTCTTCCTAAAGGGCCATGCCTTTTAACAAACTCATCGCTTTCCACCTGAATTTCACGCCCTCCCCTTCTAACAAGCGCCAGCGCCACCCCGCCTCCGTGCTTCAGAAACCGATTTGCAGCGTTAACTATCGAATCAGCGACTGCAAGTGAGATGTCGCCGTTTATCACCCTAACGCTGATGCCGTTAACGGTTATATTCTGTACCATAAGCCTGTTTTAGGCGTGGTCAGATTTAAGCTGTTCAACTAAAACAGCTATGCGGTCAGCAACAAAGGGAAGAAGAGGTTTTAGGCAAGGGTCCATAAAATCGCCATTATGGAAGACCAAATTCAGCTTGCCTCAAGGGCGCTTGCTGGCGCATCCTGCGCGGTGGCCCTTACAGGCGCAGGCATAAGCACGGCCAGCGGGATACCTGACTTCAGGGGCCCTCAGGGCGTCTGGAGGCGTGTAGATCCTGAAAAGTTTAACATAAGCTACTTTATTGAAAACCCGGATGAGGCATGGGATCTGATAAGAGAAGTTTTTATCCCAAAAGGTGAGGTAAAGCCAAATAAAGCTCACGCCGCGCTTGCTGAGCTTGAAAGGGCCGGCGTCCTTTGCTCTGTAATAACCCAGAACATAGATGGCCTGCACCAGGCCGCCGGGTCAAAAAACGTAATAGAAATTCATGGCAACATCCTGAGGTCCTACTGTATGAGCTGCGGAACCAAATTTAAAACGCTTGACCTTATAAGCGGAAGGGGAGCTCCAAGGTGCAGTTCATGTGGTGGACTCGTAAGGCCGGATATAGTTTTCTTTGGGGAGCCGCTTGGGGAGCCCTTTGAAGCTGCCGCAGGCATCTCAAGCAGGTCAGATGTCTTTCTGGCGGTGGGCACTTCGTTGGCGGTGTCGCCGGCAAATTTGCTACCAGTTTACGCAAAGCGGGCTGGCTCAAAGCTGATCATAATAAACCAGGGGTCTACAGAGCTTGACCACATGGCTGATATAAGGATAGAGGGAAGGGCCGAGGAGGCGCTACCTAGAATAGCGGAGCTTGTCCTGCGGCTCAGGTGAGCTCTGAGTGCTTTGACTTCATGTCCACTTCTGTTATCCCCTCGGTCTTGGCAACATAGTGAACAAAGCTCTCAAGAAAGAACAGCGTCCTGAGCTCGAAAGTTGAAAGCAGTGGGTCCGAGGGATAGTAGCTTGACCTCAGGCCCTTCAGCTTCATCATCACCCTGCCTGGCACTTCAATAACGTGGTCAGATATGCCTGCGAGCTTTGAGTCTGAAAACGACGTCACTGTAGCTATCTTAGCCCCCTTTTCCTTTACCTTCTCCGCTAGCTTGAACATAAGCTCGCCTGAAGACCCGGTAATGAATATGGCAAGGTCGCTGGCTCTTAGCGACGTGCTTCCCCTGTCCAGCCAGAAATAAGCCTGCCTTTCCTGCTCCGCCTTTGCCAGATGCCTGAGCCTTGTCACAAAGAACCTGCCGACGATGCCGCTAAGTCCCTCGCCTATTATAACTGCCTTTCCTGACACTGATTCTGAGGCCTTAGGCAAAAGCTCGTGAAGCCTTACATAATCCTGATCTCGCGGCATGTATTCATCTATCCTTTTGGCAAGCTCTGAGTGGGTCTCCAGAAGGCCCCTTCCCTTTATGCTTCCTACCAGTGACAGGGCGTAAAGGAGGGACCTGAGCTCAAAAAGTGTGCCCATGGGGGTCAGCGGCGCGGTGGTTTCCCCTGTAACCTTTGTTATGTAGTACTCCTTTTTCCAGGGCTGTCCTCCAGGTATTATAACTGCCCTGTCGGCGTACTTTGCGGCCTCTCCCTCGGAGTTGCCAGTTATCACAGCAATGTAGCTTTTGCCCTCTCTTGCGTACTTCAAAACCTCATTTGTATAGCTGGTAAGGCCACTTCCTGTAAAAGCAACAACTGTATCGCATGGAGTAAATACGTAGGGAATGTCAAAGGGCCCAAACGACGTTTCAACGCCAGCGTTCCTCAGGAACCTTGCAAAGGCGTCAGCCACATCTCCAGACCTGCCAATACCAACGCTCACAACTCTCCTTGAGTAGCTTATCCTTTCCTTAAGCTCGTCAACGTCGGATGGGGGATCGTAATCTGTAACAAGCTTTACAAGCCTTTTATAAAGCAGCGATGGGGCTTCCTCCGAGCGGCTCACACCTAGCTTGGGATCAGCGCGTATTTAATTATTTTTAATTCAATCCTTCAGAAGCTTTACATAGATGCTAGAATCATCAAGCCTGTATTCCCTGTATCCATCCCCTTCAGGCTTTCCCTTTTTGAGCAGAACTTCCTTTGCGCGCACCAGAAACGACAGCTCAGTCTCCTTCCCCTTTATCATTGAGTACACTTCATCATCATCAACGTACACCTCTGCGGCTCTTATTATCTCAGTCGGAACAAGTCCTGCCTCCTTTCTTGCGTACTGAACCCTTCTTGCAACATCCCTCATGTGTCCCTCGGCTATAAGCCCCGTATCCCTTTCAAGGCCTATCGCAACTACTCTCCTTGAATCCCAGGCCACTTCATAGCCATCGTTAGCCGTGAACGCAACTTCAAAGGCGTCAAACGGCACCCTCTGTCCCTCAACTTCAACGTATCCCTTTTCAAACAGCTGCCTTGCCATCTCCTCCCCGCTCATCCCTGTGAGAGCATTCATTATCCTGAGGCTTTCGCGCTTAAAGAGCTTGCCAACCTCCCCCTGTCTGGGCCTGACAGAGGCCACCGCCGGTATGTCCCGTATGTCACTTACCACCTTTACGCTTTTTGCGTTTCCAAGGCTCGCTATCAGCTCACCCAAGTCGCCTGAAAAGCGGGTATAAACTATTGCCTGATTTATGGGCCACCTTCTTTTAAGCCTGCCCTTCATCCTAGCCGCGTTTATAAGGGATACCACTTCCCAGGCCTCCTCATACTTTTGGTAAATCCCCTCGTCGATAAGGCTGGCTGGAACTTGAGGCAACGGCTCAAGCAGCACAGATGCCTTTTCACCAAAGTTCTCTTGGTAGAGGAGCTCTGTTATGTATGGAGTTATCGGATGCATTAGCACGTCAACGGCCTTCAATATGAACCCCAGCGTCCAGTATATTGTGCGCCTTCTTTTCATGAGCTCAGGGGAGTCGCTCCACAGGTCCCTCCTTATCAGGGGGACGTATCTCTGGCTTACATCGTTTATTATAAAGCCCTCAAGGGTTCTTGCCATCTCATTTAGCTCCATCCTCTCATACTCGTTCAGGTAATCCTGTATCACGTGTGAAAGCCTACTGAGTATCCAGTACTCGCTCTCACCCAGGTCAGCCGGCACTTTAGGGCTCCAGGTGAAGCCGTCGTATCCTGCGTTTATGCTGTAATAAAGGTGAAGGTTGTAAAGCGTGTTTATGATCTGATAAGGCCTTCCAAGCATCTCGCCTGCGCTGAAGTTCAGGGGATCTATTGGAGAGGCCTTCCATATCATGTAAAGCCTGACCAGGTCCGCCGGGTACTTTTCAAGCAGGTTTATGGCATAGACCACGTTTCCCTTGCTCTTGCTCATCTTCTCCCCTTTTTCGTCAAGGACATGCCCCAGAAACAGGAAGCCCCTATAGGGGGACCTGCCGCTGAACAGCACGCCCTCCATAAGAAGTGTGTACGCCCAGCCCCTTGTCTGGTCTATGCCTTCGGTAAGAAACTCAGCCGGCACAAGCCTTTCGTATTCCTCATCGGTAAGCGATGCGTACGGAGCTGCTCCGCTGTTGTGCCACGTGTCAAGCACAAAGGGCTCCCTCTTTGCATCTCCCCCACAGTAAGGGCACCTTATTATTATTCTGTCTATCCAGGGCTTATGAAGCTCAAAATCAGGCCCATCGGGAAGGCGCTTGGCGTGTTTCACTATTTCATCCCTGCTGAACAGCGCTATCCTCCTTCCGCACTTGGTGCAAACCCATATTGGAAGCGGGGTTCCCCAGACTCTTTCCCTGCTTATGCACCATGGCTTCTTCTCCTTTATAATTTCAAGAAACCTGTTTCTTGGCTGAGGGAAATAATAGTTAACCTTTGAAGCCTCTTCAAGCGCAAGGTCCCCTATTCCAGGAATGTCGTAAAAGTACTCACGCCTTGCCATAAAAACCAGCTTGTGCCCTGACCTCCAGCATGTGGGATAAAGGTGCTTTATTCTGCCATACTTTACAAGCGTTCCCATGGCCTTCAGGTCCTGCGCTATAACATCGTCGGCGTCCCTTACGAACATACCCGCGTACTTTCCTGCCTTTTCCGTGAACTTCACCTCATCGTTTATTGGGTTAAATATTGGCAGCCCCCTTCTTTTCGCAACGTCAAAGTCCTCTTCGCCGTTTGCGGGGCTAAGGTGAACAATGCCTGTTCCCGTGGTGACGTCAACGAACTCCTCCGCCAGAACCATGTGCAACTTTCCTGACCTGAAGAGCTCGAGCTGCTCAGGCACCTGCGAACCAAGGGGCGGCTCATACCTCTTCCCTTCAAGCTCAGAGCCCTTAACCGACCCCAGAACTACATAATCCTTTATTCCGGCCTCTTTTAAAAAGCTGTTAAGCGCGGTTTTCCCGACTATCCATTTTTCCCCATTGACGTTTATCGTCAGGTACTCCTCATTTGGATTAACGCCAACCGCCTCATCGGTCACAAGCGTAAACGGCATTGTGGTCCACACTATAAGGTACACGTCTTCATCAACAAGCTTGGCCTTGTAGTACAGGCTGGGGTCCACTTCCTCCTTATAGCCCTGTGCTACTTCGCTGTTGCTAAGGCTTGTCTGGCAGCTGGGGCAGTAGGCAACAACCCGATAATCTTCATATAGAAGCCCCTTCTCATAGGCTCTCTTCATTATCCGCCACTCCCTTTCTATATAGCCGTCCTTGTACGTCCAGTAGGCTTTTTCATAGTCAAACATCATGCCCAGCAGCCTGTCAGCCTTCAGCCAAACTTCGTTGTATCTGTGGACAAGCTCCTTGCACTTTTCCACAAGCCTTTCCTCGCCTATCTTTGATAGCACCTGCGCTTTGTTCCCTGTTATCCCCAGCTCTTTTTCAGCTTCAAGCTCAACCGGGAGCCCCTGCGTATCCCATCCAGCCCTGAAGACAACCTTTTTCCCTTTTATCGTTTCAACTCTGTAAAAAAGATCCTTTACGATCCTGCCCCTCAGATGCCCAAGATGTGGCTCGCCGTTCATGGTTGGCGGGCCCTCTATGAACCCTATGGTCTCCCTTTCTGATGATCCTATCTCCTTCTTTGCCTTTTCCCAGGCTTCCCACGCGCTTTCCTGAACCGCCCTAAAGTCCTTAAGCAGGTCGAACTCTTTCATCTATACCCTATCCTAACCCGCGCTGTTCCTTAAAACCGTTTCTGGACGAGCAACCTGCGGTCAGCGCTGGGCGCGAGCCCACAAAAGCGCAAGCACGCCTCCCGCAAACATAAGCGCTGAACCTATGAAGAATCCAAAGAACGTTGGAAAGGCAAATGCGGAAGCAGCAATTAGCAGCATGCCTCCAGCGGCAGCGGCGTCTCTTTTGCCGCTTTTAACTAGCGCTATTCCTGTTATGCCCAGGGCTATTATGGCCAGGCCTGCAGCCAAAAACGGCGTTGACCAGAAAAATATGAAAGGCCCAACAATTTTGCTTCTTCCAGGTCCAATTGCTGAAGTTAAAAACAGAATAGCCTCAGCTAAAAGCCCAATTGTCTGAAATACAACGCCAAACGCGGAGATTGTTAACGAGACCCCGAAGACCCTGCCCTTTTCCACAGAAGGCATTTGTGTATGCTCAAGATAACTTTTTTTGCTGCGGACGCATGCCCTGGCTTTCATCAGGAACTCGCCATGATCGTTAATTTTTGGGCAAGCGTTATTTCTTTTTTACAAAAAATAATCATGTAGATCTTGACAACGCTCCAGACGTTATATGAGGTTAAGTATGCGGAGGCTTTGATTACAAAACGACAAAAGAGGACTTTCAAAGGCCTGCCTGCAGGTTCAACTGTTAACCTTAAGCTCGAGCTCTGCGGCTAAGCAACAAAAGGCAGGCCTTATGAGCTTAAATATAAAGGCGCGGCTTTATTCATCTCCTGTCCAACTTGCAGAAAGGTTTTCAGCGAGGAGTACATGAGCCGAATCATCCCCTTGAATTATAAATGAGATACTGCATGAACGCGGCCTGGGCGCACGCTAGCCCCTTATAAATGACCAGAGCGAAACCACCACGCTGTTCATAGACATGGCCAGCGCCGCGTACTGCGGCATCAGAATAAACGAGGGATAAAGAACGCCGCCCGCAAGCGCCAGGAAAACCGCGTTATATCCAAACGCCCAGGCTATGTTCTCCTTTATTCTTCCTTCAAGCGTCTTTGACTCGTTAATTACTGTCCTCAGGGCATCTGGCACATTTATCACTATATCTCCTGCCTGCTTTGTCAGCTCTGCGCCCGATGAAAGGGAAACGCCTACAAACGCCTCCTTTATTGCAAGCGCGTCGTTAACCCCGTCCCCCACGAACATGCACTTTTCAGTCTCTCTTACAAGCTTTGCCTTTTCATGCGGATCAAGGCCCTTGATCACCTTAACCCCAAGCTCACGTCCCACTTCATCGCTAAACTGGCTTGGGTCGCCTGTAGCTATAATCACTTCATAATCCTTCTTAAACCATTCTATGAGCTCCCTTGCGCCCTCCCTTACTTTGTCCTGAATTATAAACGAAGCTACTGGGACGCCATCAACCAGCGCAATTACGTCGCCTTCTGGAAGAGATTTGCAATTTTTAGCAGCGAGATCCCTGGTTCCAACTATAACAACATGCCCCTCGGAAATCCCATATACGCCCTCACCAGGCAGCTCGTAAAACTCAGAGACCTGCGGCGTTTTATCAGAAGGCATGGCATTAACGATGGCCCTGGCTACAGGGTGCGGGCTCATAGACTCCACGGCCTTTACATGTTTTAAAAGGCCAGCATCGCCTAGGAAAACAGGCCTGGCTACAAGCTCTCCTGTTGTTAAAGTGCCCGTTTTGTCAAAAATTATCGTCTTTACATCCTTTACCTTTTCCAGCGCATCGCCTTTCCTTACGACTATCCCCTTTATTGCAAGCCTTTTAACCTTTACAAGAACGGCTATGGGGGTAGCTAGGCCAAGGGCGCATGGGCAGGCTGCAGCTAGAACTGAAATTGCAAACAGAATGGCAATGCCAACGCCAAGCCTGGCCCAGTACGCAAATGCAACCAAGGCAATTAAAATTACAGCCGGCGTGAAATATGAAGCCGCTCGGTCAGCAAGCCTCTGCATTCCGTACGGCGACACCGTCATTTCGCTTACCTCCCTTGCTATTTGGGAAAAATAGGTGTCTTCTCCAGCTCGTGTGACGTGCACCTTTATAAATCCTGAGATCAGCGTTGAGCCCGCAACAACAGGATCAGAGGCAGCCTTTCTGACAGGCCTTGACTCTCCTGTTAAAATTGATTCATCGACTTCCCCAGATCCATCTATTACGACTCCATCTGCGGGGACCACCTCGCCGGCCTTTACGACGATTGCCTGTCCTGGGACAAGGCTCCATGAGTCAACTACCGCTCCATCTTCAAGCCTTGCGGTCCATCTTGGTGCCTTGAAAGCGGAGATCTTGCCCCTGAGATATGCCTCAATTACCTTTCCAAGCAGGACGAACGTGATCAGAAGGGACGCCGCGTCAAAGAAAACTGTACCTCCTGTAAACACGCCATAAACGCTGTACGCCCATGCAGTTCCCGCAGAAAGAGAGACCAGCACATCCATGTTTGTTGTTCTGTTCTTCAGGGCCATGAAGGCGCCCCTGTAGTACCTGAGGCCAGAATAAAACTGAATTGGCATCGAAAGGAGAAACGCCAGAACTGGTCGTCCAGAGTATTGAAAGAAAAGCACAAACGGGACAAACGCAATTGCAGTTACAAGTGAAAGCACAAGCGACCTGAACTCAGCCTCAGCCGGGCTTCTGTTAATGCCTTCCATCAGCTTTACATCAAAGCCGCTTTTTCTCAGCCTATCAACTAGCCCATCAGGATCGCTTAGCGAATTGACCTTTACCCTTGCAATCCTGGACGCTGGATTGTAGCTGTAATAAAACACATCAGGGTCTTCTGAAAGCGCATTCTCAAGCCTTCGTCCTTCGTCAGGTTCTATGTTAACTGAAATTATGACCTCCTTTGTGTCAACGTCATATCCTGCCTTCCTTACCGCAAGGTAAATAGCAGATGGTCTGATCTTCCCGTAAGCTTCAGCGTTGCCCGTGGCTAGGTCAACTGACGCTTGGCTGGCCCCTGCGGCGCTTAACGCCTTTGAAACAGTAGACACGCAGGTGGCACAATGCATCCCAACTACTCTGAACTTGACCTTCTTCTCCTCGCTCATTTGTGCGGCATCCCCTTTGGCCCGCCCTTCAGGTAGGCCTCAGGGTCCCTCTCAAACTCCTCCTTGCACTCCCTTGAGCAAAAGAAGTAAATCCTTCCCTTATAAATGGCCCTGTGTTCGCTTCTTTCGTCAACCTCCATTCCACATACAGGATCCACTTTCATGAATAAGGTATGGGCTAACAGAAGGATAAATGGTTCTGTTTACATTTGTTAACCATTTATTATAAGAAAAACTAAAGGTAAACGGTTAATAATCTCTGGGCTAAAAACAAACATGTGAGCACTGAGGAGGTTCAGAGGCTGGCTGAGCTCAGGTCGCAGATAGAGGAAAAGCTGGAAAGCCTCAGGGCTGAGGAGAAGCTTTACATGGACATTCTGTCGGTAATAGACAGCATACTGAAGAAGGAAAGCTTTGTAAAGGCGGTTCAGATGCCAACGGAAGGGCAAAAGGAGGAAGCCGCAGAGGTAAGGCAGCTTAAGAGGCCAAAGGACGGCGCGTTGCTGGGAACAGTAAAGATCACAAAGGATCAGGCAATAATAATGCCCTCCCCTGAGCTGAACCTCAAGGCTGACGTGGCTCCCTTTAGAAGCTTTTTTATAAACAAGATACTTGAGGGCTATAAGGCGCAAGACAAGGAGGATGTTGAGGGCGGGAAGCTTGACAAAGAGCAGGCCTTCAGCTATGACGTTGAAATAAAGGACGGCGTGATCCAGCGGATAATTATAAACAACTACAGGACACCCGCAAGGCTTAACGAGATAATAAACACCGCTTCATGGACATTTGCAAAAATGCTGGAAAAATCATCTTAAGGCAGCTTACATTTGTTGCATCTCAAATTAAACTTTTAAACACCCACATGCTATCCAGCGTGGATTGGACCTGCTGTATATGGCAATAGGGGAACTGCTCATAATAATATTCGTAAGCGCCATATCAGGGATGCTGGGCTCGCTTACAGGCCTTGGCGGCGCCACTTTCCTTGTGCCCATTTACACGCTTTACCTTCGAATACCTATTCAGTACGCTTCGGGAGCAAGCCTGATATCCACAATAGCTACTTCAAGCGGGGCTGGAAGCGCTTACATAAAGGACAGGATAACTAACATAAGAATAGGCATGGGCCTCGAGATAGCTACTACCGCGGGTTCAATAGCTGGGGCTCTTTCAGTGGTTTATATATTTACGCACCACCTGCAGTACATCGTCTTCCTTGTATTTGGCGCAGTTCTGCTTTCACAGGTATACGTGCAGCTCACCAGGTCAAGGTTTGAGCTTCCAAAGCCCCTGAAGCCCGACTGGACAACAAGGGTCTTCAGGCTTGATGGCTCATATTATGACCATGCGCTAAAGCTTGAGGTCAGATACTACGGGATAAGGTGGTGGCTTGGCGAATCAATAATGTTCTTTGCAGGCTACATAAGCGGCCTGCTGGGGATAGGCAGCGGGGCCCTTAAGGTCCTTGCAATGGACTGGGCAATGAACCTGCCAATGAAGGTCAGCACGACGACGAGCAACTTCATGATAGGGGTTACAGCCGCAACTGGCAGCTCCATATACTGGATGTTCGGATATATTCAGCCGTTCTTGGCAGCAGGCACCGCAATAGGCGTCCTTATAGGGTCGTACATAGGCACAAAGGTGCTCGTCAGGATAACAAACAAAACGATCCGTCATGTATTTACAGCGATACTTGTAATACTGGGGGTTCAGATGATCCTGAGGGGGCTGGGCTATGCAATTTGAAGACGTGATAGGCTATACTTTAAGGGCCGGCGTGCTTATAAGCGCGGTGCTGCTAATAGCAGGGATAGCGTTGCTAATAGCGCAGGGGCGCACCGAAGTTGTTCAGGCCCTGGTTTCCCCACACTCGTTGATCAATTCATCTACTATAAGCTTTGGCAAAATAACTGCGGGTTTGAGCTCTTTTAATGGCCTTGACCTGATATACCTTGGCCTTATAGTGCTTATAGCAACGCCTGTCTCAAGGGTGGTGCTGGGAATTGCCCAATTTGCAAGGGAGAAGGATGTCCTTTACACCGTAATAACCATAATAGTCCTCTTTAATCTGATGTTCGCGATATTTATCTTGCCATATATAATTCGTTAAAATAAATTTTATACATGTTTATCATTGAAACAGTCAGCTGCAAAGCAGCCAGCTTTAGTGTTTTGCCATAAGTCAGCCTTATATATTATATATGATATATGATTCACAGGTTGAGCCAAGGCCTTAACAGCATAAAAGAAAGGGCTGAGGTCATAGATAAGCTAAGAGTTTTGTTTTCAATAGGGGAAGCCGGCAGGATAGGCAGGAAAGCGCTGGCTCTTAAGCTCGGAGTTGGTGAGGGATATCTCCGGAAGCTCCTTGATGAGCTTGAAAGCCTTGGGCTCATAAGCAGGGACAGGGAGGGCGCATCGCTTCTTGATAAAGGGGAAGCCCTTTTGGGCAAGGCAAGATCCGCGCTCAGGGTTTACCGGGGGGTAAGCGTTGAAGGGTATACCGGCTCGGCTGTAGTCGTTTCAGGCCTAGAGAAGCACATAACGAACGGCCTTGACGAACGAGATGAGGCGGTCAGGTTTGGCGCGCGGGGAGCCATGGTCATGGTAGTTAAGGCTGGGGAGCTTTGGTTTCCCATGGTCTCAAACATATCGCGGGAGCATCCCGAGTTTTCACAAAAAATAATGAGCGCCTTTGGGCTAAGCGACGGCGACGTGATGATATTTGCCTGGGATGGGGGCCCTGACAGCGAAAGGGCCGCCATTGCCGCGGCGCTCCTTGTATTAAGGAAGGCTGGCCTGGACATTCTGGCCATCTAAGGAAACGTTTAATTTTATGCGCCTTGAAAACACCTGCATGGAAAAGGTGAGCTTTGACGAGTTCAAGAAGCTGGACCTAAGGGTAGGGATAGTCAAGGAGGCTACGCCAATAGAGGGATCAAGGAAGCTCCTGAGAGTTCTGGTGGATCTTGGCGGCGAGGTTAAACAGGCAATAGCGGGGATAAGCAAGTATTATTCGCCAGAACAGCTCGCAGGGAAGAGGGTTATAGTGGTTACCAACCTCCAGCCAAAGGTTATAATGGGACAAACTTCAGAGGTAATGCTTCTTGCGGCCTTTAACGAGGCCGATCTGTCGCTTCTGACAACTGACAAGCCAATGCCTCCAGGCACTCCAATTTCATGATCAACGCGCTGGATCTGGCCTTGGCTTACGGCGCAGCAGAAGGCTTCAATAAAAACAGGTCAAGAAGAGCTGTAATGCGTCATGCCTTCCTTTTCATGAAAAACGGCATAAGGCTCGCAGCCTGCAATGCGAAGATGCACGGCAAGCCCAGCAGAGGCGGCTATAATAAACCCAGAGTCAGCTATATTGTGACAAATACCACAGCGAACTGCAGCATGGATAGATGCGGGTTCCATAAGCCACAGGTAAATGAAGTGAGAACGAGGCAAATAATGGTTTATATTGGAAGTGTGCATCAAGCTTAGCGGGTCAAATTGCTTTACATAATATTCACTACCGGCAGGTGCAACATGTCATGCAGTTACTGCGGCGGCTCATTTGACCAGCGCGTTGTGCCGTGGGAAGTGAATTATGACATTAAGAAGCTTGCATCGATTATGAACAATGATCCGTATCCTGTAGTTGTGTTTTACGGAGGGGAGCCATTGTTGAACCCAGGCTTTATAGAGGAAGCCATGAACACGCTTCCAGCAAAGAGGTGGGGCATACAGACAAACGGGAGCTTGGTACACGCGCTTGAAGAGGAGTACTGGCGCAGATTTGACGTCGCCCTTGTATCCATAGATGGCAGGGAGAGGGTGACCGATGCCCACAGGGGAAAGGGAAGCTACATAAAGGCCGTGGAGGCGTTAAGGGTAATCAAGGGCTATGGCGTCAACAGGGTTATAGCCAGGATGACCACAACCAGGCTTACAGAGATATATGACGACGTAATGCACCTACTTAGCCTTGGGTTTGATTATGCGCACTGGCAGATAAACGCGGTCTGGGCTAAGTCCTGGGATATAGGAGACTGGGGGAGAAAAAGCTACATCCCCGGGATCCGCATGCTTGTTAATGAGTTTGTGAAAAACGCTGAGAAGGGCAAGATCCTTGGCATAGTTCCTTTTCTTGGAATACTTACAGCCGCCATGTTCAAGCCGTTTAGCGGCGTCCCCTGCGGCTCAGGGCACAGATCGGTGTCAGTTACTCCAGATGGCAGAGTGCTGGCGTGCCCAATAGCGGTTTATGAAAAATGGGCTGTGCTTGGAAACGTGGAAAGTGGGTTTAGGCTTATGGAGCCGCAGATCCCTGAAATGTGCTCTGGTTGCGAATACTTCAGATATTGTGGTGGCAGATGCCTTTATGCGCAAATGGAAGGAAAGGGGCTGTGGAAGGACGAGCTCATCAACGAGCTGGACCTGATAACTAAGGAAACCATAAGGTCAGTGCTTTCAATCGAGGGCAGGATAAGGGAACTGTTAAACGCTGGCGTTATAAGCAGCGATCAGATAATGTACGATCCAGTTCTGGATTCAACAGAAATTATACCATGATCTATTCATAAAGCGCAGCTTGGACTAGGAAAGGCAGCAAAGCTGTGACATCCCCGTGAACTGTAACGTGCCTCCCTCTGGGCTTCACCTTCCCCCAGGAAATCGCCTCCCTTGTAAGGGCGCCGCTGAGGCTTCCGTCATATTCGTATGCCGACGTTATGTATATTGCAACGTCAAGGCCTTCCCTGAACTGGGACCACCATATTGCGTGGTGCTTTGATATTCCTCCCCCTAAAATAAGTGCCCCCAGCCTTTTGCTTTCGTAGACGAAATCAGATACAAGCGTTTCATCCTGAAGGACGTCAATCACAAAGTCAGGATGAGCCTGCCTGTAAATCCATAGCTGGTATCCAACGGCGCCGTCAGTTATGCCCGGCACAACAACCGGTATCCTGTTTCTGTATGCCCAGTAAAGGAATGATGATTCGTTTAACACCTCGCCCAGGTCCCAGGAAATCTGATAGCTTGGCACTCTGCCGCCCTGGGGGTATTTTCTAGAAAGGATATCCTGAACCTTTTTCTCAATCAACGGCCCGTAGTTTTCAATGGGGATAAACACGTTGCCCAGCCTGTGTATCCCTTTTTTCCTGAGTTTAACGTCATCTTCAAAGAAAGACCCGTGATAATACTCAGCAAACGACCTTGCAACGTCGTGATCAAGGGCGCCGCACGTAGTTATAACAAGATCAAACGCCTTTTCCTTGATAAGCTGCGCTATTACCCCACGCGTTCCTGTGGAAATTATGTCAGCGGTAAACGTCAGGATCCTCCCGTAGTCGCCTCTTATAAGGTCCCGGAGCATTTCGTAGGCATCGCCCAGATCCTTCCCTGTAAAGCCCCCTGAAAACTTCATCTGGCGGAATATCCCAGATAGCGAGACATCCTTACCAAGGGCTATATCCTTAACTGGCTCCATAAAAATAGTAAATAAAAAAGGGTATTTAAGTTAACGTTTACAGCTTGCCTATGTCGTCTGGAACCCTGATCTTTATTACCGGTGCTCCTTCCTCCCAGTTTGCTGGTATTATGTCAAACTCTTCGGCGGTTCCCGGATGCTCGTATATGTACTTAAGGCCCTTAAGCGCGTTAAGAACGTGCCTTACGTCCTTGCCAAGCCTGTCGTTAAACACTGAAACGTACTGGACGTTTCCGTTAGGGTCAATTATAACCGTTCCCCTTCTTGTCATCCCCGACTCCTCGTTGTAAAAGCCGTAGTCAGTGGCTATCTTGTGAGTAACGTCCTCTATAAGCGGGTAAGTTACCTTCTTGACCCTGGGGCTTGTTTCCCACCAGACCTTGTGAGAGAAAACTGTGTCCTCGCTTATTGCAAACACTTCTGCGTTTAGTGCCCTGAACTTGTCATAGTATGACTGAAACGCCTCAAGGTCTGTAGCGCATACGAAAGTGAAGTCGCCAGGATGGAACGTTATGACAACCCACTTGCCCTTGTAGTCGCTGAGCTTCACTGGCTTTACCTTCTTTTCCGCAGGGAAGAACGCTCTTGCAGTGAAATCCGGTGCAGGCTTACCTATGGTTAACATTTCTGATCGCATATAATGTAACTAAACTTAAATATAAATGCTTTGGACATTTCTACTAAAAAACTATTCAATGTTTAGCATAAATTAACATGATACCCCAAGCTATCGGTGCTAAACAACTTAGACCAGCAAGCATTCCGGGCAAAATGCCCTGTGATTTTATGTTGAGGAGGGGGTCGTTGCCCTTCTGCTTTCCCTGAGTATTATTAAAAACATTATTACATAAATCACCAGAACTATAACGAAGAAGGTAATGCCCGCCATGGCAGCCAGATAGGCCATGCCTTCAGGCCTGCCTGCAACAAAAACGAAGGGGAATGGGAAAACAGCCACCGCAACGCCGTACCCTGATGAAGCGCCCATAGAACCCACAATCAGCGTCAACATTCCCGCAAATATCATCAAAAAGCCCAGCAGGAAAAAGGCTGTTGACCTCTTCATTTTAAGGATGCTTAAACCGGCTTTAGATATAAACGCTTCACTGCTGTTTTTATAACTTCCATCCCCAAGGCCACCTCCTGCAGCCGTTAACTGATGCCCTCTAGGAATATCTGTGCTTCTTAACAACGCCGATCACCAAATGGCCCTGAACGTCATATTGTATGTGAAGCCTATGAAATGCATTACAACTATTGTCTAACCGGCCGTGGTGATTGTCTAAAGTCCAGACTACACAAACGTGGCAGCCATTACATAAACCGGTTAAACACAGGCATACTGCAGCAACTCAAATTAAGCGGCGTCAAGAGGTCACTGAGGCTCAAGCCCTAGCCATCCTAGCACTCCGTCGACAACTACGTAAACGTTTTCAAATCCAAGCCTGGAAAGAATTCTTGCAGCCTCCCTTGACCTTCTGTTTGTCCTGCATATGCAGAGGATTATGTTATAGCCTCTAAGCTCGTCAGCGCGCTCCTCAAGGGAGTTCAACGGCACGTTTACAACCCTTTTGCCCTCTACACGGTAAAGGGAGAACTCCTCAGGCGTTCTGACGTCCAAAAGCACAGCACCCTCGCTGCTAAGAAGTCTAGCCGCCTCATCCTTTGTTATTTCTATGTATTTCAATAATATGAATTTGATCCATGCCTTTTTTACCTTGTTGGTTGTTTTTTGTTCTGTTATTGCATTATTTTAGTACAAAATATTTAATCAAAAGCATAAAAACAAAACAAAAATTTCCGGGCAAACTTGATTTATGCAGCCTCTCCTGAGGCCACGCCTATGCTTACTCCCTTTCCTGTTTCAATTCCCCATATATGCCATGCTATTGCGCCCACAGCGCCAACTGCCCAAACTGCGACCGCTATGTAAAGGAACTCGGTCAGCGCTCCAGGAGTGCTTGGGCTTGGTATAAGGTAGATAAGCGGTATGTATGCGCCTATTGAAATTGCCCTGGCAAGAGCTGTAAGTTTACCCCTGTGCTGCGTGGGCCACAGCTCCCCCTTTAAGGTGTCCTCAGTCATGTAGTTTATCTGAACTATAAAGTAAAAGATAACGAGCAGCGCCCAGAAGATCATCAGGTTTTTTGACCAGATGTTAAGAGTTACAGCTATTATTGCCATCATTGCCGTCGTGCCTATGTTTGAGAGCGTAAGGAACCATTTTCTGCTGAACCTGTCACCAGTAAGCCCGAGAAGCCCTCCTATGAACCCTACAACTGATGCTATCAGCACAATGTATGGGAAAAGGTCCGGGAAGAACAGAGGCGCCAGCGTATAGGCCATAAACCCGTATCCAACTGCGTTTGCAAAAGCGACAGCTGTGACAACAAATTCCTTAAACCATAATGGAGGTCCCTTCACCTGCGCAGTTGTTTTCTGAACCGCCTCTGTGGCCTGCGCCTGCGAGGGAACATTCCCAAAGTACTTCTTTGTTTCCTCAACGGCCTTATCGCTCTTGCCAACGCGCTCAAGCCACCTAATTGATTCTGGCATGTGAAGCCTTAGATACACCAGCACCACAAGCGTAAGAAGCACGGCGGCGCTCGCTACAATTCTTCCAAAGAAAGGCGTAGAGTAAATTGAGATAAAGCCCAGAACAGCGGTTACAACGCCTGCAAGAGCCACGAAGTCCATCAGCATCATCATGGCCTTGCTCCTGTGCTTCCTTGGAAATATTTCGTGTGCCATGGTCATTATGTTGTTCATCTCAGAGCCTGCGGCGCTTACCAGAAGGGCCAGCGAAATAAGAACAAGCGCGTAGTTGACGCTGAAGGCCAGGAGCACGCCTCCAACAGCGTACATTGCCATCGAATATATGAACGTCTTCTTGCGTCCGTATTTATCCGAAAAGTAGCCTCCAACTATTATTCCTATCACCAGCCAGAGGTAAGGCCAGGAAAACAGAAGCTTTTCAAGGTAAAGCGGCACAGAGTACCAGTAAGACGCAACAAAAGCATATGAAAAGATAAACCCCTCAAGAAAGAGCCCTATAGCAAATGCCAGAAACGATATTGTGTGCGCCCTAGTCCATCCTGTTTCTTCTATAGCTTTAGATAGCTCAGCCAATGTTATTGGCAATAAAAATAACATGATTTATAAAGGTTTCTGGCCGGCGCTAGACAGCTTGTCTTGTCTTCAGTTCCTCACGTCTTTCCCGATAAAAGCTCATCATAAAGCCTTATGAGCGCCTGTGTGCCCTTCTCCCCAAGACCCCTGTTAACCAGCGCCTTGTAAAGCTCAAACGCAAGGCCCGTGCCCGGCAGCGGCACGTTAAGCTCAGACGCCAGCCTAACCGCATATCCCAGGTCCTTTCTTAGATGTGCTGCCCTGAACCCTGGCTCCATGTCGCCTTTCATTATCCGTGGCATGTATGATTCAACGGTGAAGGACCTTGCTCCGCCTGTTGAAAGAACCCTGTAAACATCGTCAACGTTAAGTCCAGCCGCCTTTGCCAGCTCAAGGGATTCGGTAAGAGCAAGCATCTGAAGCGCGACGCTTACCTGATTCACAAGCTTCATCTTCTGGCCAGATCCAACCGGTCCGGCATAAACCAGGGTCTTTCCCATGGCCTCAAACACATCCCTTACCTTTTCAAACGTATCCCTGTTGCCTCCAACCATTATCGTTAAAGTCCCTTCACGCGCCCCCACATCGCCGCCCGTTACAGGCGCGTCAAGGAACTCTGCACCGCATTTCTTTAGCCTTTCGCTAAAGCTGACCGAGTACTCTGGCGAGTTTGTGCCCATGTCTATTATTATCTGACCCTTCCTGCACCCTTCAGCTACCCCCTTTTCGCCAAACAGAACATGTTCAACGTCCGGGCCATCGGTTACCATTATTATAATTATATCAGAGCGCCTTGCGACGTCGGCAGGGCTTTCCGCAACCTCCGCTCCGCTTTTGCCGAGCTCCTCCGCCCTAGCCCTTGTCCTGTTATATACCACCAGGCTGAAGCCCTTCTTAAGCAGGTTTGCGGCCATCCCCCTTCCCATTATTCCGAGCCCTATGAAACCTACCTTGGCTTTGCTCATACAACAATTAAGCTGGAGGTTTAATTTAAACCTAAATCATCAAATATTAAATGTGGGGCTCCCAGCCCACAAGCGTCGCAACGCAGTCCTTGTTCACGTACACCTACAAAAAGGCCATCTGGTTCTTGCAAATAAACGCCCTTTAAAAGCGTTAAATGCATAACTGCCTCCTCTCTCCCTTGTCTAGCTTCGCCCTTGCTTCGGATGCCTTGGCCAGCGCCGCTCACGGCGCAACAGCCGCTTTGCATGAAGCGGATTAGCGGACCCAGCCCAAGGATTTATCATGAAGCTGAGAGCTCTATGCAAAGGGCGCGCATCAAAATTCGGTTATGCACAAACAAGTTTATTTATTATATTGATATATAGTTAATTTTACAGATTGAAGCTTAAGGTTAAGCCGATAGATCTTACTGCTGAAAGGCTTACTGTTATACTCAATAAGGCCGACGCTGAAAAGGTTGGTGTTGAAACAGGCGACAGGGTAAGGGTGGACTTCTCTGGTTCATCAGCTGTTGCCTTGGTCGAGCTTACAGGCGGGCTTGTTGAGCCGGGCAGCATCGGGTTATTTAAAAACGTAATGGACGCGCTGGGCGTCAGCCCCGGCGACTACGTGGATGTCCTTTACGAGCCGACGCCCAACTCCGTTGAATATATAAGGAAAAAGGCCATGGGCAGGTCGCTTTCAAAGGCCGAGATAAGGGCAGTAGTTGAGGACGTTGTGCATCACAGGCTCAGCGATCTTGAAATGGCGCAGTTCATCTTTGCGGCTCAGTACGTTGGCCTCTCCATGGATGAGATAAAGGAG
>DAJU01000004.1 GCA_002499005.1 Thaumarchaeota archaeon UBA164
GTCGCGGGTTCAAATCCCGCCGGGATCGATCAAATTTATTTTCCTGTAGCACGATCAATGGCTTTAGCAATTACCTTTTTTGCATCATCAACGCCCATGTATCCCTCGACCTTTACCCACTTGCCCTCTTCAAGCTCCTTATAGTGCTGGAAGAAATGCATTATTTGTTCCATAACCCCAGGGGGCAGGTCCTCAAGCCTGTTCACGTTCTTAAACTTATTGTCAACTGTCTGATGTGGCACGGCAATTACCTTCCAGTCAATCCCCTTTTCATCCCTTGTAAGAAGCACCCCTATTGGTCTTGACCTTATATAAACTCCGTGAGGAAGAGGCTCGAATGACACAACAATGCAGTCAAGCGGGTCGCCATCCTCCCCCAGCGTTCCAGGTATAAACCCGTAGTTAAATGGGTAAAAGGTTGCGGTATAAAGGATTCTGTCAACTCGAAGCCCATTAAGCTTTTCATCATACTCGATCTTTATGTTGCTGCCCTTCGGGACCTCTATAAATACGTAGAATTCGTCAGGGGCTATGTTTGCCATGGTCGCTATTACCTGGCTTTGATTTATTTGTTTTATCTACGTATTGTTGCCATAAATGTTTGTTTCATACGCCAAAAAACGAAATAATGGCAACGTTTAAAGTTAAGGCCTTCAAAATAGGCAATGGATGTCAGCGGACGAACTTGATCTTGAAAACATAGAGGGGGTTGGCCCGGCAACAAAGCAAAAGCTTGTAGACGGCGGCATATACAACATACTTGACCTAGCCGCAAGGAGCCTTTCGGAAATAAGCGACATTCTTGGTGGAGACACGGATAAGGCAGGCGATCTGTTAAACAAGGCTAGGTCATACCTTGTTGAAAAAGGGATACTCGGCAAGGATTTTATTTCAGCCACAGAGCTTTACCAGCAAAGAAAGAACGTCGAAAAAATCTCAACTGGTTCAAAAAACCTGGATGAGCTGCTTGGTGGAGGTGTTGAAACCGGCGCTATAACCGAGCTGTACGGCGAGTTTGGATCCGGGAAGACGCAGATATGTCACACTCTTTCTGTAATGGTCCAGCTGCCAAAGGATAAGGGGGGCCTTGAGGCCGGCGCGCTTTATATAGACACGGAGAACACATTCAGGCCAGAAAGAATAGCTGAGATAGCTGAGCATCGCGGCTTGGACCCCTTAAAGGCGCTTGAAAGGATAGTAGTCGCAAGGGCATACAACAGCTCTCACCAGGAGCTCCTGCTTAAGGAGGCCGGAAGGCATATTGAGTCAGAAAAGCTCAAGTTGCTTGTAGTAGATTCGGTGGTGTCACATTACAGGGCTGACTTCCCTGGCAGGGGAACCCTTGCTGAAAGGCAGCAAAGGCTCAACGCGTTCATACACCAGCTTTTGAGAATGGCTGAGGTCTATAACATAGCCGTGGTGGTCACAAATCAGGTTCAGGCGTCCCCGGATTCGTTCTTTGGGGATCCAACAAGGCCAGTTGGCGGCCATGTCGTAGCGCACATGAGCACATACAGGATTTATTTAAGAAAGTCGGCAAAGGTAAGAATAGCAAGGATGGTTGACAGCCCTTACCTGCCTGAAAGGGAAGCAATTTTTATGGTAAGCGAGAAAGGCATTGAAGACCCTCCGGAAGAGAAAAAGAAATAGCAGCTTTTCGTTTGCTTTGCGGCTAAATTTTAAGGCATTATCTATGGCTTAAGCTTATTAAGCAAGGGGTCGGTGTGGTTATAGGGAGATTGAAGGGCAGTACAGAAAGCAGGCTTGAGCTGATAATGAAGGAGCCAACCGAGGAGGTAATAACTGTTGAGGAGTTAAGGAAAATGCTGGAGGAGGGCAGGGAGCTAAAACACTATATAGGCATAGAGATATCCGGGCCATTGCATTTAGGTAGCTTGGTTTTAGTTGGGCTAAAGCTTAGGGACCTGTATGACGCAGGCATAAAGGTCACAATATTCCTTGCAGACTGGCACTCATACATAAACGAAAAGCTAGGGAAAGATATGGAGCTCATAAGGGCGTTTTCTGAATTTTATAAGATGGCCTTTACTAAGTTCATTAACAGGGATATCTCGTTTGTTCTTGGGAGTGAGCTTTATGATAGAAACAAAGGGTACTGGGAGGATATGCTTAGGCTTGCAACATCAGTAAACACTGCAAGGGTTATGAAAAGCCTAACTGTTGCAGGAAGAGAGGAGAGCGAGTCGCTCACTTTCGCCCAGCTGATATATCCTGTTATGCAGGTCAACGACATTCATGCTCTAGACGTTGACATAGCTCATGGAGGAACTGATCAGCGAAAGGCCCACATGCTTGCCAGGGACGTTTTTCCAAGGCTTGGCTGGAAGGTTCCGGTGGCTATACATCATCACCTGCTCCCTGGGCTTGGGGCACCGCAAGGGGAGTTTAGCAAGATGAGCAAGTCAAAGCCTGAGACGGCAATATTCATTCACGATAGCGATGAGGAAATAAAGCAGAAGCTTGCCAAGGCGTATTGCCCTCCAAAGGTTCTGGATGGAAACCCTGTAGTTGAAATAGCCAGATACATAGTGTTGCCTGTCCTTGGGAGGCTTAACGTTGAAAGGAGCTTAAAATACGGCGGCGATATAGCCTATAACGACTACGCAACGCTTTCCAAGGACTACTTGGAGGGGAGGCTTCATCCGCTTGACCTTAAGGTGGCGGTAGCTAGAGGGGTTTCAGCGGTTATAGGGCCTCTCAGGGACTTTCTGGTCAGCAACGGCGAATACGTGTCTGCCTTACGCAGGGTCATGGGCGGTACGCATACCAGCTGATTTAACAAAAATGGTTTACTGCACATATCTTTTAAATAAATAAGATAGAAATGCGAGCTGTTGTGCGAAAGGCTGCTCTGGTTGAATTGGCGTTGAGAAGAGGCTGCGTATGAAGAGATAACCAGCAACGGTTAAATTTCATAAAATGGTATTTGGCGTATGGCAATTAGCATCAAAAGGGTATCTGAAGTTATATGGGAGATAGAGCAGGCCGGAGAGATGAGAGTTCCTGTAAGGATTTACGCGACTGAAAAGCTAATAGAGAGGATAAAACAGGACAGGACGCTACAACAGGCGATGAACGTGGCCACTCTTCCCGGGATACTCAGGTACTCTTACGTAATGCCTGATGGCCATGAGGGTTATGGCTTTCCAATAGGAGGGGTTGCGGCATTTAGCGTAAATGAAGGCGTCATAAGCCCAGGAGGTGTAGGGTATGACATAAACTGCGGGGTCAGGTTACTCAGAACTGACCTAATGGAAAAGGACATAAGGCCAAACCTAAAGCAGCTGATGGATGCCCTCTACAGAAATATCCCAAGCGGCCTTGGAAGTGAAAGCGGATTCAGGTTTTCTGCGTCAGAGCTTGATGAAGTTGCAAGGATTGGGATGAAATGGGCCTATGAAAAGGGCTATGCATGGGAGGAGGACTTGGAGCTTGCCGAAGAGGGGGGAAGCATGAAAGGGGCTGATCCATCAAAGGTCTCTCCTGAAGCAAAGGCCAGGGGCAAGGCACAGCTGGGAAGCCTAGGAAGCGGCAATCATTTCCTTGAAGTTGAAGTTGTTGATAGAATATTTGATGAACACGTTGCGAGGGCGATGGGGATATTTGAAGAAGGGCAGGTGGCTGTTCTGATACACACTGGCAGCAGGGGCTACGGTCATCAGGTAGCAAGCGACTACCTTCAGGTGATGGAGAGGGCTCTCAGGAAGTACGGGATAAAGTTGCCTGATAGGGAGCTTGCAGCGGTTCCATTCATGTCACAGGAAGGGCAGGATTACATAAGGGCAATGATAAGCGCGGCTAACTTTGCATGGACAAACAGGCAGCTCATAACACACCAGGTCAGGAACAGCTTCAGGATAATTGGGGATCCAGAAAAGCTTGGCATGAGGCTGGTCTACGATGTGGCCCATAACATAGCAAAGCGGGAAGTTCACAGGGTTGATGGCAAAGCGGTAGAGGTCATAATACACAGAAAGGGTGCAACCAGAGCTTTCGGGCCAGGCTCTGAGCTTATACCTTTAAGGTACAGGGAAATAGGGCAGCCAGTGCTAATACCTGGGAGTATGGGGACGGGAAGCTATGTAATGGTTGGGGTCGGCACAAACGAAGAGCTCAGTTTTGGCAGCGCGGCTCACGGAGCAGGGCGATATATGAGCAGGTCGGCGGCAAAAAGAACTTGGACCTATAAGGAGCTTGTTGAGGAGCTGGGGAAGGCAGGCATAGAGCTAAGGGCAGCAAGCAAGGACACAGTTACAGAGGAGGCGCCACTTGCCTACAAGGATGTGGACCTTGTAGCTGAAGCCACGGAATTAGCCGGCCTTGCCAAGAGGGTTGCTAGGCTCAGGCCAATAGGAGTGGTTAAGGGCTAGCCCGCGTGCTGCCTGCTAGCTTTACAGCTATAAAAAGCGCATAAAGCGCAACGCCAATCACGTTAAATATAATCACTGGCGCCGAGCCTATAGAGCTTCCATAAGCAACCCAAAGCGCTGATCCAAAAAGCATGATAAAAAGCCAGGTTAGCGAAATGCCCCGGGTATCTCTTGTTTTTATAACCTTGATTATCTCAGGCACTATTCCAACCGTTGTCAGAGTGCCGGCAATAAAGCCAATAGCTTCCATGAAAGACATAACATTAAGCCCTTAAGGTGCTAATATTTAAGAATATTGTGTAATGGAATGCATGCTGCATTGATACTCGCAAACAGATTAACAACAAACGCATTTAATTGGCCGTGTTAGTATAGGAAGAGTTTTTGCTAATGCGATATTAATTTAAACTAATTTTCAGCAATGCAACAAATTATCAGCGATTCGTTTTTTGGCGTTCAACGGTTTTAATGTTGATGCCAAAACAAATGGACCACGGTCAAATACGAAAAGCGACTAAAATGTGGCAGTTAACTCACCTTAGGTTCCACGGGTTCCGCATATGATAGCACAGTTGTTATGATTGATTGAGAGCCCAGCCGTTTGAGACAGGGCAGCTCGCCAAGCAAACACATCCGTCTCCGGTTGCGTTGAACGCATAAAACCGCCATGCCATAGTTCTTTAACGTCTTTATCGCAGATGTTAGCGTAAATCAAGCAAGCCTCATATTTGGGCATGCAGTTGTTTAACGCTTAAATTCTTTGGGCTGATAAATGTATGTGCTATTGAAATGGCAAACAAAAAGATAATGCTGCTTTTTCTAATATCTTCGCTTTCTCAGCTACCGCTTTCAACAGTGCGTTTTATAGCCCCAATTTACGCGGTAAGCCTTGGGGCCACACCTTTTGTGCTTGGAATGATGGGGGCGTCTTATGGCCTTGTCTATATATTTCTTGCAACTTACTTTGGATCGATATCTGAAAAAATAGGGTATGGGAGGATGATAGCCGCAGGACTGGCCACATATGCGTGTGTTGTAATGGCATATCCGTTTGTAAGGGAGCCCTACCTTTTGATTGCTATCAGGGGAGGTGAGGCAGTTGGGATGGCCATGGTATGGCCAGCAATAGAGGCCTATTCGCAGGTCGCAAGAGGAGGTAGTCTCGAAAGATCTGTAATGATTTACACGCTTTCCTGGAGCGTGGCGGCATCCTTAGCTCCTTACATAGGGGCGTTTCTTGTTAAAGATATACTCACAGCGGCTATATTAGTTTCAGCTTTATCAATTGCAGGTGCCCTGGTCGGCGTCTCGATAGGAAAGGCAGGCCCTGAACAACGAATTATCAACGCGGGCCGGCTAAGCACAGTTTACGACATAGTTCTGCCGGTGTTTATATTCGGATTTAACTATAGCGTAATAACTTCATTTTATCCAGCTTATGGTGAGCAGATAGGTCTAGGCGTGCTGGGAACAGGCATAGTTTCAGCGGTTTCTGGAGCGGCCATGGTCCTAGCCTTTTTGATCTCTGGGGTTGTTATAAATAATAATTCGCGCGCAACGCTTCTGACAGGCCTTGCGCTTCAGCTGTTCCTAGCAGGCGTGTACTTTGGCAAGGGCCTTGCGCTTCAGGCAGTTTCGCTTTCGCTTGTAATGTTCGGGGAAGGGCTCATGTACTTTAACGTTCTTTTGGGGATAGTAAGCTCGATTTCCAGGGGCGTTGGGTTGAGAACCGGAATATTTGAATCTTCAATAGGGCTGGGATCAATACTCGGCCCTTTCCTTTCAGGCCTCCCAACCGGACTTGGATTTAGGTGGCCATGGGCGCTTTCCACAGTGGTTTCAACGTTTATAGTGGTCTTTTACGTTATACGACTAAAGCTTACATAAGGCAATCGGCATCACTTTCCTTGGCCGCCTGCAATTTATTGGCAGTAACGTTTATGGTGTAAAATAAGCTGGAACTTTGATCATTCGAAAAAGGCGAATTGTTTATCTTTTTATCGAGCATTTGGCGTTTAATGATAGCCAAAGTGCTTGTGCCAGAGGAGCTAATACAGGGAATAATTGAATACGTAAGGGAGGGCTACCCAAACGAGGTTCTGCTGTTGCTACGCGGAAAAATCAACAAGAACATTGCCTGCATAGAGTCTGTTGTAATACCACCATTTGTAAGGGGCGGCAGGACCAGGGCGTATTTCAATGCATCGGCTCTCCCTGCAGGGATGGGGCTAATAGGATCTGTTCATTCACATCCATCAGGCGTCGCGTTGCCATCGGCAGAGGACCTTCTTTACGGCTACGGCCCTGTAATAATGATAGTAGGGTACCCTGACAGAATAAGGGCTTTTGACAAAAACGGCATGGAACTCAGCGTCGTTTTAACAGAAGGCTGCAAACCTTAATATAACGCTGAAGGCCAGAGACTCATCTAGGTGTCATCCAATGCCGTCGGCAAGAGCTGACATAGTCGTGGAGGGGCTTGTGCAGGGCGTTGGCTACAGGGCATTTGTAAAGAGGAGCGCTGATGCCCTTGGGCTGACCGGATACGCTGAAAACATGCCTGACGGAACGGTGCATATAGTTGTTGAAGGAGAAAAGGGCGACATAGAGAAGCTCATTGAAAGGTGCTGGGAAGGTCCCCCTCTTTCTCAGGTTTTAAACATAAGGGTTTCTTGGAAAAATTACATAGGCGAGTTCAGTGGCTTTATGTACTACTGATCTGAAGAAGAGCCATTCCGACCTTAAGCGCTAGCCTTGGGTGCGACATAAGCTTTTTTGCAACCTTAACAACGTCAAGCCCGTTTGCTATGTCAAGAACATCGTTTGCGCTAAGTGCTTCGGCAAGAGAATTCAGGTCATCGTCGGAAAGCCTTTCAAAAAGCCTCATGGCCTTAAGGCTCTTGGCTATCCTTTCTCCCCATGGATTCCTGTACCTTTCATAGAAGGCTGATAAAAAGGACGCGCTCTGATCGCCTCTGTTAACAGAATCCGCGGCTACCTCGCCTGCAACAAGCCCTGCTGCAAGTGATGAGTGTATGCCAGCGCCAGTAAACGGTATTACCGTGCCAGCCGCATCACCTACAAGTATAAGGTTGTCCTGAACAGCTTGACTTATAAGCCCGCCTATCGGAACGGGGGCACCCCTGTAATCTATTACCTTTGCATTGCCGAGCTCGTCCTGGTGTTCCTTAACAAACCTGTCAAGATATTCCTTAGCAACTGCGCCTCTAACGCCTATGCCAACTTCTGCGATGTCATCCGTCTTGGGGAATATCCAGGCGTAACCCTTTGGTGCAATTTCGTTGCCAAGGTAAAACCTGACCGAATATGGGTGCTTCAGCTTAACGTTGGCCATAATGTATTGTACTGTAGGTATTGGCTCCGACTTCTCCTTTACACCAGCAACCTTTGCTACTGATGAATGATAGCCATCAGCACCTATTATCNNCCTTTGCCCTGTAAGTGGCCCTGCTGGTCTTTAGCAGCACCCCTCCATCCTTTCTTTCAAATCCCTCAAACTCTTCCCTTACATGTATTTCTGCACCTGCTTCAGCAGCCTTAGCAGCAACTTCCTGCAGGAGAAACGTCTTGTTTATTGCATATCCTTCTTGGTCTATTGTTATGCTGGATCCGTTTGGCGCATAGACTATGGCGTTGGCCTTCCTTACTATCAAAGGCGGTTCTGGCTTAAGGCCAACTGTTCTAAACGTTGACTCAGATGTGGCTTCGCCGCATGGCTTCCAGGCGGCAATTGCAGGTTCCCTTTCTATTAATAGAACCCTTGCACCTGCCCTGGAGGCGGAAAGCGCTGACGATACGCCTCCTGGGCCTGCGCCAACTACGATCACGTCGTATTCATCATGCATTTTGCATGTTATAATAGAAGCGATATAAAACCTTTGTTCAGCAGTTTTACCGGAATTTGGTTTATTATTTAATAGAAATAAATGATCATATAACATAAACGTTTTTATATAACAGTTTATCTGATTTAAAATTTTTGATAAAATATTTTACAAACGGCCTTTTTGCAGAAACGCTTTAAAGCGCAATGGCAGGAGGGAAAGGCATGAAAAACGAGAAGCTCCCATCTCTTGACGATGTAATAAGGGAGCTCGGCGTTGACGTTTCTAAGGGCCTTTCTGATGAAGAAGTTAGGGAAAGGGCAAGGAAGTACGGATACAACGAGGTTGAGGAGAAAAAGGAGTCTAGCATAAAGAGGCTTCTGAAGAAATTTACCGGACTTACATCCTATATGTTGGAAGTCACAATGGCGCTTACGCTTGTAATGAAAAACTTTCTTGATTTCTACGTTGTGACTGCGCTGCTGCTTCTAAACGTTGTTCTTGGATACGCACAGGAGGAAAGGGCAAACAGGGCCCTGGAGGCCCTTAAACAAAAACTACATGTAAACGCCAGGGCGCTCAGGGGTGGCTCTTGGAAGGTCATACCTGCAAGGGAGCTTGTGCCTGGAGACATAGTCCGGGTTAGGGCAGGCGATTTTGTGCCGGCTGACATCAGGATTCTTGAAGGAGACCTTGACGTTGATCAGTCAGCTTTAACCGGCGAGTCGCTTCCTGTAAGCAGAAAAAGGGAGGATTTGGTGTACTCGGGATCAATAGTCAGGAGAGGAGAAGCAACGGGTATAGTCGTTGGAACTGGTTCAAGAACTTACTTTGGAAGGACCACAGAGCTTGTCAACGTTGCAAGGCCAAAGCTTCACATGGAGGAGGTCATATCTCAGGTTGTCAGGTGGTTGCTTGTAATGGTGGTGGTTTTGCTTGTAGCAGGCGCCACGATATCTGTTCTGAACGGTGTAGGAATAATACAGGTGGTGCCGTTGGCGCTGGTCCTGCTGGTATCAGCAATACCCGTGGCCCTTCCTGCAATGTTCACCATAACAATGGCAATCGGATCGCTTGAACTTGCAAAGAAGGGCGTTTTGGTTACAAGGCTAAGCGCATCAGAGGATGCGGCAAGCATGGACACGCTTTGCGCGGACAAGACAGGAACCATAACGGAAAACAGGCTTGCCGTTGTTGAGGTTGTTGGGCTTAATGGGCACAGCGAGGACGAAGTGCTTGCATATGGAGCCCTTGCCTCTGAGGAAGCAAACCAGGATCCCATAGATATTGCGTTCATAAGGAGCGCAAGGGAGAGGGGCGTAGATCTTTCAAAGTATAAGGTAAAGCAGTTTATACCGTTTGACCCCTCCACAAAGAGGACAGAGGCAGTTATAGCGCTTGACGGCAAGGAAGTTAAGGTCGTCAAGGGCGCGGTGAATGTTATCATGCAGCTTTGCAAGCTTGATGAGGATACAAAGAAGAAGGTCGAGAACGCAATTTCTGAAATGGCGGAAAAAGGTTACAGGAGCCTAGCAGTTGGGATTATTGACGATTCAAGGGCTGAGCTTATTGGCATGGTAGGGCTTTATGATAGGCCTCGGAGTGACTCAAAGCAACTAATAGAGGAGCTAAAGGCTCTTGGCGTTTCAGTTAAGATGCTTACCGGGGATGCAAGGCCCATAGCGGCTCAGATGGGTCGGCTGGTAGGAATAGGCGACAACATAGCAAGCTTCTCAGAGCTGAGAAAGATAAAGGACGAAGAAAAGGTAGCTGAGGTCGCTGAGCAGGCTTCTGGATTCGCTGAGATCTATCCTGAGGACAAATATACAATAGTGAAGGCCTTACAATCAAAGGGGCATGTGGTGGGCATGACTGGCGATGGCGTTAATGACGCGCCTGCCTTAAAACAGGCCGAGGTGGGCATAGCCGTAAGCACTGCGACAGATGTAGCAAAGGCCGCCGCAAGCGTGGTGCTGACTAGGGAGGGTCTGATAAACATAGTAGACCTTGTCAAGACAGGCAGAATGATATATCAAAGGATAGTTACGTGGATATTTAACAAGGTTGTCAAGACGTTCCAGATAGTAGTTTTTGTTGTTGCCGCGCTTTTCCTGTGGCATGTATTTGTAGTGAACGCATTTGATGTTCTGCTTTTGCTTTTCCTTATAGACTTTGTAACAATATCAATATCAACTGATAACGTGAGATATTCCAGAAAGCCAGACAGATGGGATATTAACTGGCTTGTCAAAGTATCAATGCTGATAGGCATAGCTTCCGTAGTAGAATCGCTGTTCATGATGTACATAGGCGTGAGGTACTTCGGCCTGCTGGGCAACATAAGCGCGCTTAACACCTATGGGTTTGATATACTAATGTTTGCAGGGATGCTGACAATACTGGTAGTAAGAGAGAGGGGCCCGTTCTGGGCTTCAGCTCCCAGCAGGACGCTTGCGGTATCAATAGTTGCGGACATAGCCCTTGCGACTTTAATATCCTGGCATGGAATACCTGGGCTGCACCCGATACCCATAATAGAGGTGCTTGTCCTCTTAGGGCTTGCTGTTCTCTTTAATCTTATAATAAATGACTTCATCAAGAGAGCAATACTCTCTAGATACGGAACCGCCTAAGCCTTTAATGCCGAGAGTATTTTGTCAACGTTAATCCTTTTTTCGAGCTCATTTGCAAGAAGATCAAGAGCTGGTTCATAGCTGAGCGGGACTGGGAGATTAAGGGGCTGCAGGCCTTTTTTTGCCCTGAGCATGTTAATGAGAGATAATAAATAACTATCGTTTTCAAGGATGCCGTGAAGATATGTTCCTATGACGTTCCCCTGCACCTCCCCATCAGGCGCAGTTACCTCTGAGCCGTTCCTTTTATTTATTATTAAATGGGGATTAATGCTTTCGGTTTTGCCATAGTGTATCTCATACCCTGAAACATGGACCCCAGCTCCAGGCCCTGCAATCACGTATCCGGATGATCTTGAAACAACCTTCTGTCCTTCCATTAGCGTTTTGTTAGGTAGCAGGCCAAGCCCGTCAACCTCCCCAGCCCTGCTTTCCACATAATCGATAATCTTTGTTCCAAGCGCTTGGAAGCCTCCACAAAGCCCCATCACCAGCTTTCCACCAGAGGCCGCGGCCCTTAGATCTTCATCGACACCTTCGCGTTTTAGCTGAATTACGTCCGCAACAGTTACTTTTGAGCCCGGTATAATAACAGCATCAAATCCATCAACATAATATGGCATGAACGAGACCCCCGTGTCGTCAACCAAATACAACGGGTAAACATCCGTAAAGTTCGACATATAATGGGCGGTTATAACAAGGAATTTAACGCTTCCGTTCTTTGGCTTTGGCATATCCGACGAGTCCTCCCATGGAAGCGTCAGGTCATATATCGGGAGGACGCCAAGGATGTTAATCCCATATTTAAATCTCATTATCTGAAAAGCGTTTTCTATGTACTTGGCGTCACCTGCCATCCTGTTCAGCACAGCTCCTATGAAGCCATCCTTTCCTATTACGTCAAGCGTCCCAAGCACGGATGCAAAAGATCCGCCTCTATAAACGTCAGAAACCAGGATAAACTTGGCTTTAACGGATCTTATAAAGCTCATGCCCAAGGTGTTTGGCATATTTACTTCTGCTGGAGACCCTGTCCCCTCAATTACTATAAGGTCGTGCTCTTTTTCAAGCTTTATAAAACAGTTCATGGCTTCATCGAAAAGCCTCTCCTGCACGTTGCGAGAGTTTAAGGAATTGAAGCTTGAGGTCAGCGCGTGTTTTCCCCTTATAATCACGTGCATTCCGTTCTCCTCAGGCTTTACGAGAACTGGATTCATGCACGCCTCAGGCTCGAGCCCAGCTGCTCTTGCCTGAACTATTTGGGCGTACGCCATCTCACCGCCTTCGCCAACCCCAGCGTTAAGTGATATATTTATAGGCTTAAACGGTGCTACATCGATGCCTCTTTTGTGAAGCGCCCTTATGATCGCAGAAGCAACTAGGCTTTTGCCGGCTCCGGATGAAGTTCCAAGCACAGCAAGAGGCCTATATTTCCCCGTAGACCAGCCTTCCCCTGTTCATGCTCAGGAGGACGCCATCGTGGTACCTTAACGAATCGCGCACATTGTCATGTTTTAAAAGCACAAGGCTTGCGGGAGCGCCTTCATAAACCCCAAGCCCCTTAACGCCTATTGCCTCCCCAGCCCTCACAGTTATCATGTCCATAATGGTTTCCCTTTCGTCTTTTCCCATCATGAACAACAGGTGCGATGCCAGAAACCCAACCTCAAGCATGTTACATCTACCGTATGGATAATATGCGTCATTGCAGTCGTCCTGCCCAAGGGCAACGTTCACGCCTGCTGAAATGGCTTCTCTTACAGGCAGATGGTACCTCCCTGTGTGCGGGTTTGTAATAAGTGAGATCCCAGCCTGTTTTATAAGATCAAGGGCCTTTCTAAGCCTTTCCTTCTCGTAAAGCTCAAGGGCCCTGGCATGGCAAGCCTCAACCTGCCCAACAAGCCCAAGCCTTACTGTCTCTTCTGCAAGCATTTCAACCGTTCTGAGCTTTGGATCAGGGGCGTCATCAACAAGGAAGGCCGCAGGCTTCTTTTCTTCCTTTGCAATTGTGAGGGCTATTCTTATGTGCTCCAACTGGTTCTCCTCCTTTTCTATCCATGGTATTCCACCCACTACGTCAGCCCCATTCTTTAATGCGTCCTTTATGATGTCCTCCGCCCCTTTGTCCCTAAGAATTCCCTGTTGCGGAAATGCCACAAGCTGCACATTTATAAGGTCAGCCAGCTCGTCCCTGGCCCTCTTAACACCTCTAAGGCCAGTCAGGCCTGCATAGCTGTCGACGTCAACGAATGCCCTTATGTCGGTTACGCCATACTTCACCGCTTCCAGAAGCCTGAGCTTCACCTTTGAGTATATTGATTCCTCGTTATAGTGCTTTTTTACCTCTGCAGCGGCATCTATAGCAGCGGCAGGGGCGCTGCCTAGCTGATAAATTGACACCGTTTTATCTTCAACAATTGGCCCCGTTTCAACTTTGTCTATGTGCACATGGGGGACTACAAATGAGCTAGTGAATAGCATGCCCATGCCGTTAACGTCCCCAGAGCCGCTTTCGTGAGGCCTAATGCTTACAACCTTTTTATCTTTAACCTCTACATCGTAAAGCCCTTCCCTTCCTCTTAGCCGTACGTTTGATATTATCATTTTAATAATATGTTTATTCAGGGCATCATAAACTTAGCGGTTAAGGAAAGCGCTCGGAACGCCCTCTAACGTTATGCGTTAAGTGTAAAAATGTTCTATGTAAATGCAGGTCTTGAGCTTTCTTAACAGTAAAATTTTAATATAACATTATAAGGCATGTATTGATGTCGAGAAAAGGCCAAAGGGTTAAGGAGGTCCCAGCGGCCACGGAAAAGGGCGTTCGACTTCCCTGGCTAACTGTTGTCGCGCTCGGCATGGCGATGCTTGTGTTTGGAATAGCAGAAAGTTACGGCCCGGTTATTGCGGTCAGCAGCATTCTCCCTAGCCGGTATTCATTTCTTGGGTTTAGTCTACCGTACATAGCAGGTGGCATCGGATGCCTAGTTGCTGGACTTATAGCAGACAGGCTTGGAAGAAGGAACTCGTTTTTGCTTGTGGCTGCCATGATAGTCGTGGGGGTTGTAGTTTTTCTTGCAGCCCCGGCAAACGTCTTTGCAATAGCGGCTTCGTTTGTGTTAATTGGCATGGCCGCAATAGGCCTTGAAACCCCAATATTAACGGTGATATCTGAGGCCGTTCCTGCCAGATGGAGAGGAAACATAGAGGTTATAGTTCAGAACTTTGGGAACCTTGGAGTTGCTATGACGTTCATACCGCTTTTTATTGGACTTTCTGCAGCCCAGTCGGAGCTGGCGTACGCTATAATGCTGATAGCGCCCCTTATAGCGATGGTTATAGGCTATTTTGGGGTTCAGGAAAGCCTTCCTTGGCAGGCTGTAAGCAAAGGCGCCTCTAATGACGTTGAAAACGCCTGGAAAAGCGTTGAAATTGGTGAAACGGAGAAAGTCATTCCTACCTCAGGTGTGGCATTCAGATTTCTAATAATACTGTTAATAGGCATAGTTCAAGACGTGGCGTTTGTTTGGATAACATACAACGTTGCCTACTTCTACTTTGCAAACTCGGTGGCCTCTTTAGTGCCAATTATCGGTGGGCTTACCATGGCTGTTGTGGGCGTCATATTTGGAGCTCTAATAGCAAACAGGGTTTCTAGAAAGTCTGCGGCAAGCGTGGCTTTTGGCCTGCTGGTGGCATTGTGGGCGATTCTTTGGATTTACGTTGAAATAACAAGGGCAACATCTGGCATACCGCTTTTAGCTATAATGACCGCTCTGTTTGTTCCAACAGAGCTTACTTGGGGCGTTAGGGCAATGCTGACTCCTGAGCTTTTCCCAACAAGAACTCGCGGCACCATGGTATCTATAGTCAGGATGCTGGTCTGGGTTACAACGGGCGTAACAGTGATGGCAATGTCGTATCGTGTGCTTCCGCTTAACTACTCATTTGGAGCCGTGTTTGGAATATTTGCAATAGGTCTCATAGCGGCTTTAGCTTGGCAACTTTACGGGTATGAAACCGGCGGGAAGAGCCTAGCTGGATACGATGTTTCAGCGTAAACAATTTTTTTATTTTTAAACAATTGATGACTAGCCCAGTGCTCTTAACGACTTTAAATTGCAATGTTTCATGTTTTGATAAACGCCCTTGATGAAATATAGTTTTAACCTTTCAGAAAAGCTTATATTTATATCGGTTTAACGATATATCGGTGATTAGATATGCGCGGATGCGGAATGGGGTTTGGAAGACGAGGAGGCGCGTGGGGATGGCCTCGTGGGTTTGGAGGGCTTATAATGGCATCGCTTACTTCGGGCCCAAAGAATGAATCCGAAATAAAGGAATACGTAGCCAAGGCCGCAGGCGTTCAAATAAACTATTCCCTAGAGCCCTATCTTGACATGCTCGTAGCATACGGAGTCCTGACAAAGGCAAATGGCCGGTATTCCCTGAAGGCTTTAACTCTGCCCCCATTGGGCCCTGGTCCCTGGTGGGCCTTTTGAGGCAACGTAAAAATATCGCTATCTAAGCCTTTTATTTATTGATAGCCCTTATTGAATTAAGATCAGAAAGATGCACGATTCAGAAAAGGCTTAACAGATTTGTTGTTGAAGTCGCGGTAAACGGAACAACCGGCCTAGCTAGCCTTAACAACACGGGCAGGCTTCAGGAGTACATTTTTCTTGGAAGCGAAGCTTACTGCATGAAGAGAGAACGGCCAAAGAAGACGGCGTATGAGCTGATCGCTGTGCAAGATGGTCCTGAAGGCGCCGCCCTAATAAATACAAGGCTCCAAATGCTGGCGTTTGAGCGTGCCATAGCGCTTGGCTTGTTGCCGTGGGCTGCAGGATGCGCTGTTGCTAAACGATCTCCAAGGCTAAGAAGATCTGTTCTTGATTATCTGCTGAACTGCGGTGGCTCAAAGGTAATGGTCGAAGTTAAGAGCGCGGTTATGAGAGGCCCAGGAGACGTTGCGATGTACCCTGACTGTAGGAGCGAAAGGGGCGAAAGACAACTGAGGGACATAATTTCGGCGCTTAAGGATGGCATTATGACGGCGGTGGTGTTTATAGCCGCTTTGCCTGGTGCAAAGGCGTTCACGCCAAACTCATCTGCTGATCCAGAAATTAAAACGTTGTTAGCTGAGGCAAGGGCTTCAGGCTCCATGATCAAAGCGATCTCCATGCACTATGATGGTAGAGCTGTTCAGCTTGACAACCCTGACCTGCCAGTAATTATATGAGTTAAAAATTTTAAAAACAACAGGAAAATATTTTAAAAAACGAAGGCAAAAACACGCGTTTATTTTTCAAAAACTTAAAATACGTCGAGCCTACATACAGCTTATGCCGGTCAGGATAATAACAGGTAAGGACGTTGAAAGCCTTTTAACAATGAAGGACACGATCGGCGCGGTTGAAGAGGCATTCAGACAAAAGGCGCTTGGAAAAGTTGAAATGCCGCCAAAGGTTTATGTTTTCATAAAGGAACACGCTGGCGACTACAGGGTTATGCCAGCTTACATGCCCTCCATCGACGCCGCAGGGGTAAAAGTCGTAAACGTCCACGTGAAGAACAGGGAAAGGGGATTGCCAACTGTTATGGCAACAATACTTCTATTGAAGCCAGAGACCGGGGAGCCAATCGCAGTCATCGACGGCACGCTGATAACCTCAATGAGGACTGGGGCCGCTGGTGCACTGGCAGTAAGGGAAATGGCAAGAAAGGGCTCTGGCGTTGTAGCATTTGTGGGGGCCGGCGTTCAGGCCAGGTTTCAGTTGCTCGGGATAAAGGAGGTTCTAGGCACGTTCAGGGCAAGAGCCTATGATGTGTCCTCAGCGTCTTCAAAGTCCTTCGCCGAATTCGCTCTAAAAAATGGAATAAAAGCGGATATCGCACAGAGCGTAAAGGAATGCGTAAGCGGGGCTGACGTTATAGTTACAACAACCCCGGCCACAGGGCCGGTTGTAATGAGAGAGTGGGTAAGTGATGGCGCCCACATAAATGCCATAGGCGCCGACGCACCGGGCAAAGAGGAGCTTGACCCGAAGATACTGCTTGACGCCAGGGTCATAGTGGATGACATGGAACAGGCTACGCATTCAGGGGAGGTAAACGTCCCCATCTCTAAGGGAATATACAAGCCAAGCATGATATCTGGGGAGCTGGGGGATGTGCTAATTGGAAAGGTTAAGGGAAGGGGTAGCGAAAAGGAAATAACTGTGTTTGATTCGACAGGATTAGCCATTCAGGACATTGCAACTGCATCAGCTGTTCTGAGGCGCGCAGAGGAAAAAGGAGTCGGCATTTTAGTGGACATGGTAAGCCGCTAGGAACAGCTTAAAATAGGCACCTTACACTTTTATCCTGATGGACAAGAAGGAGGCAGGCAGCGGAAGAATTCAGTATCATCTAAAGATGGGCCCAGGCGATGTAGCCGACTACGTGCTTTTGCCAGGGGACAGGGCGAGGGTTGATCTCATGGCAGCGCTTTTACAGGACGTTAAGCTTAGCGGGAACAACAGGGAGTATTACGCCAAGACAGGTTATTATAACGGCATAAAGGTGACGGTGATGAGCACGGGAATGGGCGCGCCGGCAGCGGCCATAGCTGTTGAAGAGCTTGCAAACATAGGCGCAAAGGTATTTATAAGAACAGGCAGCACAGGGGCGCTTCAGCCCCAGATAGACATAGGCGATTTAATAATACCAAATGGCGCCGTTAAAAACGAAGGCACAACCAGAATGTATGAGCCAGAACGCTTTCCAGCTGTTCCAAGCTCGGATGTGCTCTTCGCGCTCATGCTATCTGCTGAAAGGCTAAGGGACAGGCTTGGGTTCAGGTACCACGTGGGCCTTGTTGCAACTGATGACGCATTTTATGCAGAAGACAGAAGATTCATATCAAAGATGACAGGCCTTGGCGTTCTTAGCCTTGACATGGAGACATCCGCAATATTTACAGTTGCCAGGCTCAGGGGGCTGAAGGCGGGCAGCATACTTGCGGCATCAGAAAACTTTTCAAGAGGTGAAATCATACCCGAAAAGACGCCCGAAGCTCTTAAGGAAGGATGGATAAAGGAGACGAAGGTTGCGCTAGCCGCAATTGAGCTTCTGCACAGGTCCGGGCCTAATATATTTGCTAAAATAGAAGTTTAAACGACGATTTTTTGCTTTAGTGTAATAAAAGTAACTTCTTGCGAAGGAAATGTTTATTAATAATTTGTTAATTATCTATAACTCGCTATGGGCAAAAAGCGCTCAATAGGTAGAATTACCATAGCTGTTGTAGCTATTATCATTATAGTTATTGCAGCGGTTGGGGGTTACGAATATTACCTTTCAACGCTTCCAAAGAAGCCCGTGCTAACGGGTTCTATAACAGTGGTGGCCACCAGCGGCGAAAACGACATAGCTCTTCAGAAAATAGCCAGCGACTTTGAGGCGCAGCACCCAGGCGTTACAATACACTTGGTCGACCTACCATTTGGAACAGCTCTTCAGAGCTATCTTACGGCTTTCCAGGCAAACGAGGACGTATACGACATCATTTACTTCCCGAACTCACCATGGCTGGGCGAGCTTCAGCCGTACCTGCTAAACCTAACGCCTTATGTAAACAATCCAGAGTACTTTCCGGCATCTTATAACTTTTCAGATATAATACCTACGATGATAAACCAGTTCAAGTTTGGCAACACGCTTTATGGCATACCGTTCTTTGGCGACGTCATGTTGCTTTACTACAGGCCATCTTTCTTTGAGAACGCTACAAACCAGCATCTGTTTGAGCAGGAGTACGGCTACCCGCTTCCAAACCCTGGCAATCCAAACACCACGCTTACAATGCAGCAACTGCTTGACATAGCCAACTTCTTCAACGGCAAACATGGAAGCAAGTACGGCATAGTTTTCCCGAACGATGCCACCGGCGGCGACATGACCTACCAGCTTGCGGCAATTATGGCTCCGCTAAGGGTAAGCATGGATTCAGTTTATGGGCCAGTAACGCCACCGTACGGCGTCTTCTATACAAGCAACGGTCAGATTTTAACAAACACGGCGATATTCAAGGAATCAATAAACTACCTTGCGGCGTTTGAAAACGACAGCGCTGACGAATTCTCTGACACATACTTGGCCACCCCAGGGACGTTTGGAAGCGGCGTGGCGCCGCTGCTGTGGTACTGGACGCCTGCAATGCTTGCGCTTAGAAATTCATCGATTTCAAATGACTGGGCTATAGCCGCAAACCCGCCAGGTGGGGTAAGCATACTTGGCGGCGTGGCCTATGGTATATACAAGTACAGCAAAAATATACCGCTTGCTGTTTCGTTTCTTGAATTTGCAACCAGCCCCAGCGAGTCAGTGTATTATTTCACGCTTCAGTACTTAATGCCGTTCAGATACTCTGGAATGCAGTACATAATAAGCCATGGACTGCTGCCAGCTTCAGACATAAACCTGATAACAAAGTACATGCAAAACTCGGTCCCAAGCGTGCCTAATGAGCCATATGCCTCACAGCTCATAACCTACATACAGGGAGAAATACCTTACCTAGCATCAATGTCTATAACGCCAGCGCAGGCGGCAAGCGTTATAACTTCTGAAGTGTCAGGGCTTCATATACCAATATATTCAGGGCCTTCGTTTGCATTGACCTATCCTCTGCTGCTACAGCCGCTTGGAATAACGTTTAACTTTGAGGGCTCAATGATATACACGGCGAGCGGCTTTGCAGCTTAGTCGCGCTCAAAAAATCGGTTTATTTTTTATTATACCTCTTTTAGCTTATTTTTTAATATTTTTTATATATCCGCTTTATCTGCTCTTCAGCTATGCGTTTACAGGCAATGGGGGCCTTACGCTTGCCAACTTTGCCAAGATGGCAAGCGACCCCTTGCTTCGGGTAAGTCTGATAAACACGTTTTATTACTATGCCGGGTCGGCTGCTCTTCAGTTTGGGATAGGCTTCCTGCTTGCAGTAGTGCTTAACGCCTACAGCGGCAGGCTTAAGGGGTTCTTTAAGGGGGCTCTTTTCGTCCCCCTGACGGTTTCGCCCGTTGTCATAGGCCTTATGTGGATAATAATATTCAACCCAACATACGGGCCTGTGGATTACATCCTTAAGGCTCTAGGAATAGCTAAGTACTCCATAAACTGGCTTGGCAGCACAAACCTTGCGATGCCTACAATAATAATTGCAAATGGATGGGAGTACATACCGTTTGTATTTTTAATAATATTTGCAGGCCTTCAGACAATACCGAAGCAGCTTTACGAGGCTGCAGAGGTAGATGGCATGTCACATTTTCAGACTTTCCGGTACATAACGCTTCCGCTGATAAGGCCAATAATGCTTGTGGCCTTTTTGCTGAACTCAATAGGAATACTACAGGGGTTTGCGCTTGTGTATGAAGTGACAAGCGGAGGGCCCGGCTATTCCACATACATCTTGAGCTATTATATATATCAGGTGGGCTTTTCGTTTTTTAACTTCAGATATGCCGCTGCCCTCTCAATACTCTTTTTGATTATAGTCGGCGTTTTTGTGTTCTTGGTGCTAAAGTTTACGTCAGTTGAAAAGTATCTGGGGTTGAGCGACCATGAACAGGTTTAACCTGCTTCTACTTGTAGTTCTTCTGATAGCTACCGCCATAGCTCTCTTCCCAATATACTGGATGGTGATAACTTCGTTAAAGGTCAGCTCTGAAATATTTTCATACCCCCCTGTGTTTATCCCCCTAAAGATAACGCTTAACAACTATTATGCTCAGGGCACATATTATGGCGCGCTGAGTCAGACAGCCGTAGGGAGCATACCATGGGTAATAAATAGCTTCATAGCTTCAATAGGGGCATCTGCAATAGGCACAATACTGATAGGCGCTCCAGCAGCCTATGGCCTTGTCAGGTACATCAGGAACATATGGCTCAGCAGGCTTATACTTTTTATGATGATGATACCTGAGTCCGCGTTTATGCTTCCGTACTTTTTAATGATATCAAAGGCAGGATGGATAAACACTTGGTGGGGCCTGATAGCTGTTTACCTAAGCCTTACGGCCCCAATGTCAACTTGGCTTTTAATGGGGTTCTTTAACGATCTGCCAAAAAGCGTGGAAGAGGCGGCACAGATAGATGGGCTTTCAACGTTTAACATATTTGCCAGGATAAGCATGCCGATGGCGGCTCCTGGCATAGCAGTTGCATTTATGATTAACTTTATGAACATCTGGAACGAAATGCTCTACGCGTTGGTCTTGACATACTCTCCTTTCCCAAGCGGTGCCCAGACGGCGCCCTTGTTCTTAACCGGGTTTATAGTGATAGAGAAAAGCTTTGCGTGGGGAGGCCTTGCCGCAGCTGGTACGTTTGTTCTTATACCGTCGCTCATAGTAGGGCTTGTTGCAGAGAAATATTTGGTTAAGGGATGGACCCTTGGAGCAGTTAAGGGGTGAGTTAGATGTCTGAGGTCGTGCTTGAAAACCTGACAAAGAAGTTCGGCAGCTTTGTTGCAATAGACAACATAAGCCTCAGGATAGAACCTCACGAATTCTTTGTCCTGCTGGGACCTTCTGGCTCAGGAAAGAGCACGCTGCTCAGGCTCATAGCAGGGCTTGAGCAACCTACGTCAGGGCTTATATACATAGACGGGAAGGTCGTCAACAGTCTTCCTCCAAAGGAAAGGGACATAGCAATGGTGTTTCAGAACTATGCCCTTTACCCTCACTTTACTGTTTACGACAACATAGCGCTTCCTCTAAAGGTAAGGGGCCAGAGCAAGTCGCAGATAGACGCCAAGGTAAGGGACGTTGCGAGCATGCTGCACATAGAGGATCTCCTGCAGAAGAAGCCTGGGCAGCTAAGCGGCGGGCAGCAGCAAAGGGTTGCGCTTGCCAGAGCGCTGGTCAGGGACCCAAAGCTGTTTTTGCTTGACGAGCCGCTGAGCAACTTAGACGCAAAGCTCAGGGTTGAGGCAAGGGCGTTCCTGAAGGAACTGCAGGAAAGGCTTGGCGTTACAACTATATACGTTACACATGACCAGTCCGAGGCCATGTCGATGGCGACTAGGATAGCAGTCCTGAACAAAGGAAAGGTCATGCAGATCGCTGATCCCTTCAGCATATACAGGAGGCCTGCAAACATGTTCACCGCAGGGTTCATAGGCTCGCCTTCAATGAACTTCATAGAGGGAGCGCTAAAGAAGGACGGCGAATGGTCGTTTGTCGCAGGCGGGCTCAGGGTTGAGCTGCCCGGGTTATCGTTCAGCTCTGAGAGAAGGGCCATAATGGGCTTCAGGCCAGAGCACATAAGGATAGCTGACGAGGGCATTGAAGCGACAGTGTCCCTGGTTGAGCCCATGGGTTCAATAATTTACCTGCACCTGAACCTGGGAGGGTTTGAAGTCATTGCTCAGCACGCGGGCGAAAGGAAGATAAAGGAAGGCGACAAGGTGAAGGTAAGGCTTGATCCTGAATCCCTGCTGTTTTATGATGCAGAAAGCGGGGATCTTGTTTCATAAGGCTTCCGCTTTAGCTAAAAGCCTTTTTGTTCTGTCCCTCATCGCCGTTAGCCATTTTTATTTAACGCCTTATTCATCCAATGCCTGAAAAACCTTATGCCTGGGCGCACCGTCAAGTATAGATCTGCCCGCTTCCTGTGTTTCTGAGAATGCCCTGCTTTTGACAAACTCTCTAAACGACTCAATGTCCTGCCATTCGGTGTAAATAAGATACTCCCGGCTGTCATCCACCGCCCTGTAAAGCCTTCCGGAGACAAAACCAGTGTTTGATGACTTAAGCGCCTTTACAACTTCACTAAATATCCGTTCAAACTCTTTTTCATGACCCTCCTTGACCCTGTAATAAAGTCCAACGTTTATCATAAAATAAATAAGCGTAGTAAGGATAAAAACTTGTATGCATCTTTAAAGCGCATTTCTTAGCAAATGTGGCATTTAATGTACTATAATGGCAATATAGACGCGTGCGGTCAGCAAGTCGTCAAAGCTTTGCGGGCAATCTAAATGCTCAGCACGGCTAAAAGAGCCACAGCGCTGGCTGGGCATAGGTTTGTGTTGCGCGGTTTATTTATTAATGCGCATTAAAGAATAATTGTAAATGCGGGCCGCGGTAGCAGCGCTTTTGCTGTTGCTGGTAATTGCCCAGCCGCAGCCAGCTGTCAAGATAGTTGTCTATCCCAGCGGCTATGCGCGCATAACATACTATGCGTCTGTTACCGCGCTTGTGCCTGAAACTTTCAAAGAAATAGGGTCGCCTCAACTAATAACCGCCTATTACACAAATGGCACCCCTGTGCCATACGTGTCTCAGAATGGGACAATAACTCTTGAGCCTCCTTATAACGGAACCGTGACAGTGGATTACTACACTGAAAGCATAATAACTAAAAACAGCCTGAGCTGGACACTTAACATATCAACGCCTTATACGGCCGTAATTCAGCTTCCCTACAATTCATCGCTCATATACATAAACAGGGTTCCTGAGTCAGTATCTGTAGTTAACGGGTCAATACTGCTTACTGTAGCCCCAGGTAACTGGAGCGTGGGGTATATCTTGGCGCCGCCAGCTCAGGTAAGCCCCGTTACACAATCGTATCAGACTTATTATTACGCAATAGTCGCTGCGGTCGTGGTCCTAGCGGTAGCCGTTTCCCTGCTTGTGCTGAGAAGAAGACGACGCACAAGCAGCATCGAATCGCTGAGGGATCTGGACAGACAGATAATCAGGTATCTGAAGGATCATGGAGGGTCAGCCAGGGAAGGCGAAATAAGGCAGGCGCTTGTAATTCCAAAGACAACGGAATGGAGGGCCATAAAGAGGCTTGAGCGTGAGGGCATAGTCAAGGTCAGGAAGGTTGGAAAGGACAACGTTGTTGAGCTGGTTAACCAGTAACGTTAGGTAAAGCGTTAATATAAACGGCGCAATACCCATCATGTATATGAAGGACGTCGTTGACAGGATGTTCTGGATAGCCAAGGACGATGAAATAAAGGCAGGGCTTACAACTGACTATTATTTTCTTAACGTTGAAAGGGCCATGGATCTGGAGGGGATCAACCCAAGGGTTGTTGCTGAAATATACACCAGGCATTTGCCTTATGATGACGGGTGGGGCATAGTTTCCGGGATCTACGAAGCTCTAAAGCTCCTTGATGGCATCCCCGTGGACGTCTGGGCCATGCCGGAGGGCGAGGCATTCCTTGTATCAAAGGACGATGTGGCGTACGAGCCTGTAATGAGGGTCGAAGGAAGGTACAGGGATTTTGCAAGGTATGAGACAGCAATACTCGGCTTTCTGTGCTCATTAAGCGGGATAACCACTAAGGCTGCCAGGATGAGGCTAAAGGCCGGCAACGGGAAGCTCCTGCTGAGCTTTGGGACCAGGAGGGCTCATCCTGCGCTTGCGCCTGCAATAGAAAGGTGCGCGTACATTGGAGGATTTGACGGGTTCAGCAACGTCCTGGGGGCTCAGCTCCTTGGGAGGAAGGGATCCGGAACAATGCCTCACAGCTTTATACTTCTCTTTGATGACCCAAGGGATGCCTGGCTTGCATTTGACAGGCACATAGAGGGCGACGTTCCAAGAATAGCGCTTGTGGACACCTATTACGATGAAAAAGCTGAATCGCTTATGGCGTTGCAGGCCCTTGGCGACAGGCTTTATGGCGTGAGGCTTGACACCCCAAGTTCAAGGAGGGGGGACTGGAGAAAGATAGTCGAGGAGGTCAGGTGGGAACTTAACAGAAGGGGAGGGGAGAGGGTAAGGATAATAATATCAGGAGGGATAGATGAGGGCGACATAGAAAGGATGAACGATGTGGTCGATGGCTACGGGATCGGGACTTCAGTTTCAGACGCGCCATCTATAGACTTTAACATGAAAATCGTTGAAGTTGAAAAGGAAGGAAGGCTTGTGCCAAAGACAAAGCGCGGGGACATATCTGGCAGAAAAGAGGTTTACAGGAGCTTCAGCGATGGCGCTGACATCGTAGCGCCAGCAGGATTCACTCCGCCTGAGGGGTATTTGCCCCTTCTCAGCAAGGCCATAGAGAACGGGAGGCTCCTGATTCAGCCTGAGGGAATTGATGAAATAAGAAAAAGGGTTGCGTCAAGGATTTCATGGATAAAGGAGAAATCCCCCAGGGTCAGACTTGTGCTCTGAGCCTTCAAACAACATTTATAAACAGCGAAGTTAGTGGTGTTTAAAGTTGCAGGACGGAAAGCTCGACGAGGTGCTTAGGATAGCAAGACAAAAGGGCTACTTCTGGCCATCATATGAGATATACGGCGGCGTAAGCGGTTTTTACACTCTTGGACCAATGGGGGTTATCCTCAGCCAGGACATAAAGGAGCTATGGCGCTCAATGTTTATAAGGCCATTTGGATTTCTTGAGGTCGACTCCCCTTCAATAATGCCGTACAGAGCCCTTAAGGCGTCAGGTCACGTTGACAACTTTAAGGACCCAATGGCTGAGTGCAGGTCATGCAAGGCAAAGTTCAGGGCAGACCACCTTCTTAAGGACGCTGGGATAAACGCCCCAGAATCAGCAAGCGCGGAGGAGCTTGAGGCAATGCTAAACGATAACAGCGTAAAATGCCCAAGCTGCGGCGCGTCAAGCTGGTCAGTCAGGCCCTTTCTTACAATGTTTGAGACAAACATCGGCCCATATGAGGGCTCAAGGGGGTTCCTGAGGCCAGAGACAGCTCAGGGGATATTTGTAGAGTTCAGGGATCTATATGAAATAAACAGAAAAAGGCTGCCCATGGGCGTTGCGCAAATAGGCAAGGGGTTCAGAAACGAAATCTCGCCCAGACAGTCCGTTATAAGGCTAAGGGAGTTTCACATGATGGAGCTTGAGCTTTTCATGGATCCGCAGGATGAAGGCGCTCCTGAGCCGCCATCTAACGTGAAGATTCCAATACTGCACGAAGCAGCCAGGGAATCTGGGCAGCCAGAGCTTATCAGCCCGGCGGAGGCTCTTTCAAAAGGAATACTGAAGTCAAAGTGGCTGGCTTACTTTATGTACCTTTCGTTCAGGTTTGTCCAGGCGCTTGGAGTGCCTCCTGACAGGCAGAGGTTTTATGAAAAGATAAAGGGGGAAAGGGCCCATTATTCAGCCCAGACGTTTGACCACGAAGTGTACCTTGACGACCTTGGATGGGTTGAGGTGGCTGGGCTCGCTTATAGGACAGATTATGACCTATCATCACATTCAAGGGAAAGCGGCGTTGATCTTTATGCGGAGGAAAGAAGGGTTCTGAGCACAAGGAAGTCTGTCAGACTTATAGTCGACGAGCTCAGGAAGAGGGATAACTGGCAGGAGCTCGCAAGGCTAAAGCCAGAAATAAGGGAGGATGGGGTTTACCTTGGCGAGGTCAGGCTAAGGGATAGCGAATACAAAATAATAGAGGAGGTAGAAAAGGAGGAGGTAAGGAAGTTTGTCCCGCATGTGGTGGAGCCCTCGTACGGTCTTGACAGGCTGATGCTTGTTTCGCTTTACTACGCGGTTAGCGAAAGGGAGGGAAGGAGGCTCCTTTCGTTGCCAAGGCCATTGCTTGCAGGTGTGGTAGGTGTCCTTCCGCTGGTTTCAAACGATGACATGATCAGAAAGGCAAGGGAAGTTGCCGAGTCCCTAGCGGCTTCGGGGTTTACTGTAATTTTCGATGAGAAGGGCTACATAGGCAAGAGATACGCAAGGCTCGATGAAGCAGGCGTCCCGTTTGCAGTAACAGTTGACGGGCAGACGGTTGAAGATAACACGGTGACTGTAAGGGAAAGAGACACATGGAAGCAGGAGAGGGTAAACGCTTCTGAGCTTTCAAGGTACCTAAGGGAAAGGGGTAGCCCAGGCCTTGAGCTCACACGCCACTAGGGTGATAGTTGGGGGGCTGCTTAGAACCCTCTCCGGGTCGCTGGTAACTCCATACCTGGGCCTTGTGCTTTATAACAGGGGGATGCCGCTTTATCAGGTTGGCGCCTATTACGTGCTGATAGCTCTTGTGGGCTCCTTTGGATCACTTGCAGGCGGAAGGGCGTCTGACGCCCTTGGCAGAAGGTCCGTCATGTTCACGGCGCAGCTTATTTCAGGGTTCATAATTTCCATAATGGGGGCTTCCCTTTTGGAGTTCAGGGGCTATGCGGTGTTTGCGGCCCTTGCCCCGGTCCAGAGCTTTGCGGGAAGCGCCAGCTTTTCCACATTTAACACCTATGTTGGCGACTTCACATCTGGAAGAGGGGAAACAATAATGGGATACGCCAGAGCCAGGATAGGCATAAACCTGGGGTGGGCATTTGGGCCGTTAATTGGAGGGGTGCTGGCAGGCGTCCTTGGCTTTTCATACGCATACATCATATCTGGGGCGGCTCTTGCTGTTTCTTCACTGTATTTTTTGAGCTTTCCAAACCCAGCAATAAGAACAGCTCAGAGCTACCCGCGTGCAAGCCTGGAGTACCTGAAGCTTATATCCCCGTTTATTTTAATTTACGCTTTTATAGCTCAGTTCGGGCTCACGCTTACGGTGTACGAAGTTAGCTTCGCGGGTCTTCCGGTTACGTTCTTTGGGTTAATATACCTGGTCAACGGGCTTTGCGTTGTGGCTTTTCAGTACCCAACAGCCAAGGCCATAACAAAGGGCGGGTTCATAAGATGGATGGGGGCAGGCCTCACGCTTTACGCAATAGGGTTCATGTTTTATGCGCTTGGTGGGCTGGTCATGGCCCTTATAGGAACAGCAGTGCTTTCCATGGGGGAAAACATAGTTTCCCCAATATCAATGAGCGTGGCAAGTCTGGCTGCCAGGAGGGACAGAAGAGGAGGGTACATGGGCGCATACTCCATGCTGACCAGCGCCTCCAGGTCAATAGGATCGTTTATAGGCAGCTCGCTTCTCGGGTCGCTTAAAAGCCCGTTCATGGTTTGGCCATCAATAGACGGCCTGGGGGCACTGGCTTGGGCTTATTTTTACATTGTATACAGAAAGGAGGCAGTTGCGCTTAAGGGCGGCGCATGAGGCATGGCTGAAGCTATTTAGCAACAGCGCTATGCCTCTGTTTATGGCGACTTGTTGCCTACGGATCAAAACGGCAATATATATTAGCAGCCTGCAACAATAAACCGCTGCATGATATTCACTAGGCAGAAAATACTTGAACTTATTAGGTCAGGCGAGCTTGTTATAGAGCCCTTTGATGAGTCACAGGTCGGGCCTGCGTCAGTTGACCTTACGCTTGGGAACTACTTTAGAACGTTCAAGAAGGCCATGGATATAGTTGAGATAAAGGAAAACAGAGGCTACAGGGACCTTACAAACTTCATTGAATTATCAAACGGGGAAAGGTTGCTGTTAACGCCTGGGGAACTCGTCCATGGCGTTACTCTTGAGAGGGTAAGGCTGCCTCAGTACATTGCAGGAAGAATAGAGGGGCGGTCTAGATTTGCAAGGCTGGGAGTCCTTGTTCACATAAGCAGCGGGTTTGTGGTTCCGGGCTCAGACGGCAGGATCGTGCTTGAAATAGCAAACCTCTCACCTTCAACTATAGCGCTTTACCCCGGGAGCAGGATATGCCAGCTTATATTTGAAGAGGCAAGTCCTCCTGTGGAGTACAAGGGAGCGTTTAAGGGACAGATGGGGCCCTAAAGGCCTATCAAACGTTCCAGCAGCGCATCAGCATCAGGAACCAGAACTCCAGCCGTGTGCAGCTGCCTAGCTATGTCGCGCGCGTTCAGCTCCTCAGGGTACTCATACATTTTAAATGACTCCTCAATGAGCGCTGATGGAAGCCCCACTATAGCGGAATACGGCTGAGCATATCTTCTTCTTTCCTTTGAAAACGCTGAGACAGCCTTCGGGAATTCTTTAACCAGCCAGTGGTTTTCCGATCCAGGTAGCCCTGCAAGCGCGCAGCACACGTGCTCGCCCAGCTCTTCATAGGTTAACAGCTCCTTAACGCCCCTGGATCGCAATACAGAGGCATAAGGCTCCCATATGCTAACCGCGTCCACTGCGTTTCCGACTGATTTCACAGCCCACTCAGGCGTTGAAAAGTAAACAAGCCTGGCCCTGGGCAACGCGGCCTCGCGTATTCCAGCTCGCACAAGCATCTCCATAGTTGATGCAACAGAGCTGGCTATTGAACTTGGGTTGCATTTGCCCATTACCGCGGACCCGCCAGCGCCACCAGGCGCAATTGCCCTGATGGGGAATCCCAGCGCCAGGAAGAACAGCTGTGTTATAACTGGGGCTATCGCGAAGTCAATCCTTCCGCTTACAAGGTCTCTGAGAACGTCTGTGGCGCTTTCATAGACCTCCACCTGAAGCTCGTGCCCGGCCCATCTGGCCCTCCTGTACAGCTCAGCAACGTACCCATATTCAGATGCCCTTATTATCCCGAGCCTAACTTTGTCGGAAACCTTTCCCCCGGCAACGTAGGAAACCCTGTATCCTCTTCCTATCCTCTGTCTCCTTACCACGCCCTCCCGTTCAAGCTCTGAGATGACTTCAGACGCCCTGCTTCTGGATATGCCAAGGGCCCTGACTATGTCCCCCTGCATTGCTGGGCCTGAGGAGATAACGTCAATTATCATGTCCTTTATTCTTTTGTTCACAGGGGTTAGGAGACAAAGGTTAAATAAAATATTTTCCGAACTTATGTTCGATGGAAAAGAGAGGCATTGAAGAAATCTCTGCGCAGGAAAGGCACGGAAGGGCTTCGTCGCAGTTCACGCTCTGGTTTGCCGCAAACCTTACCGTTGCCGACTATGCGCTTGGTGCCATACTTGTGACGCTCGGGCTTTCCACGTTCTGGATCATGGTTTCAATTGCCCTGGGCAACGCCGTTGCGGCAGTTCTTGTGGGGCTTCTCGTAAGCCAAGGGCCTGAGCACGGCCTTCCCCAGATGATGATCTCCAAGAAGCTTTTTGGCAAGCTTAACCTGCCCTTTGCGGCGGCCCAGTGGATAAGCACGCTTGGATGGTTTGCCGTAAACGCGATAATAGGAGGATATGTGCTTTACTTTGTAGAACCCGGCGTTCCGCTTGAAGCGTGGATAGCGCTTACAGGCATTTCGCAGGTGCTCCTTGCAGTTTACGGCTACGACGTGATACACAGATCTGAGACGGTGCTCAGCCTTGTGCTTGGCGCCCTTTATGTTGGGGCCCTGGCCCTTGCAATCCCAAAGGCTCATGCGCTTGTAATTTCTGGCTCTTTTTCACCTGTTGGGTTTGCAGTGGCGCTTGCAACCGTGTTTAGCTATCTCGCCTCATGGGCTCCATATGCATCAGATTACAGCAGGTACCTCCCGCTGGGGACAGGAAGGCTCAGGGTTATAGCCTACACAGCTATAGGCGGCGCGGCAGCATCGGCAATTAGCGAGGTGACTGGAATAGCTGTGTCTGTGGCAACAGGCAACACAAGCGGGTATCCCTGGGTCCTGCTTGAATTTAGCAAGGGCTATGGGCTGGCGTTCGCGGCGGCGGCACTGCTGTTGCTTTTTCTTGGTGCCCTTGCCGCAAACGTCCTTAACATTTATTCAAACGCCCTTTCTCTGCTTGCAATTTACAGAAAGGCAGGAAGGATAAGGGCTGTTCTAGCTGGGGCGCTGGTCTCCATATCGCTTGCTATAGTTGGCGGAATAAACTTCATAGCGTTCTTTGAAGGGTTCCTGTTCTTCCTTGATTACTGGATAATGCCATGGGCGGGTGTGATTGTTAGCTGGCACTTTTTAAAAGGAGGGAAAAGGCCCTCGATTAACCCCTTTTTAATATATCTTATATCGCTGGCGGCCTCAGTGCCGTTTATGAACATAACGGCGGCCACCAGCGGGCTTGTGAGCTTTATAGGGCCGGCAAGCTCCTTAATGGGGGGCGCTGACGTAAGTTACTTTGTATCATTTGTCGTCGCGCTTGTTATTTCTTATATCGCTTAAATCAGCGATATATCTAAATATTGACTAATTTAATGGGCTGACATGGAGTACAAGTGGACCGTGCTTACAAACACCACACTGGGAATCATAATGTCTTCAATGAACATGTACATAGTGATGATTTCACTTCCAACGATATTTAGGGGGCTTAACATAAACCCATTTCTTCCCGGCGAGTTCATATACCTCCTCTGGATCCTGATGGGCTACAGCATAATACTGGCATCCGTCCTTGTTACCTTTGGCAGAATATCCGATAAGTACGGGAGGGCAAGGGTTTACACGTGGGGCTTCATAATATTTACAGTGGCTTCAGTTCTCCTTAGCCTTATACCTAGCAACACAGGAAACTTTGGCGCGCTATTGCTCATATCGTTCAGGATGATCCAGGCCGTTGGCGGCGGGCTGCTGATGGTTAACAGCACAGCTCTACTAACAGATGCCTTCCCTCCAAACGAAAGGGGGAAGGCGCTTGGGCTGAATCAGATATCGTTTGTGGTTGGCTCGTTTTTAGGGCTTATTCTTGGCGGATTCCTTGCAGGGTATGACTGGCACCTTATATTCGTGGTTAACGTGCCGTTTGCGGTGGCCGGCGCGCTCTGGTCAATACTTAAGCTTAAAAGGGTCAAGGGCACAGGCAACATCAAGTTTGACCTGCTGGGCAACGTCTTCCTGGCATCTGGGCTTCTTGTGTTTTCGCTTGGGCTTACATATGCGTTAATGCCATACGGCAACTCGCAGCTTGGGTGGGGAAACCCATGGGTTATAGCCAGCTTCCCGGTTTCAATAGTTCTGTTTATAGCGTTTGTGCTCGTTGAAATGAGGGCCAGCGATCCACTGTTCAGGCTTTCGTTCTTTAAGATAAGGCCATTCACATACGGCATACTCGCGCTCTTTCTGAACGCGCTTGCCAGGGGCGCTATAATGTTTCTTGTTGCTATATGGCTTCAGGGAATTTACCTGCCTCTGCACGGCTTCTCCTACACTCAGACGCCGTTCTGGGCAGGAGTTTACATGCTGCCAATGCTGATAGGCACGGTGATAATGGGGCCAATAAGCGGGATGCTTACTGACAGGTATGGAGCTAGGGCATTTGCAACGCTTGGCATGGTTATAGTGGCCGCGTCTCTTTATGCGCTGACCCTGCTCCCATACAACTTTAACTTAGTTGAGTTCGACGTAATACTCTTTATAAATGGAATAGGGAATGGCCTCTTTGCGGCTCCAAACACAACTGCCATAATGAACTCCCTCCATCCAAGGGACAGGAGCTCTGGAAATGGGATGAGACAGACCTTCAGCAACATAGGGTCAACCATAAGCATGGCGATGTTCTTTACAATCGCAATCAGCTACTTTACAGCAGATCTGCCGGGCGCTATATATTCCGCGGCGCTGCAGTACGGGCTTCCCGCGTTCTTGGCAAAGTTCCTTTCAGAGCTGCCGCCAAGTGGGCTGCTTTTTGCAGCGTTCCTGGGGATAGATCCCGCTTCAGCAATTCCACAATCAGTAGCAAAGGAGCTTCCTTCAAGCATACTAAACCTGCTTGACTCTCATACGTTTCTGCCGGAGCTTCTTGGCCCAACCTTCATCAGCGCGCTCCGGTTTTCAATTTACATATCAGTAGCGCTGGTGCTGATAGGGGCCGCGTTTTCCTACATGAGGGGAGGCAGATATGTTTATGAGGAGCATGCCGTTGCTGGCCAGCAGCAAAATAATTAAAGAACAAGCGCTAGGCAATGGAAAAGGATAAATACTAAATACAGTTTATTTTGTATTGATGAGCAAAACGCGCTCTATAGGAAGGGTAGCCATTGCCGTTGTTATCATAATACTAATAGTTGTTATAGGAGTTGGCGGTTATTATTACTCAAAGGTCACAGCGCCAAAGCCGGTGCCTTCATATAAAGTTGCGCTTCTTCTTCCAGGACCTGTAAACGATCTTTCATGGAATGAGGCATCATACCTTGCGGCGTTGCAAATGGCTCAGTACCTTAACTCAACAGGCAAGTACGCAGTTCACTTCTCTTATGCAACTGGCCTTTATACAACTCCTGATATACTCCCAGTGTTGCAGGCATACGCTTCAAAGGGCTATAACTTCATAATATACGCAGGATATCAGGGACAGGTTCCCGTGAATGATATAAACGCGTCATACCCAAGCACAGGCTTCTTGGTGCTTGATGGATACACGCCAGGCGGCAACGTGGGAGTAATGGTTGAGAGAGGAGGCCAATACGGGTTCGTGCTTGGAGTTCTTGCGGCTCTTATGAGCCACACCGGGAAAGTTGCAGTGATAGGCGGGGAGAACGTAGGCGATATAACATGGATAACTCAAGGGTTTCTGTTAGGTGTCAAGTGGGCCGATGAGAACTTTAACCTAAGCGTGCAGCCCATAGTGCTATGGGTTGGGAACTTTGACAACCCCACGGCGTCAAAGGCGCTAGCTGTAGAGGCCATAGAGGAAGGGGCAGACGTGCTATTCTGCAGCGGGGACGGAATAACTGAAGGCGTCGCCGCAGCTGCGGCGCAGTACAACGTAAGCTTCATATGGTCTGAATGGAACGCCACAAGCATGGCTCCGCAGCAGAGCGTAGGCGGAGTGATGATGACCTGGGAGCCCGTGATGCTTCAGGCCTTCAATTACTGGATAACAAACCACACGATGCCAATGAAACCTTTCTATGCAACGTTTGCAAATGGCGGTTTGACCCTCTGGGTATCCCCGCACGTCCCTCAAAACGTACGGGCGGTGGTCATGAACGTTTATACGGCATGCAAGGAATACAAAATCCAGGTCTATCAAGAACTTTCAAACGGATCACTTGTCTGGTCGCCTGTAACACCACCGTACAGTCAGATATCATAAAGATCGGCCATGAACTACATAAAGGGAATTCAAATAGTGTTTTTTATAATAATCGGGCTTCTTGTAAGCAGCCTATCGTTTTTGATGTTCCATATTTCCCCACTGAACGGGCTTGCGTCGCTTATCGATTCTGGATTTGGCAGCTCCATAGCGCTTCTTGAAACGCTAAAAGTAACAACTCCATTGCTAATAATGGCTGTAGGGCTTTCGGTGCCGTTTACCGCCAAGTTCTGGAACATAGGAGGGCAGGGGCAGCTGATAATAGGTGAAATAGCCGCCACCGCTACAGGCCTCGCGCTTTCACCTTACCTTCCACCGCCATTGGTTATAACAGCATCCATGGGCGCAGCGTTTGTAGGGGGCGCGGCGTGGGCCATGCCGCCCACCATAATGAAGATAAAGTTCGGCGCAAATGAGATAATAACTACGCTCATGATGAACTTTGTAGCGGTTTACCTGCTAGACTACCTGCTTATAGGCCCAATGGAGGGATCGCAGGCAAAGCTGGTGCATGCGCCAGCATCAAACCCAATACCTGCAAGCGATATGTTGCCAAAGCTGGTCAGCACGGTTGGCCTGTCAGCTGGCATAATCATCGCGCTTGCCCTTGCAGGTCTGTTTTATTTTATACTCAATTACACAAACTTTGGGTATGAGCTGAGGGTTATAGGTGAAAGCAGAAACGCCGCAAAATATGCAGGGATAAAGGCGGACAGGAGAATTCTTGAGTCAATGGCAATAAGCGGGGGTATAGCCGGAATAGCTGGCATGGTTCTTGTATTTGGAACCACTCAAATACTGATACCGCAGTTCTTCAGCGACATAAGCACAGCTTATGGATATGTTGGCATACCCGTTGCCCTGATAGCATCGTTAAATCCGCTGGCCATAATAGCTTCAAGCTTTTTTTTGGCCGGCATACTTAATGGTGCTTACATAATGGAGGCCCTGTATTCGGTTCCAATTGATGTAGTTATAACCATTTATGGAACAATAATGCTTTTTTCCATGATTGGCGTCATCGGAGACGTCTTTAAGGCGCTAAGGAGGTGGATTAAATGAACATTTCAGGCATAGCCATCGCGGTTGTGCTGGCGACTTTCCCAAGCGCAATACCGATATGGCTGGCAGCGCTTGGTGAGACCGTGGATCAGGCAAGCGGCGTCCTTGACCTAGGAGTTGAAGGCATAATGCTTATGGGCGCCATAGCGGCGTTTGTTGTTGATTACTTTTATCACAGCGCGCTTATAGCGTTTATAGTGGCAGGGCTAGTTGGCCTAGCGTTTTCCGCAGTTCATGCGTTCATTTCGATAACCCTTAATGGAGATCAGGTTGTAAGCGGCACAGCGCTGTGGTTCATAGGATGGGGCCTTTCCGGCGTAATATATGCGGCTTACTTTGGCCTTGCAATAACTCCCCCAAGCGTGCCAACTATCGGGTCAATAAACATACCAGTGCTAACATCCCTGCCTATTGTTGGGAAGGTTTTATTTGGGGAGAGCCCACTCTTTTACATTTCAATACTAATAACTATAGCCCTCTGGAGCATAATGTTCAGGACGCAGTTTGGGCTAAACCTACGATCCGTGGGTGAGAACCCGCTTGTAGCGGAAGTCATGGGCGTGAGCCCAGTTATATACAGGTATGTTTCAGTTCTTTTTGGCGGATTCATGGCTGGCCTTGCCGGGGCCTACCTTACCGTTGGCCTTACGGGATCGTTTTACTTTGATATGACTGCTGGCATGGGCTTCATAGCCGTTGCGCTCGTCTACTTTGGCAAATGGAATCCGTGGAGGGTTAGCGTCGGGGCGGTCATATTTGGGCTTGTTTATGCCCTTTCAGCAGAGCTTGAAAGCATTTACACATCAGTGCCATACCAGTTCTTCTCGATGTGGCCTTACATAGCAACGCTCCTTATTATACTTGCAGTTGGCAAGAGCGCTCATGCGCCTGATGCCCTGACCATGCCTTATGTGAGGGAGTAACCATGGAGCCATATATAAGAATGGTTGGGATTACGAAAAAGTTTCCTGGAGTTGTAGCCAACGACAGCGTTAACTTTGAGGTGTACAAGGGCGAGATTCATGCGTTGCTTGGGGAAAACGGAGCCGGCAAGACCACGCTTATGAGGGTTCTTTATGGGCTATACAGGCCTGATGCAGGAAAAATATATGTCAATGGAAATGAAGTGAAAATAGGAAGTCCAACTGAAGCATTGAGGCTTGGAATAGGCATGGTTCACCAGCACTTTTCTTTAATACCTTACTTCACAGTGGCTGAAAACGTAGCAATAGGACTTGGCAGCTGGCGCAATGGACTTGAAATTGAAAAGATCAAGGCCATGATAAAAGACGTTTCCGAGGATCTTGGGCTTTACGTTAACCCGGATGCGTACGTGCATCAGCTAAGCGTGGGGGAAAGGCAAAGGGTTGAAATAATAAAGATGCTTGTGAGGGGAGTAAACGTGCTTATACTCGATGAGCCCACAAGCGCCCTTACCCCACAGGAGTCGCAGCAGCTTTTCAACGTGCTCAAAAGGATGAAGGATGGAGGTAGGGGCGTTGTGCTAATAACGCACAAAATGTATGAAGTTATGGAAGTGGCAGACAGGGTAACAGTGCTCAGAAGAGGCAGGGTTGTGCTTAACGCTCTTAAAGGTGAGATAAGTGAGAAGGCGCTTGTTGAAGCGATGGTGGGCAAGGAGGTTATCCTTGGATCGCCTGAAAAGAGAAGCGTTCCGCAGAAGGGAGCGTTATCGGTTGAGGGCCTTGTAGTGAAGGGCGACAGGGGCGAGGTTGCTGTAAACGGAATTTCCTTTGTTGTAAGAGGAGGCGAAATAGTGGGTATAGCAGGCGTTGCTGGAAATGGTCAAAGGGAGCTAGTGGAGGCCATATTTGGCATGAGAAAGGCCGTATCAGGCAAAATAACTGTCGATGGAGTTGACATAACCAACAAAGACATAAGGGACAGGGTAAGTGCGGGTTTAGAGCTTATACCTGAGGACAGGCTTGGCACAGCGGTAATTCCAAAGCTTTCGCTTTTTCAAAACGCAATATTGCATGAAAGATGGTGGGATCCATACAGCAAGATGGGGGTGCTAAGCATTTCCAAAGCTAGGGACCTCGCAAAAAGGATAATAAACTCATTTGGCGTCGCGACGCCAAATGAACAGGTGCAGGCCGGAAGCCTTTCAGGTGGAAACATACAGAAGTTTGTTGTAGGCAGGAGCATGGCAAGGGGAGCAAGGTACCTTATAGCAGTTAACCCGACCGCAGGGCTTGATGTTGCGGCCACGGACAGCGTCAGGAAAACGCTTGTCGAGTTCAGGAACTCAGGCGGCGCAGTGCTTCTTGTTTCAGAGGACTTGGACGAGCTTCTGTCCTTAAGCGACAGGCTTTATGTAATTTATAGAGGCAAGCTTGTAAAGGAGTTTCTACCTCAGTTTGACAGGCTGGCCATAGGCGAAGCCATGATGGGCGGCCAGCAATAAGAGCTGTGAATCAATAGTAATATCTAAATTATTTAATGTAAAATCAGAGGTATGAGCGCGGAGGGCCATGAGGTGGTCCTGACGTCGGAGGCCGCGATAGCCTCTGACACGCTCGGCTCAAGCATAGTAGGCTTCATAAGCGCAATCCCGGATTCTTATATAAGGCCTCCGATAGACAGGCTGCTTTTTAGGGTGACTTCATACGGCGATGGAAGGGCGAAGAAGGCGCCCTATGGCTTGGCAAAGGTTGAGGCAAAGCTTAGGGAGATGGGCATTGACGCCGTAATAAGCAGTCCCTATGAGCTTCGCAAAAACGTGGGCCCCAGGACAAGGGTTATTGGGATATACACCATGGATGGGCTTGGCATGAGCTACGGCTCTGGCATAACGTACTGGATACTGAAGCTTGCAGGGGTGAGGTATGTCGGCATGCCTTACATATCCAGGTCGTTTTTCAACGTTTTAAATGACATGGCCATAAAGCATAACAGGGATCATCTTAAAGTGGTGGTTGGCGGCCCTGCTGCTTGGCAGGTTGTTGACAGCGGAAGACAACACGAGCTAGGGATCGACGTTGTGTTTGAGGGGGAGTTTGAGAGGGATGGGCCAGGACTGTTCAGATCCATCCTTTCAGGAGAACGCGTGCCATCTCACGTTTATGGGAGGCCAGCGCCTGTTGAGGACGTGCCAGTTATAGTCACACCTTCAAACGGCGGCCTTGTGGAGGTGACGCGCGGATGCGGAAGGGGGTGTGCGTTCTGCAGCCCAAACCTGAGCGGCGGAATAAGGTCTTTCCCGTTTGAAGGTCATATAGACAGGGAAATTGAGCTTAACATGAAGGTGGGCGGATCAAGGTCAATAAACCTGCACAGCGAGGAGTTCTTCAGATATGGCGCAAAGGGCATAGATCCAGTTCCAGAGAAGGTGATTGAGCTTGTGAAGAAGGCTTACAGGCTTGTCAAGTCAATAGACAGGAACGGCAGGATAATAACTGACTTCACCACCGCGGCGGTTGTAGTTGAAGCCCCTTCGCTTGTAAGTGAGGTCGCCGATTACATGAATGAGGGCGGCGCATGGAGTTTCATCGAGATGGGCATAGAGACGGCTTCAGCAAGGCTTATGGACAAGTACATGAGGGGAAAGGCTTTACCTTACAGGCCCCCAAATTACCCTGAGGTTGTCGAAAGGGCAATAGGGACGCTTAACGACAACAGGTGGATAGTTGTTGGCACCATGATAGTAGGGTTCCCTGGTGAGGAGGACGACGACATAATAGCAAACCTGGAGCTGCTTGACAGGCTAAAGGGGCTTAAGGTTGTGACGTTTCCCCTGCCGCTAGTTCCAATAGCTCGGTTCAGGGAGGCGGGCCTTTCGACGTTGGACGAGCTTCTTGAAAATCCGCTTCGGAAGGAATTTGTTATAAGGGCCCTGAACAAGGCTTTTGAAAGCGTTGGATATGGCCTGAGGCTTGTTATAGATGGAATAGAGAACGTAGTTGAAAGATACATAATGTATGCAGTAAGCTACGCGGCCCTCAGCATTGTAAGGTCAAGGTACGCAAGGGCTTTAAAGGAGATAGAGGTAAGCAGGCTCAGAGTTGAGGGCATTCAGGGGCTACGCTAGGCTTTCGCGCGCTTCAAGATCGCTTGCGCTGTACTACCTCCTTTATGGGATTTCGTCAGGGCTAAGCGGCTTCATAACAATCTTTTACATAATCTCCCTAGGATTTAACGAGGTCCTTTACGGTGCACTCTCGTCAGCTGGTGGCTTTTCATATGTTGCATTTCTCATTGCATCCCCATACATATCAAGACGAATTGGCGCAAGAAGGGCGCTTGCGCTTGGCACAGGAATTTACTCAGCTTCATCAGCTGCCATTGCGGCGTCAGCCTCAGCTCCTGCGCTGTTTGTGGCGTTTGCTGCGTCAGGCGCTTCTGGGGCTTTGATATATCCTAGCTTTTCTTCGCTTGTTTCTGTGTCCGAGGACAGGTCGTTGCTCACAAAGTCGTACTCGCTAAGCGGCTTTTCAAATCAGATGGGGGCCTTTGCTGGCACCGCCCTCTCTGGATATTTGGCTGATTCTCTTAAGGCCCTGCTTGGTCAGCCAGGCTCATACAGGGCTGTAATAGCTGTGGCATCAGCTGTCGCGGCGGCTTCAATTGTTGAGCCGTTAAGAAAAGGGCCTGATATAAAGCCAAAGGAGATCAGGGCCATGGCAAGCTTCAGGGCCATGTGGAGGCCCCTTGTTGCAGCAGGGCTTATAGGGGCAGGCGCCGGGTTCCTGATACCGTACTTTCAGCTTCAGTTCAGGTACAGATTTAACGCTCCAGCGCAGCAGATATCGCTGGTGTTTTCGATCGCAAACCTGGCAATAGCGATAATAATGCTCTTTATGCCTGCTGTTGAGCAGGCGCTTGGGTCCCTTAACTCAATAGCCGGCTCATGGGCCGTGGCAACGCTGTTCATGATTGCAATGCCGCTCGTGGCGGCGTCTTCAGTTGGGTTTTATCTTTTCTCAGGGTTTTACATAATAAGAACAGTTATAATGAACGCAATAGGCCCAGTTCAGTCATCATTTGAAATGTCCCTTTTCAATGATCAGGACAGACCGCTTTTTTCAAGCGTTGAAAACTTTGTGTGGAATGCGGCTAACTCGGCAACAGTGGTGTTTGGCGGGATAATGATGCAAGAAAGCCTTAACATGCCGTTCTACGTATGTGGGGCATTTTACTTTACGGCCTCAGCTCTGTACTATGCGCTTATGAAGGATTACGTTAAAGCGAGGCGATGACCCACGACATTTCTTTATGTCATGTTTTTTATTTCGGCGCTTGCAGACCTTCTCCTGATATACCAGATAGCTGAGGAGAGGAGGCTGATGAAAAGGTGGCCCCTGAGTACAAGACGGCTAAAGGTAGTTGTCCCTGTAAGGGGCCACGATCCGGCAATAGCCGAGTGCGTCAGGTCACTTCTTTCGCAGGATCACCCAGACTACTCCGTTATATTCCTGGCTGACGAAGACGAGCTTGATGAACAAAGGAAAACGATAGAGCCACTTGGCGGGATAGTTGAGGCAGTAACTTTGCCATGCGAGGGATGCACCGGCAAGGTGAGGGCTGTAAGGCAGGCTATCATAAAGTACAGCGGCGAGAACCTGGTTTTTGCTGATTCAGATACTATTTATCCACGTGACTGGCTCTCCCAGATGGCAGGGGCCCTTGAGTCTTCGCCGGCGGCCACGTCATTTTCCTGGCCACTTCCGCTAAGGCCAACATTCGTAAACCTTCTAAGGGCAGGGTTCTGGACCCTCGGGTTTGAAAGCTGGGCGTTTAACGGGACATTCATGTGGGGAGGTTCTATGGCATTAAGGTCTGAGCTTGTAGGGGATGAGCTTGCAGGGCACCTTTTAGGCAAATGGTGTGACGACTGTGCCGTTGGCGAGTTTGTAAAGAAAAGAGGCACAAGGATAGCCTTTGCAGGAGGGGCGATGCCGTTAAACGCGTTTGACGAAAAAAGGATATGGGGCTGGGCGTCACGGCAGGCCATCATATTTCTAAGACATTCAAAAAGGGGAACCTATTCGTTTTTAGCAATAGCGTTTATGCTTTTGGCCGTCCTAATTTCATCTATAGCATTAAAGGCTGCGCTGCTTGACCTGCCGTTCCTTCTGTGGGTTATAAAGAACATGTTGAGGGGAATCAAATACGGCAAAAGGGCCATACTGCCTTCATTGTTTTCAATCCCGGCGATATTCTTTGCTGCAGCGCTGGTGCTTTTAAACATAAGGTCAAGAAAGATCGAGTGGCGGGGAAGAGTTTACGCCGTGTAGAAAAGCTTTTAAGAAAAAAGATATAACTGATCTTTATGACAAGCCCGAGAATCTACAAAAGTTTAAGCGAAATAGTTGCGCCGGATCACACGGCGCTGGTCGTCTGGGACGTGCAAAGGATGCTGGTCAACATGATATTTAACAGGGATGAGTTCATGCAGAAGATCAACGCGCTCATATCAGCAGCACGGGACGCAAGAGTTCCTGTGTTTTATACGATGATAGACCCACTGCCTCCTGCTTTTGCATCGCCTGTCCAAGCGGCTCTTGGAAGATCCTGGCAGGTTCAGGACAGGTCGCTGTTTGAGCTTGCCGTAAATCCGGCTGAAGGCGAGCATATTATAAGAAAGAACACGGCGAGCCTTTTCATAGGGACAAACGTGGAGCTGATGTTCAGGAATGCCGGGATAGACACGTTTGTCATAGGTGGGATTTCCACTGAGTATGGGGTAGAATCAACGGCAAGGGACGGCGTGAACAGGGGCTTTTACGCAGTTGTTGCAAGCGACGCAAGCTCGTCCTCTGATAGACAGGCGCATGAAAGATCTCTTGAGAACATGAAGAGGCTGGGCCTTATAGTGGAAGCAACAGTTGACGAGATAGCCAGGGCCTGGAAGGGATAGCTATAATGGCCTTGCAAGCTCAAGAAGGCCCTCAGAAAACGTGTTAAGCGTAAGCGACTGAGCCCGTTTCTTTGACGCATATGAAAGGTTGTTCCAAAGCCTCCTGTCCCCTATCACCTTTAAAACCGCCTCTTCTGCTTCAAGAGCATCTTCATATCCAAGCCCGCTC
>DAJU01000003.1 GCA_002499005.1 Thaumarchaeota archaeon UBA164
AGGGAAGCGTTGGAGTACTATTTGAAGGCGAAAGCCTCCGGCGGGATTTGAACCCGCGACCGCCGGCTTAGAGGGCCGGCGCTCTGTCCATGCTGAGCTACGGGATCGCAAAAAATAAAAAAGCGTTAGCTTAAAACCTTGTCTGAAAGAACATCATGACAGGCCCAGTTCAGGGAACTTTGCCTGTTCTACGCCAAGCTCCTTTTGAAGAGCCCTTATTCTCTGCGCGTACTCAAGCATCTTTGCCTTGTCCCCCTGAACCTTTGCTATTTTATAGGCCTTCCATGCCTTCTTAAGCGCACCCCATGTCTGTCCCTTCGTATACTTTTCAGACATTTTAATCGCCTTCATGTTTCACATGAAACAAATAAAATAAAAGCTTTTTGAAAAATATTTTTAATGCAATTGTCAGATTTTGCAAACGTTACTTGTAATACAAATTCCTATTTCATCATCCCCTCGCATTTTAAGATTTTTAATTAATTAGCCCGCAAATGTTAATAAAAGATTAACGGCTTCGGTTCAACTATAACGGTAAGCTAATATTTACGTAGCGATAAAACCTCTGTAAAGATGGAGCTTAAAGGAACGGCGGAGCTCCCCCTGCATTGGGGCAAAGCCCCTGAGTGGCTCTATGAGAGGATGGTTAAGCTATCAGGCCAAGTAATTAAGATCATTGCTGATGACTACGGAAGGGAGGAAGTGCTTAAGAGGCTGTCTGACCCGTACTGGTTCCAGGCGTTTGGGAGCGTTCTGGGGTTTGACTGGCATAGCTCTGGTCTTACCACTGTCACAATGGCCGCCGTTAAGGAAGCGCTGGCCAAGGTTGATGTTGGCATAAAGGTGGCAGGGGGAAAAGGCGCTTCTAAGACCACGCCAAACGAACTTCTTAGGATAAGCGATGAGCTTTCAGTTGACGGCGAAAGGCTTGTACGCTACAGCAGGCTTGCCGCCAAGGTTGATGGTGTCGCTGTCCAGGACGGTTACACGATATATCAGCACTGGGTTGTAGTTTCTGAGGACGGGATCTGGGCCGTTGTGCAGCAGGGAATGAATGCGGAAAGTGGGTATGCAAGAAGATATCACATAATGGGGGACATGAAAAAGGACATGCTCAATGACCCTCATTCAGGAATAGCGGCTCTTGATCCTGGCCGAAGCGTTCTTAACCTAGCAACTTCAGAAAGCGAGGGAAACAGAAAGGCAACGCTTGAGATGCTTAACATGCCCCGAGGCATAGAAAGCTGGATTTACGGCGCCCCTGCCATAAGGCTTGAAAAGTATTTTGATAAAAGGCTGATAAAGGTTATTTCATCAGTTACACCGTTAACATATGAAGAGCTTCTGCTTACGCCTGGCCTTGGCGCACAGGGGGTAAGGGCGCTGGCGCTTACCGCTGCCGTGATATACGGGGAAAGCCCATCGTGGAAGGACCCTGCGGTTTACTCGTTTGCCCATGGAGGTAAGGATGGAATCCCGTATCCAGTTAACCGGGAAGCTTATGACAGAACTATTGAGTTCTTAAGGGAAGTTATAGAGGGGCTTGACGTTGACGTCAACAACAAAAAGGAGATGCTGCGGAGGCTTGCCTCAAACAGCTGGCTTAAGGCAGCCGGGCTGTCATTGAAATAGGGCCTGTTAAAGCAAAATCCTACCAACCCTTTTAACAATTGCCGCAGCCACCCCAAAGCTCAGCGCGTTTTGAAGAATGTTAAACAAGATAAGCAATACCGCAAGGGCAGTTAACGCGTTCATGAACGGAATATCTGGAACAAACTGGAGAAATCCTGGCATAAAAAGCTCGACCAGAAGTAGGTTTGCCACGGTCATCACCGCGGTTCTTATTAAAGTTGACACAATAAAAGCGAAGCCTTGTCCAAACCTTAATCCTGCCCATATTCCAAGTATGGCAGACTCTACAGCAAGAAGCTTATAAATTGGCCCTATTGGCACAAACTGACCTAGCGCAAAAAGAACCGCTGCTAGCCCCAGAGCTGAAGCTGTGGCTTCGTAGGGCCCGTATGCAAGCGCGAGCACAAAAGCTGGTATTTCCCCAAAGTCAAATACAAGGAAAGGGAGCAATGGAAATGGAAACCTGATGGGTGAAGCTTCAAGCACTACTGCCGCGGCCGTAAGTGATGCGGTTAAAGCAAGCCGTTTTCTGTTCATAAGGCAAATACTAACGCCCACCATTTATTAATTTTTTGGTAATTAACTATTTTTTTAGTAAATAAAAGTATAATTAGCCCGTGGTAAAATATTCTGTCAGATGGTTTACATTTCGAGGATTGAGATCAGGAACTTTAAGTCGTTTGAAGGCGCTGTAAACGTTGAGCTGGTTAAGGGATTTAACGCTGTGACAGGCAGAAATGGAAGCGGAAAATCAAACATAATAGACGCAATAAGATTCGCGTTTGGGGAGAACAGCGTCAAGGCGCTTAGGGAAAACAGGATGCAGGCGCTGATAAACGACAGAGGAAGGGGAAGATCAGCAAGGGTCAGCGTGTATCTAGCAAATGAAGGCGATGCGCCATTTAAAGAGCAACAGCTTGTAATAACCAGGGAGCTTTTGAGCAATGGGGAGCAAAGATATTACATAAATGGAAGAAGGACAAGCCGAAATAACGTTGTGGACCTTTTATATTCTATGGGGATATCATCAGATGGCCTTAACATAGTTCCCCAGGGAGCTATAGGAAGAATAGCTGAAATGAACCCCTCTGATAGAAGGGAACTGCTGGAGGATCTTATAGGCCTTAATGTTTATGATGAAAAAAGAGAGGAAGCGATGAACAGGTTAAGGGAAGCCGATGCGCTTTTGAACGCAACTTTTGCTAAGCTGGATGAAAAAAGAGACACCATGATCATGCTGGAGGACGAAATGAACTCACTTCTTAGGTATGAAACCCTGCAAAGGGACTATCTGCGGATAAGAAAAACCCAGATAATTGCAGGGGCTGAAAAGCTAGAACGGGAAGCTGAAGAAGCGATGACCTTATCCAAAGAAGCCGAGGAGGATCTGAGAAAGGCTTCAGAGGAGCTTGAAGAGATATCAAGGGCTGAATTGGAGCCAAACTATGAAGCCGAAATTATACGAAAATATGCTTCAATAAAGGCTGAAGCCGAGGCACTGAAAAGGGCGATTGACGATGGTCTTGCTGAAAAGGCGAGGATTAAGGAGGAGCTTGAAAAGCTTGATGACGCGTTAAAAAGGCTTAATTCAATGAAAAAGGAGCTCGCTGAAGGTCTTGAAAGAGCCAAGGCCGAGGAAGCCGACGCGAAAAGAAGACTTGAAACGGCCACAAAAAATGAAGCGCTTGCTGAAGAAGAGGTTAACAGGCTGAGGGAAAAGCTCAAAGAAATTAAAGAAGCTGAGGCTGAAAGAAGAAACAGAGGCGCAAGGCTTGCCAAGGCTCTTTCTAAACTGCGAGAAGCCAGGACCAAGGCCGAATGGGAGCTGTTGTCCATAAAGCCTGCAGTTGAAGCCGCAAAAGAAGCATCGAGCGAATATGAAAACATTGTAAAAATAAATGAAGAAGCCGCGAAGAAACTAAGAGATCTTCTTAATAGCGGGACGCAGGAGTTAAGGGATGAAGCGGGCAGGCTCAGGGAGCTATTAAAAAGATATGAAGAACTAAACAAGAAAAGAACTAGCGGAAGGGAAAGGCTGGTTGAAGCCACGACAGTGCTTAACAGGGCCCTTGGATATATCCAAGCTTACAGGGAGGCAGGCCTTGAAGCGTGGCAGGGGCTTGACAGCCTTTTTGATTCAGGTATCTGGAGAGGATACTTGGGAAGGCTTGGAGAACTTATTGAGCCAAAAAAAGGCTATGAAGGACAAGTGGCGGCCGTTGTAAGCTGGCTTGGAAATCCGTTTGTGTTTTCAAGCATTATTGACACTAGCGTTCTTATTTCAATGGAAAGGCTTCCAAGGCTAAGGGTTGCGTGGCCTCCTGACGTTTCCCCCGAGCCATGTGAATGCTCAATATACTGGAAAGTTAACGTTAAGGATTCAAGGGCTGAGAACGTGGTTAAGGCCCTGCTTGCAAGGATATGCGTCGGCGAGTGCGATTGCTGTGAAGCCGTGGTTGACGAAAGGCGCGTCATAAGGGCCAACGGTCTAGCCGAAGCCGGTTCCATGCACGGTCGGCCTCCTGACCTTAAAAATCTGATTGTCCTTGCTAAAAGGCTTGAGACTGAGCTAGTTAAAAGATCGGCAGACCTAGAAGGAGCATCAAAGGAGCTTAAGGAGCTCAGGCTAGACCTTGAAAGGAGCAGGGCAAGGGCCGCTGGCATTTCAGCCGCGCTTAGGCCTGTTGTTGAACTAGTAAGCTCTGAGGAAGCTGTTGTAAAGGCCCTTAAAGAAAGGATAAACGAAGCTGCTGAAAAGCTTGGGGATAATGTCAGGAAGGTTGCAAAGGCTGAAGCTGTTATCAGGGCGATATCAAGCAAGGAGGCTGAAGTTGAAGAGGCAGTGACCAAGCTTCTCATTTCGCCTGAAACGTCAGACGTTGAAGATGCCATTAAAGCGTCGGAGGATAGGCTTAAAACCGCCAGAAAGGCCAGGGCTGAGGCAGAGGACATGGCTACACGGGCCGCCGCTAAGGTTTACGAGCTCAGCGAAAAGCTGAAGCTGTTAGGGGGTTCAATCGAAGATGTTATGAACAGGGCAAGCAATGCGCAGGGCTCTCTTGACTCTTTAGAACGACGGCTGGCGGAGCTGGAAAGCAGAAGGGCCATAATTGAGCCAGAGCTCACCGAGCTTGAGGAAAAGGTCTCCCTTCTTGGAGGATCTAACTCTGATGAAGTTAAAAGTAAAAAAGACGAGCTGATGAAAAAGGTTAGGGAGCTTGAAAGGAAAGTTGAAAGACTGAAGATTATGGCGCAGTCAAAGGCAGATGAGGCCGCAAAGCTAAGGTCAGAGGCATCAGGCATGAACGTTGAGCCGTTTGAATGGACTGACGGCCTTGATGCGCTTGAATCAGCCCTTAGCGCAGAGCTGTCCGAGCTCTCACAAAAGGTTAACAGAATGGCGTACAGGGACTACATGCTTTATTATGAATCGTACAGGGACGCGTCAGCCAAAAGGACCGAACTGGAAAGGGATAGGGAGGCCATATTAAAATTCATAGAAGAAATAGACAAGGAAAAGTCTCAAACGTTTATGAAGGCTTTTGAAATGATAGACAGATCATTCAGGGAAATCTTTTCCAAGCTCGTGGACGGCGCCGCCTGGCTTGAGCTTGAAAACCCGAACGACCCATTCAATGGAGGGGTTTTTATGCTTGCGAAGTTTGGAGATAAAAAGGAGAGAGAGGCCGCATCGCTTAGCGGGGGAGAGAAGGCCATAGCATCTGTTGCGTTTTTGCTGGCGCTTCAGGCTGCTTACAAATCTCACTTTTATATCTTTGACGAAATAGACGCAAACTTGGACGCTGAAAGGTCAAGACGGCTTGGGGAGTTTTTAAATTCATGGGGAAAGGAAAACCAAATTATACTGGTATCGTTAAAGGACACGTTGATATCAAAGGCAGACAGAATTATTGGAGTATACGAAAGGGAAGGATCAAGCAGGGCCATAGAGCTGAGGGTTGAGGAGCTTGAGCGAGGAAAATGACGAAGCTATAAGGATACTGCTTAATCCTGACAGACTTAGAAGGCTTGATCCGTGGCAACTGAAAGTTTATGTTTTGCTTGACGTTTTCAGGAAGTACGTGCTGGGAATGGAGCTCAAGGACTTCAGAATAAGCGGCATAGCTGTTTCAACCTCAAGCATAATCTATAAATTAAAGGCAACCAGGATGTTTTACCGCCCAAGGCCAAGGCAGGCAACGCAAATGGCACAGGGGGTTCCTGAACTCCTTCATGAAGCTTATGCTGCGGAAGTAAGGGTTGGGGACGTCGGGGAGCTGGTAGAGGCCTTTAAGGAGCTTATAGATGAAATAGCGGGCAGAAAAGCCGGAACAAAAGGCATAGAGCCCCTTGTGATAATGCCGACCAGCGAAGAAGAAATGCTGAAGGTCATTGAGTCGTATATGAACTATGTGATTGAGGCAGTAAAGGTCGGGCCTGTAAGCTTTTATGATATATTTAAAGGAAAGGACATGCTTGAGGCGGTTAGGGTATTCCTGGCGGTGCTTTTTTTGCTTTCTGAAGGCAAAATAGAAGTTGATGACGACCTCAATATCAAAGCAACCAAACTCGATGCCATTTAAAAAGCATTTAAATACCGGGGCTTTTAAATTTATTATAAATGCCCAAGACCACTGCTACGATAAGCATAGAAAACGTCGTTACCTCTGCAACTGTAAATCAGCCAATAAACCTTATACAGATAACAAAACTGTTTCCGGATGTTGAATACCACCCCGAACAATTTCCAGGGCTTGTCTTCAGGCTAAAGTCTCCCAAGACCGCCACGTTAATTTTTAGCTCGGGAAAGATGGTCTGCACGGGGGCAAAGAGCGAAGCTCAGGCTAGAAAGGCCGTTGAAACGGTGGTACAGAAGCTCAGAAAGGCAGGAATAGACATAAAGAATGAACCGATGATTGAAATTCAAAACATTGTCGCATCAGCATCGCTTGGCGGAAGGATAAACCTTGAAAAGGCTGCGCAGGTTCTGGAGAGAACGATGTACGAGCCTGAGCAGTTCCCCGGTTTAATTTACAGGATGGACGCTCCTAAGACAGTAATACTTTTGTTTGCAAGCGGGAAGCTGGTGTGCACTGGGGCAAAGAAAGAAGAGGAAGTTTACGAAGCTGTTTCAAAGCTGCATGAATTGCTTGAGGAAAAGGACCTAATGATTTATTAAGCCGTCAAATCAAATATTTACTTTATATGTCATCTATACTCTCTTTATTTTCAAAGGGAGAGGAAAAAGTCTTGGACGAAATACTGGGCTACTATGGCGAGCTCTATGGCGCATATAAGGCCATGGTCAAGTTCATGGACGCGTTGTCGGCTTCGTCAAAGGCCGAAAGGGATCTTTACAATGAGGTATCGCGGCTTGAGAAGGATGCCGATAAAATTCATGAGTCGCTTTCACAAAAGATAGCGTCCGGGAGCTTTTTTTCATACATAAGAGATGACTTTCTAGACCTGCTTGAAACCATGGATAACATAGCGGACTTTTCAAAGGATGCATGCAAAGTTTTCCTTGAGTACAACCTAGACAGCAATTCGATTGACTTTCTGTTTAACAAAACACAGTTTAAGAGGTTTATAGATGGAATAGGAGCTACTCTTGAAAGCATGAGGGAAGTTTTGCAGTCGCTTAAAAGAAAGCCCCCGAATGATGTTCTTAAGCTCATTTCAAACGTTGAGTCAAATGAGGAACTTACAGACAGCGTTAAGGATCAGGTGTTGATAGATCTCCACAACAAGGCAAAGTGCGCTGAAAAGTCTGACTGCATGAGCGTGCTTGACGTTATAACAATAAGGGACGTTGTAAACATGATGGACAATATAGCGGACTCCGCTGAAGATGCATCTGACATAATATTAAGGCTCATGGCAAAGGGATACAAGTGACCCCGATGCCGTTGCAGCTATTGGTTTATTTAGCGTTGTTGTTTGTCTTAATGTACCTGTTCGGGTTAAACAACGGCGCTGTTTTTGAGGGAAGCCTCAGCGGCACGGGAATATTCAACTACGCCTCAGCGGCCGTTATAGTGGGAGCTGGGGTGTTTCTTGGCACAGTGCTTCAGGGGTCATATACCGCCAAGTTCGCTGAAAGGCTTGGGCCGCTTAATTTTCAGGATGGCGTTGTTTTGCTTATAGTACAGCTGGTCCTATTTTATGCATTCACAAAAGTTAACCTGCCGCTAAGCATAACGCAGTCATTTGTAGGCGGCTGGGCTGCGCTTCTTGTTTTACAGGGATACAGAGAGCTTGTAAGCCTTAACTGGTTGGTACTCTGGTGGATCCTTTCCCCGTTTATTGCGCTTGCAGGAACCGCAGTGCTCTACAAAGCCCTTAGAAGGGCCTCATACAGGGCTAAAATTTCAACTGTAAGCTATCTTGTCAGGGTATTTGCTCTGCTGTCTGTGTTTTACACTTCGTTTGTGCTTGGCGCTAACAACGTCGGGTTCATAGCTGGGGTTTTCAATCTTAACATACTGGAAATATTTTTGCTTGCTGTTGCAGCAGCCCTTGGAGCGCTCGCTGCATCTGGAATGTCCAAGGCTGTAGGCGAGGACCTGATAGTGGTAGGCGCGCTTGGAATAGTGAGCGCAATAGTCGGGGGGAGCACCGTGCTGCTCGGGCTTACATATCTGGGGCTCCCAGCTTCACTAACCACTGTAACACTAGGCGCAATAATAGGTGTAGGCGTATCGTCAAAGCCACGCACATTTAACACAAGATACCTTATAATGGTTCTTCTGAGCTGGGTTCTCGCGTTCCTGCTCGGCTTTGCTGTAACATATGCGCTAGATCTTGTTGTCAGGCTTCTTTCTTAGCATTTCAGCTACCAAGTCCCAAGCCCTGTCTCCCTTCCAATGCATGTTTTTCACTATAACGCCCTTTGACATCGAGATGGCCTCTGCGTAATCATAAAGCGAGACCCCTATCGCAAGAGGCTCCTGGCCTGCCTTCACTAGTACAAGGGACCCCTTCTTTATTGAGCTATCCATAGCTACTATCCCAGGCCTCATCACGTTTGCGCCATTCAGCACATGAGGCCTTGCGCCATCATCAACGGCCACGTTTGGAAGAAGCATGGCCCTTTTATCAAAAAGCGAAGGAAAAACGCTTCCGTCTTTGAGCTTTACAAATATTCCGGGCCCTACTAGAACTTCCGTGCCGTCCCCAACTTCTATTGCCCTTTCAGGCACAAAGTCAATTCCTAAAGCCTTCGCCGCTTCAGCTACTTCCTTTGCTTCTTTTTTTGAAAGATACCTGACCTTCAACGTTAATTCTGTCAATAATTATGATTTAACAATTTCTAACGATGCTGAAGGGTTTGTGCTAACGAAAAAAGCGTAAACTAAAGTGTTAAAGTGGTGGGCCGGGCCGGATTCGGACCGGCGACCTTTCGGTTATCAGCCGAACGCTCTAACCAAGCTGAGCTACCGGCCCAACTTCAGGTTGCCGCTGGCTGCGAGCCCTCCCTTATTCCCCTTGTTATTCGTGACTGTACCTCCTGAAGGCTTTGCCTTACCTTTTCCTCCTGCTTTTGCAGAACCGTGCGACGCGTGTTTGCCATTTCCTTTCTTTCCTCTAAGTCCTTTAGCATATCCTGCTTCGTTGTTCTTATCATTATGCTGCCCGCTATTTTATAGACCGCCACGTCATCTGATGACTTGCCTAGCTCTTCAAGGGCCTTTTCTATTTCAGCCAGCTCAAGGTCCACCTGTTGCTTTTGGGCAAGTATTGCCTGAAGCGTCTGCTGAAGCTGGTCGTATCTGGCCAGCTCCTCCTGAAGCCATTGAGGAACCTGCTCACCGCTCATTGTCAAAGATGGTTAGAATCGCGGCGTTTATAACCCTAAGGGTTGAATTTAAATACGCCCTTGCGTCTCCGAGGTCGTTGAAAACTTCTTTTAAAAAAACTTCGCCGTTTGCCAGCTCTGCGCCATCCACTGAACTCTTCAAGGCCGCGTTTATCCTTTGGTTAACATTGAGTGAAATTTCCACTGTAACCTTAAGGCCGCTAGGGCTCATATGCGTCTCCTGCGACCCTGTATCCGCACTTCTCACAAGCCCAGACTCCTAGTGCCTCCCTAGTGAACCTTGTGGATCCGCACGAAGGACAGCGCCTTATGGCCTTCAGCTTTCTCCATGTTGAAAGGTAACGCCTCCTAAGGGTAAGCCCGTACTTAACTCCCAGATTTGGCACCGCCTATCACCCCCTCCAGGATGCTTCTTATCTGCATAGATTTTTCCTTTGCTATATCTACTATGTTAAAAACTTCATCAATTGTGAATGCGCCGGCTCCTCCCTTTTGGGCGGCGCATATGTTGCCTTCTTTATCAAACTCAAGGGTTAGCCTTGCATCCATTATGCTTTCCTCCTCCCAATTTGGATCGAGCACTATATGACTGCCTATCTTGGCTGCAGTTATTGATGTAACCGTATCGACCATGGGAAGCTGCATCACTTCATCTGTCTTTACTAATGAGCCGTTTTCAAGCTTGTATGTCTTAAACCTTGTAGTTGATATAGCTGCAACTGCCGCATACGATGCGGCGTCAAACAGGTTTCCATCCATTCCAAGCACGCTTATATCAACATAAACGGTGTACACCGTTTTGCCGGGGCTTACAACCAGCTTTGTAAAGTCTATCATCTTGCTCTCCCTTATGCCCCTATCAACTACCCTTGCGAGCTCTATTGCGTCTTCGTCAGGCGGGCCTGGTTCCTGATATTCGCTTGCTATTGGAAGTATCTCAGCGTTAACTATCAGTATTCCTTCATCTGGAGTGTCAGGAAATGGAGTGCCAAGCCCTATTTTAACCCCAGCTATTACCTGTGTTTCGCCGAGCTTAACCAGCGCTGAGCCCTCAGCCTTTTCGATGATTCCAGGGACTATCTCTATCTTTCTGTAATCAAGAAGACCCCTTCCGTCGACTCTTTTCCCCGCGGCTAGCCCCTTCAGTATCTCATCCCTTCTAACAGTGCTTATTGTAAGGGTCTTTCTTGGCATCATCTTGTTTGCCCACCTTGGCCAAAGTACTTTGACACAAGCGCTTGTTTCTGCATTTCCTTTATCTTTGCCGCAGCCTCTTTCGCCATGTTTATGGCTGTCTTGAATTCTTCAACGGTCATCTTGCCATCCATCTGTAAAAGTGTAATTTTGTTTTCATTTAACATAAATGCTACCGGCAGGTCAGCCTCGCCCTCCTTATCCTCAATATCGCTAAGATCGACTACAAGAGTACCATTAACCTTTCCAACAGCAACTGCCTGAACCAAGTCCCTCATTGGGATCCCCGCGTCGGCTAGGGCCACTGATGCCGCGGTTATGCTTGCGCTCCTGCTTCCTCCATCAGCCTGCAGAACTTCTATAAAAATGTCAATTGATGTCTTGGGAAAGTTCTCCAGAAGAAGGGAAGGCTCCAGTGCGTCCCTTATGACTTTTGAAATTTCTATTTCTCTTCTTGACGGCTGAGGGGCCTTCCGTTCATCTGTGGAAAACGGAGACATGTGATACCTGCACCTTATTGTTGCCCTTTCTACTGTTAGCCCGTACCTGTGTATATCCCTTGGCCCATAAATTGCCGCTATTATTTTGTTCTTTCCATGCTCTATGTAAGCTGACCCCGCCGCGTTCTTTACTATGCCTACGTCCAGTTTAAGAGGCCTTAAATCGTAAGGGCCTCTTCCATCGGTCCTTTTTCCTTCAACCATAAGCTCAACCAACTTCAAGCACCTCCTTAACAACCTTATCTATATCTGTTAATCCCTTAGCCATATTTATGGCATTCAATGCAGCTTTAACCCTTTCTAGCCCTTCCCCTTCTCCCCTTATAACTATAACCCCATTTGCGCCAACCAGCAAGTCCCTGACATGTTTCCTTAACCTCTGCAAAAGGCCATCCTTTTGCCTGAGCATATATGAAGCTTTTGCTGGTGAAATGGTCACGGTAGCATCTCCGCTAATCTTCCAATTTCTCTCTGGAACCAGAAGGACATCCTTGCCCCTTTCTGTAAGCTGTACCTTTGCAAGAACAAGATCGCCTATGTTTGCAACCTTGCTCAGGTCAACCTTAGACGCGTCTATTCTTCTTCTAAATATTGAATTGGCCATTATGTAGCCATCCACATATGAGTTTATGTCTATTGTAAGTGAAAGTGGCTGTATATCAGTTACCATTCCTATGACCCTGTCCCCCGCCTTTGGCATGTACGGGCCGCTGTACCTGATAAGCCTTAGCCTCAGCCCTGCCTGCTCGACTTCTCCTACAAAGAGGGCTATATAATTGTTGCCAATTCTAAGTAGGTTGCTCCAACCTCTATAGCTTCCCTGAGCCACAACTTCACCAGGTAACACAAACTTATTCAACCAACTTCACCAATGCTTCCCCATGTGTTGCTGAGTATACCCTGTCAAAAAACGCTGACTGCGAAGCCACGGGTATGTTTATTTTGCCGCTGTACGAGCCATCTGATCCCCAGCTTTCCTCCTTGACTTCGCCAAACTCCTTTATCACCTTTATTGTCTGATAAACGTACTTAGAAGGGATCTTAAAGTAAAGCGTAACGTTGCCTGTCTTTAACGCAAGATAGGGTCGCAGCTTGTCCACTATGGCCCTTGCCTGCTCCTCTGCCGGCTTAAACGGATCTATTTGAACGCTTATCATCCCCATTGCCTGCTCTATCCTGAGAGGTGGATGAGGCATGTTTGTTTTTGGATCAACGTAGTTTTTTGAGATGAAGCTTATTATCTGCTTTTTCTTCTCCTCTATTAGCCTTCTTCTCTGCTCGGTAGTTAAAGGGAGATCACCCTTAAGGACTATTTCCTTTTCTATTTCCTTGACGTTGTCCGTTCCAAATGCCTTTTTTAGCTTATCTCGAGGGGCCCTCAGTCCCTTTGAAGAATCGGTAAAAACCTCGTCAACGGCAACCACTTTGTCAAGCTCAGATACCTTGTTTTGCCTGTAGTCCAGTGCCGCATCTGCATAAACTATAAGCTCAAATCTTTCAGAACCTTTAACATATTTCACTATAACTGTTTTCTTTTCTGATGACATTTCACTTGCCCTGGCTCAGTATGTTCCCGAGCCTTTTAGCAACTTCATCCTGCGGTATTCTGGTTAGCTGCTTTGTTTGCCTTTCTATTGTTACAACCTTAACGTTAGTCGGCTCGACCTTCCCCTCATTCACCTTAGCAATGCACGCTATAGCCATGTCAATTGCATCGCTTAAGCTCATGTCCTCCTTGTAGTTTTGCTCAAGATATTCGTTCGCGGCCTCGCTTCCGCTTCCTATCGCGACCGCGTTGTATTCAAGATAGGCACCGCTTGGATCCGTTGTGAACAGGTACGGTTCATCGTCAACGCCCGCTATTATAAGCGATACGCCAAACGGCCTTACCCCCGCGTATTGCGTATATTGTTGCGCAAGGTCGCCAAGGGACTTGGCTACGGTTTCAACTTCAATTGGCTGGTCATAAAGAATCCTATTGTTCTGGGCAAGGGTCCTCGCGGAGTCAACCAAAACCCTTGCATCTGGCACGTAACCGGCTGCCGCTATTGCTATATGCTCGTCAACCTGGAATATCTTTTGGCTTAACCTTGGGCTTTGAAGCTTTTTCAGCCTCTCCTCTGCCGCAAGCACAACTCCATCCTTAACCTTAACCCCAACCGCTATGGTCCCCCTTCTAACAGTTTCAAGCGCATACTCAACCTGATACAACCTACCATCGGGGGAGAATATGGTTAAAGCCCTGTCATATCCCGCCTTTTCTGGAAACAACTAAAATCCACCTGCAATCACTTTCCATTTCCCTATTTTTAAGATTTTTTAAACAATTGGAAGCTTCGCGAATTGCGCGTTAACGTTAACATTTATACATATGCCCCACAATGAAGGGCTGGATGAGGCCCTTACGAAGATTTGTGCTTAAAGCATCCGAGGCCTTCAGGGCAGCTTATAGTGTTATTCTTGGTAGGCCGTCAAATTTTTCGAGGTTTATCGATAACGTCTACGCCTCAGGACTGCCGTATGGGAAAAGGGCGTCAGCGTGGCTCAAAAAGGTTGGGATAACAGCAGTAGTTACGTTAACCGAAAACGCCCCCAAGCTTGATGGGCTCATTATTGTCCATGTGCCAATGGAAAACGGTAAGCCAGCAGAGCCATGGCAACTTGAAAAAGCGATAAGCGCGATTGATGGACTTTTAAAAGATGGCCATAAGGTGCTTGTTCACTGCTCTGCAGGAAAGGACAGGACTGGCATGGTTCTTGCCGCTTATATAATAAGCAAAAATGGCGTTGGACCTGAGGAAGCCATCTCATTTGTCAGGTCGATTAGAAAGGGCTCAATAACAGGGCCTGAACAGGTTGAAAGCATTAAAAGGTTCTGGGAGAAAAGGGCCTTGGGCAAAGGTTAACGCGTTTAAACAGGCCCGTTAAACCAGATAGCATGCCACGACTTGCTGTAATGATGGTTGAGCCAAGGTATGGCCTAAACATAGGATACGTTGCAAGGACCATGATGAACTTTGGCGTTAAAGACCTGCTGATAACAGGTATAAAGGAAATTCCACGCAGCGCCTACAAGTTTGCGTCACATGCCTCAGACGTAGTTAAAAACGCGCGGCTTGTGAAGTTCAACGAAGGGATAAAGGAGTTTGACTACAGGATAGCCACCTCTGCCAGGTCAAATTTGGGATGGAAAAGGCCTATAAGGAGAGCCATAACTCCTGAAGAGGCTTTTCAAAGGGCCCTTAAGCATCAGGACATACTTATTATACTTGGCAGGGACACGACAGGGCTCACGAACGAAGAGATAGCGGCGTGTGATGAGCTGGTCAGGATCCCCACAGATGAGGGATATCCTGCAATGAACATTTCACATAGCCTAGCTGTCCTGCTTTACCTGTGGTTCAGGTCCATCAAGGAGATCGAGGTCAAAAAAAGCCCTATAAAAAGGGAGGAGGTGGACGCTCTTGAGAGCTATATTAAATCCGTTATAGCGTGGTTAAATTATGACTGGAATAAGGAGTTCAGAATAATTAAGCTGTTCAAGGAGATTTCACTTGATAAGTTAAACGATGAAAGGGATATGCTTACTCTTCTAGGTTTCTTCAGGGACCTTTCAAGCAGTCTTTCTCATATGAGCAACCCATCGCCGAAAGAAACGTAAAGTATGTTATTCCCCCTTATTATTACATCCCCATAAGAGGCAACCATCCTTCCTGCTTCATCATACTCTTCAGCGTTTGTCAAATAGGTGTTCATGTATACGTCAACCCTTACCAGAACCCCCTTGAATACAGTGCTGCTTTTCAGCTTTACCTTGACCGTTTTATCTATATATTTTTGAAGCTCCTGCATCGGGCGTTTCCCGCTGTTAACCTGATACGGCTGATTTTGCATTGACAGCACCTCTTACATGCACGTTAATAAAAGTATTTCTAAACTTTAAGGACAAACTCACATAACGCGCTTGTCGATTAAGGTGCACAAGAACGTTATTTTTTAAAACTGCACTTTATGAATAACGCATGTGCGATTTTTCTTATTTCCTCTTAGCCCTTAAGGACGGGGGTTCCTCCATTGATTCTGAGTTACATATCGCATGCAATTGACCTCTGCGTTTGCGCGTAAAATACAGCAAAGTTATTTTTATGGCCGACATAAAGCTTGTGTGGGATCTGTAGGCAAAGTAAAGGTCAAAGCTGAAATCGATGCGTTTGGGAACGACGTTGTGTATTCTACAGCGCCGGCCATAGGACTGCCTGTAGATACGCTGCCGTTTTTTTCCCTGAATTATGCCATAGGAAACATATACGCTTCTTTTGCTGAACCAGAAAGCGTCATAGACGAAGTGCTTTTGCCGCCTGGTAACTGTGAGCTGGCTGAAAAGATTTATCAGGTCTACCTGAAGGAAGCGAACGCAATAGGAGTTAAGGTTCTTGGTGGCCATACTGGTTGCTATGAAGGGATTGAAATGCCCATTGTTGAAACCACAGCCCGTGGCAGACGATTTAGAGATATAACAAAACCATCTGCTGGCGATGAGCTTGTTTTAATAGGGAAGCCCATGGAAGAGTCAAGGTGGCTGGAGTATCTGGCCGGAATATCAGATTATGAAGTTGACTGGAGAAGCCTTACCCCTGTTCCTGTTCTTAAAAAGCTCTCAAAGGACAGATATGTAAAGGCTCTCCACGACGTTTCTGAGGGGGGCATAGGAGGCGCGGTAAACGAGCTTGCTGAGGCTCTTAATATTGGTTTTACAATAAATGAAACGTTTTCCGATATGGCAGCGCGCGGGATTATATATGAGCCATCATACGGCGCTGTCCTTGCTATAATTGAAAGGGGGAAATCATCGGCTTCATGTAACGGCATTGAAAGCTGCACGCCTATAGGCGAGGTTGCAGATGCCGGGCCCAGGATTGAGCAGAAAAACGGCATTAGATGGGAGCTTTACGGAACCTCTGCAGGTTCCTGGGACAGGCTGCTCAATAGGCTTAACCTTTTTGTAAAAAGGTTTACAAAACTCGAATGCGCCAGGGAGCTTGTGCCTGAAGTCGGCACAAACGCGGTAGCGGCGCCAAACCCGTATTCCAGCGTTGAAGAGATTGCGGGAATTGATGGAAGGATTGTAAGGACAAAGGAATGGGTAAGGGGAGGCGTTGCAAGGTACGGCGTTTCAAGGCATATGGCGCTTGTCCTTAAAGAAGCCATGAAAAGAGATGGCCGAATTAAAGCTGCGGTTAACATTGCGCTTAATGAGGCCGTTGTAAAAGCGCTGGATGACATGGGGCTTAGCCCAGTAACCATTTCTGCTGATGATCAGTATTGTCCACCCCTCAAGGATATAACCGAAAGGGGGTTAAGGTCAAGGTGCATGATAGAAAGGCCGTCAATCGGGCTTGAAGGAAACGTGGTGATCCTTGCAGAGAGCGTTGATGAAATTGAAAAGACGCTTTCTGAGCTATGTTCGAAGCTAAAGAGAAGTCATACGCCGTAAACCCCTTCTTCTATTACGTATTTTTTCCTTGCAAGGTCCATCAGAGCCTTTGTGAACGATATGCTGAATATGACCACTATTATAGCAAAGATCAGCGATGACCAGCCAGCAAGGCCTATATTGCCAGAATAGGTATACAGGTCAAGCATCTTCATAAGGCCATATCTTACAATCAGCCCCTTGCCATCATAAATGTTTGGCCAGTACTCCCCTATCATAAGCCCTCCCCAGGCGCTGTCTATTGTGCTGGAAAGTCCCGCAACCAGATATGGCAGAGTTCCTGGTAGCACTATTGAACGCAACTTTTTAAAGTACCCCAGTTCATAGTTTCTCATAATCTCCCAGAACTCATTAGGCACCGCTTGTACGCCTATCCAGAAGCTGTAAAATACATAGTAAAACGTGCTTATGAACCCGAGGAATAAAACGTAAAGCTCGGTACCAAAAGGTATATGCACCACATACCTGTATGTGGCTATAAAGACCAGCGGGAAGTAAACGGGGGCTGGAAAGGCTGAAAGAACCTGAACCACGGGCAGAACAAAGGCCGCAACCCTTTGCCTCACCGCAAGGGCATACCCAACAAACACCGCTATTAAAAGCGAAATCACGGTAATGATAAACACCCTCAGGTAGTCAAATGCCAGGTTATAAAGAATTAAAGGTGTATATCCGAGAAGGAACAGCCAGTAAGTTCCTGGCACGCTTATTATAAATTCACCTATTTCCAAGCTTATCACAAACATAAGAAACGCGCCAATTCCTATTACAACGTACTTCGTTGTTCTTTTTAATATCCTCCATCCAGCACGCCTTTCGGCAATTGGAATAGCTGGAACTCTTGCGAGCGTTGAAAAGTGCCTTGAAAGCCTCTTCATTGGCCCAACGAGCGATCCCCATGCCTGATACGTCCTTCTTAAGCTTGTCCTTCCCCGCCTTCTAACCTGCATTGCAGTGTCAAGCCCATATTTTGAGACGCTGTATCTTGCAAACCACCTAAAGAAGAACGTGAGCGCAACCACCCATATGGCCAAGGATGCCATGGCGTACCAGACAAGGCTCCAGTTGCCCGATGCAATAAGTTCAGCTATAAGCGAGCCTATCCCAAATGTGGAATAAGTCTTTGTGCCCACCGTGAAAACTTCGCTAACCGTTATGTAAAACAGGGCGTCTGCAAAGCTGGGAAAAAGGTTTGCCGCTATTTTTGGCATCGAATAAGGGACAATCAGCCTTCTCATAGTTTTCCAGAATCCAAACTCATAGTTCCTTGAAACCTCAAGAAGATCATTTGGTATGGTTTTGAGAGCTTGATACTGAGCTATCCATATGTTCCATGCTATTGCAGTTAAAACGAGCACGTCCGTTGCAAGCTCGGTGCCTACTGGTCCGCCTATCCTGTACACAAAAACCATGAGCACCACCGGGAAGAAAGTTATAACAGGAACTGACTCAAGCGCCGCTATTGCAGACACGTAGACTGACTCAATAAACCCGTTTCTAGTCGCTCCGTAAGCCATAAACCAGCCAACCAGTATAGTTAAACCTATGAGCGCAAGCACCCTTGCCATTGTCGCTGTTGAAGCGGCGGCAATTACTATTATTGGGTTCATGCAATCACCTTATTGGCGTGAGCGATGAATATATCTTGTCCAAATATTCGTTAAACCTTGGATCCCTGGGCTGCCGCGGCCTTGGTATGTTTATGCTTAGATCGTTTACCACCCTTGCTGGAGAGCCGTTCATTACAAGAACTCTGTCAGAAAGCTCAAGGACTTCATCCAAGTTATGAGACACAAGAATGACGGCCTTCAACGTTGTTTCCGGGTTAAACAGTATATAATATATTTCCTGCCTTAGACCCTCGGCTGTCAGCTCATCAAGGTGGGCAAATGGCTCATCCATAAGCAGCACTATTGGGTTTGCCGCCAAAGCCCTGGCTATGGCAACCCTTTGCCTCATCCCACCGCTCATTTCCTTTGGGTAAAGGTCCTCAGCACCCCTGAGTCCTACCACTTCAAGCATCTTTCTTGCTATTTCGTTTGCCTTTGACCTGTCCTTTACCTTCCCATCAACAACAATTCTTACGTTTTCAAGCGCAGTCATCCATGGAAATGTGGCTATTGACTGATGAATCAGCGCTATCCTTGACGATGGGGCCTTTATCTCCTCCCCAAGCAAAATTACCTTCCCGCGGGTTGGCGGAATGAGATAGCTTATAACCCTGAGAAGTGTGCTTTTGCCTATTCCTGAAGGGCCGACAATAGAAACAAACTCGTTCTCTCCAACTTCAAACGATATATCCTCAAATACGGCCTTACCACTAGGGTAAATATAGGAAAGGCCATCTACTTTGAGGACAGCCCCAATTTGCACGCACCCCCAGATAAATTATAGCTTATGGTATTGTTTCAGGGTTATATAATAATATCTCCTCCGGATAAACCCTGTCAGAGTAAAAGCTCCCAGGCGGCAGCACAACGCTCTTAAGGGATGAAACGTAAGATTCAAACTTTGCCTTTGCGTCGTCTTCTGAGTACTTTGAGGAAAGAAGCTCAAGGGGGCACCTTATGTTAACCGGGCGTCCTGGCACTATGTGTCTAGTTGACTTTGACGGAAACAGCTCGCCTGTAAGGCCAGCTATAACAACATCCTCCTTTGTAGGCTTTTTTATATAAAGGACAAATCCGTCCTTAATGGCATCTGTTATTTCATCGTCGACTATGTGTTTTATGTTAAGCTGATAGGAGTCAAAGAGCCTTATTATTGAAAACAGCCTTCTGTTGTCGCTAAATCCTTCTGCAGAGGCGTAACTGACCGCAGAGCCTATTAGCGCAACTGCTGACTTGCCGCTGTCAACAAGCTCGATAGCTTCATTGTAGGATTCAACCTTTCTCAGGTCAAGCCTGTACTTGAGCTCGTCAAGAACATGAGACGGCACCTCCTTCGTAGCTCTAAGCCATCTCATCAGCTTTACCCGCTCATCAGAATAATCCACCTTAGCAACCATTATCCTCTTAAGCTCAAGCGACTGTATTGCCTTTATTCTATGCATCCCATCAAGTGCAACGTTTGTCCTGGCATCAACTATTACTGGATCTAGCTGAACACCGCTTTGCCTTATTGCCCTGCTAAGATCTGTCAAGTTCTTTTGCTTGACTTCCTCGTGAGGCTTAACCTCTGAAAGCCTTAAGAGCTCCAGCGAGAAGCTTAGCTCCTGCCGCGAGCTACTGCTCAACCCTGGCCTGCACCTTAAGCTTTTTAGCTATATAACCGGCAAGCCTATTTCTAAGATACTTTGACCTGAACTCTGCTAACTGGTTTAAAACTGTTTTGTTTTTCTCGTAATCCGCGCTAAACTTATCAGGGTACTTCTGCAACAGCTCGTTTGCAATCCTCCTTATCCGATTCATTTTACTGAAGCTTCAGTAAGTTCGTTTTTAAGCGTTTCTACTGACCTCTTCTCTAATAGACGAAAGTTCTGGGCTGGTAGGCCCCGCCATCTTAAAGCCTTAACAATCCCCTCAATATATTTCAAAGCCACGCCAGGAACATTGCATCGCAACACTTGAGAAAGTGCAACTTAGCCAGCCGTCTTTCAATACCGTTTCACAGCGGTTAAAATGTTATAGTTGAGTATAGACTACAGGGGCTTCCGCCTCGTCATCCAGCATCATCACCTGCCCGTGGGCGTCTTTACCGCACTGATCTTCCCGGCGTAGATCCACTTCTTCAGGGTTATGCGGCTTATCCCGAGCCTCTTGCGGGTCTACCTCGGCGGCAGGAGCCTTTCGACCATTGCCGTCGATCCCCTTAGCATTATTTTGATAATTAAAAGCGTTACTGTTCTTCGACCCCAGGGATGGGGCTTATTTGTGCTAATCACTATCTTATGGCCTTGGTCGTTATTCAGCGCTCTTCTGGACATGGGGTCAACATTCAACGCTTCGCCCGGCGGCGTTAACAAAAACCTGAAGGAAGATTATCTTCAATTAGCTGATAGCCATAAAATGGACTTATTCAGTTTCCGGCTTTTCATAAACTACGCATAAAAAGAAGCCCAGATCCATTGTTGCAATCCTTTTAAGGCCAGACTCCCTTATCAGCGCGTCAAGCTCCTTATCAGCTTCCTGCAAAGGCATGCGCTTCCTCAGCAAAAGGATCGCCCTTGAAGCTGGCTTAAGGGAGCCTTGTGCACCTTCTATCAGCTCCTTTGCACAGCCTGAGCCCTTAATTCCCTCAAAAAACAGCGCAGCGCCAAAGCTTCCTTTAAATTCGTAACACGCTTCAATGACTTTCACTTTACCCTCAGATATTGCGGCTCTAAAAAGGCCTGCGCTTGGCTTGTCCGCGATGACGGTTACCCCCGCCGATGCCTTTGCAAGGGCTATAATTATATCCACTGAGTTGGGAAATAAGCAAAGGGTTTCGGCTTCAGGATTGGCCTTAGCAATCTTGAGAATTTGCGCCAATGGCATGTACGCGTTTGACCTGTCAAGAGGCCCTTCCATGAACTGAGCTTTAAATCCATTGATTTTACTTTTGCGCCAACCAGCTTCTTCAAACATGTTTTTTAACTGCTATGAAGAAGTTTACGGACATATGGGCGCCTTTGAGTTGCTTTCAGATCCAATAAGGAAGCTACTGGTTGAGGCTGGAATAAACGAGCCTACCGACATACAGGAAGGCGCCATACCTGTTTTGTTAAAGGGTGCAAACGCCCTGCTTATATCTCCGACAGGTTCAGGAAAGACAGAGGCCGCGCTGTTGCCGCTGTTCGACCTGATGTTAAGGGAGGGAAGAGGAGGAATAAAGACAATTTACATAACGCCGCTAAGGGCGCTTAACAGGGACCTGCTTGACCGGATTAGCTGGTGGGCAAGAAGGCTTGATTTTAGGGTCAGCGTAAGGCATGGCGATACTCCAAAGGCCGAAAGAGCACAGCAGGTATCAGCTCCGCCTGACCTACTTATAACAACGCCCGAAACGCTTCAGATAATACTTGTAGCAAGGAGGCTTAGGGAGCTTCTTAAGGGAGTAAAGCATGTAATAGTAGACGAAGTGCACGAATTGGTTGACGACAAACGAGGAACGCAGCTGGCAGTTAGCCTTAAAAGGCTTGAAGCGATCTCCGGCAAATTTCAGGTAATAGGCCTTTCTGCTACAGTTGGGAACCGCGATGAGGTTGCCAAGTTCCTTGTGGGTGAGGGAAACAGCTGTGAGGTTGTGGAAGTCTTTCCAAAAAAGATGTTTGAATTTAAGGTCATTTATCACAGAGGCCATGAGGAGGGCGGCGTTCTTTATCCCGACCTTGAAGAACGGCTTAAAATAATACTTAATGAGTTAAAGGGCAGAAAGGGGCTTATATTTACAAATACAAGAAGCGAGGCTGAATCGCTGATAAGCAAGCTAAGAATAGTTGATCCAACTGCAAGGATAGCGGTTCACCATGGAAGCCTTTCAGTTAATGCCAGAAGCGGGGCTGAGCTTGGACTTAAGAGAGGAGATCTTACCGGTGTAGTTTGCACCAGCAGCCTTGAGCTTGGAATAGATATAGGGGATCTTGATGTAATTATACAGTATAATTCGCCAAGACAGGCTACAAAGCTTATTCAAAGAGCCGGAAGGTCAGGGCATAGCCTAAAGAAGGTCAGCAGGGGCGTCATAGTTGTACAGGATTCTGATGACGCGCTTGAAGCAGGAGTTTTGGCCAGAAGGGCTTTGCAGGGATGGGTTGAGCCTATAAATATACCAAAGGAACCGCTCGACGTAATGATGCAACAGATAGCAGGACTTATAATGGAAAGGACTGTCATAAAGGAGGAGGACGCATTAAGAATATTCAGGTCCACGTATCCATACAGGCATGTAAGCGAAGATAAGATAAGGGAAGTTGCAGAATACATGCAGGACAGGAGGCCCTCGTTGCTGAGAGTTAGGGAAGGCGCTTTTATGAAGCCTCAGCGAACCGGGCCTCTTTATGAATATTACTTTACAAACCTCAGCATGATACCTGAGGAGGCAACGTATGTGGTTGTTGATGAGGAAGGTAACTTTGTCGGGCAGCTGGATGAGGAATTCGTGTCAGAGTATGGAGAAATAGGAACAAAGTTTGTCCTAGCTGGCATGGCATGGGTAATAACCCAGGTCAGCTCCGACAAGGTCTACGTAAGACATGCCGACGATCCGTTGGGCGCAATACCCAGCTGGATAGGCGAAGAGATACCTGTTGTGAGAGAAGTTGCAGAAGAGGTGGGAAAGATCAGAGGGGAGCTTGCTGAGCTTCTTAAGGCGGGAAAACCAGAAGAGGCGGTAAAGCGCCTGATGGAGCTATTCCCCATGGATGAAGAAAGCGCTCTTAACGCGCTATCTGAAATAAACGAGCAGGTTAAGCTCGGATACCCGGTGCCGACTGACAAAATTATAACTGTTGAAGGATTTGAAAACTATGTTGTATTAGCTATCCATGGTGGGCTGATACTTAACAGAACGCTTTCAAGAGTACTGGCATATTTGGCATCAAAGGAGACCGGCAAGTCTGTAAATGCAAAGGCTGATCCATACAGGGTTGTCCTTGAGTTTCCTAGCGCTGATCCAGGCCTTGTAGAGAACCTTCTTAAAGGGCTTGCGGGCATGGATATCGAAGGGCTTGTAAAGGAGGGATTTGAAGACACTGGAATATTCAGGAGAAGGCTTATACATGCCGCAAGAAAAATGGGAGCCGTATCTCCAAAGGCAATGATTACGCTTTCTGACGCAAAGCTTCTTGCAAGCTCGTTGAAAGGGACTGCAGTTTATGACGAGGCCATGAGAACAATGCTCGAAGAGGACGTTGAGCTTAAAGGGCTTGCCCAGCTTGCGCGGGCCATATCTGATGGCTCGGTGCGGGTTGTTAACCTTGGCAGACTTGCATCGCCAACGCCAATTTCCATGATAGGCCTGAGCGAGATGGCCAGGCAGGGTGAGGTTGTTGATCCTGCAAGGCTTAGGAGGCTGATAATAGAGGGAGCTAAGGCAAGAACAATGAGCTGTAGCAAGACACTTTACTGCTTTTCTTGCGGGTCAGCGTATGGCGTGGTGCCTTATTTCCTGGGCGACCCTCCAAGGTGCGAAAGGTGCGGGTCAACTGATGTGGCTCTTGTGGATGAAAGCGAAGACGAGCTTCTTGTAAAGCTTGCAGATAAGGATTATGTAAAGAAGCTTGAAGCTATAAGGGAACTCATAGCTGAGTTTGGCAAAAAGGGGGCGATTTCGCTCTGTTTTAATGTTCCCCTGGACAGGGTAAAAAAGGTAATAGCTGACAAAGAAGACGACAAGCTATATCTTGCGCTTATGGAAGCTGAAAGAAGAAGGACGCTTAAGCTGGAATAGTTATATGTGCTTTGCATCGCGTGGATAAAGCACAACTTCTCTTATGTTATTCCTCCCTGAGAGCACCATCATTAACCTGTCAAGGCCTAACCCCCAGCCCGCATGTGGAGGCATGCCCCACCTGTAGACCTTTGTGTGCTCAGCAAAGCTTTCAGGGTTAAGCCCGCTTTCCTTAAGCCTCTTTACAAGAAGGTCATACTGGTGTATTCTTTGACCGCCTGATGCCAGCTCCAGCCCCTCATACATAAGGTCAAACGACTCGCTAAGACCACCCTCCTTTGGCATTGTGTAAAACGGCTTAAGCGACAGAGGCCAGTCCACTATAAAATAGTACCCCTTGCCCTTTCCAAATTCATTCAACTCATCAGAGCCAAGGTCTTCGCCAAACTTGACACCAATCGCGCTGGCTATTTCAGAATATGTATAAACAGGGAACTGGCCCTGTAGCTTGCTGACGTTAAAACCTGACCGCATCAGGCCCCCGTGTATCGCCTTAATAAGCCCCTCAAGAAGCTTCATCACACTCTCCTTTGTTGCCATAGCCTGTTCAACATCCACGCTCATGAACTCGCTCAGGTGTTTTACTGTGTTTGACTTTTCTGCCCTGAAATAATGCGCTATTTCAAAAACCTTTCCTAGGCCAAGCACAAGCTCCTCCTTAAAAAGCTGAGGGCTCTGGGCCAGATACGCCTCTCTGCCAAAGTAATCAACCTTAAACAGTTCCGCGCCGCCCTCAGACGCCGTTGCTATTATCTTTGGGGTGTCAACCTCAATGAACCCCCTGTTGCTTAAATAGCCCCTTATTATTGAAAGTGTTTTGGCCCTCATCTGGAATATCTCCCTCTCGGATGGATCCCTGAGATCAAGGGGCCTGTTAAATATCCTTGTAGTGAGCTCGCTTTTTGTCTTTGACGCCGGGTCAAGCGGAAGCAGGTCGTCGGCTTGATTTAGAACAGATATTTCTTGAGCTTCAACTTCATACTTTGAAACGTTGCTCTTGCTTTCCCTTACAGTGCCCTTTATCAGCACATAGCTTTGCCTGTTTATCTTGGCCGCATCCTTTGCCAGATCGCCCCTGGCCACTACCTGATAAAGGCCCTTTGGATCCCCTATTATAAGAAAAGTTAACCCTCCGAGAACCCTCTTGTCATGTACCCAGCCGTGGAATTCGCCATAACTGTTCAGGAGCGATGGAAGACTATCTGACTGCTTTGCTGCGAATTGCCCTTCCCTTTTCAAATTCAAACTCTACCTCGTCATTTCTTATTGCCTTTATTATCCTTTTAACCTTATCTAGATCAACAGGGAAGTTCTTGGTCATAAACCCTGCTATAACAACTTTAATATGCCTTTCATCTCCAGGCAGATATACCATATTAACTGTAAGGATTCTTACTGGACTCATCAAATACTCTATTTGAGCCCTGACATCCCCTGTCTGTTCAGTTATCCACACTTTCCCGAAGATCTCGTTAAGCTTTGACATTATCTGCTTGTTACTTATAACCTGCCTTGCCTCTCCTTGGTTAAACACAAGAACGTAATCGTCATCAACCTTGTATGCCCTTTTAAGAGTTAGCTTGTCAAGAGCAGGTATTGCGTTGGCAAGTTTTGCTAGCTTGAATGAGGCTTCTACGTCAGCGTCTGATATTTCTCCATTCTTTAACCTTGCTTCGCAGCTGGGGCATAAAACTCCGACCTTTGCATCGAACGTGCAGATCGGAAATTTCAAATCTTGATCAAAAAACCTTTAACGTTACCATTTAAAAGTTTATTCCAAATGTTTGAATTCAATTCGTATATTGCGGACGTTTTATGACGTTCACACTATCCTTATGCTTGGCGCATGAAGCCCGTTTTTGACAGCCACATTAAGTATCAGCGGGGTCAACATTTCCAAGTACGCTGAATGTGAAAGTCCTCCCACGTAATAGGGCCTGAGTCCTGCAATTGATAGCACGAGCTCTGCGACAATCTTATACGCCTCCCGGCTTTCAGATGTAACGAGCACGTCATAGTTAAGCTGTTCACTTAGGTTTGCTAGCCTTTCTGCAGGAACAGTATGGAAGGCCGATGAAACCACTGCGTTGGGCTGAAGCGCCTTTACAAGCTCTGCCGCAGAAACCTGTTTTCCGTTTATTTCATATGGACGGTAGTGAAATCCATCTTTATCCTTGTACATTGGAACCACCGGCACAACTATGTGCTTGCCAGGACTAACCCTTACTGACCTGATAAAGGGCTCCAAGTGCTCCGCCGGTATGGCGATTATCGCCACGTCGCAGGAATCAATTGCTTCCTGGTTTGCCTGTCCAACTATCCCCCGTCCGCCGCCTTTATTGTATTCTTCCGCTATCGCCTTCGCTTTTTCAGCGTCCCTAGAACCCACCGTCACATCGTTTTTTGCTGAAAGCCTTAAAGCAAGTCCTTTTCCAAGGTCTCCCGTTCCCCCAAGTATTGCAACCTTCATTTACACAACATGCATGCGCCCTGAATTTAAGAATTTTTGTCAGGAGCGCTTTTCTTCTTCTGAAAATATCATTGAAATATACATAACTGTGTTATCCTTTGGGCATATGCCTGACTCCTTAAACACATAGTCCCCGTCCCTGAACCCACGTTTGGCCTTATAACCGCATGCCGGGCACTCTTCGACCACATAATAGGACTGTTTTGGCTGGTTTTTCTTCATCATCATTGGGCCACCCCCATTGTGTTACCGACGCCTATAACTATGCACTTCTCTCCTTCCGGCACTGAACGCTCAATCAAATCAAGCACCGACTTCCTTGCGTTCTCCGCAGATTCGGCTATGGCCCTGGTCATCACAGAAATGGCTTCAAATATTGACTCCTTCACTATAACGGCATAAAGCGGTATTCTCCTCCTTGATGCCTCCTCCTCTATGTTGAACTTTTCAACGCCTATGCCGCCTATAGCCGCGCCTATTCCAACCGCAACTTCACCACTTTGCTCGCCCTCCATTTTAAGCGCTGCATCTATCATGATTATCGCCTTTACGTCAGCGTAAGGGCCGTCCAAAAGCCTCTTAAGCCCGCTGTCTACATGGCCCACGCTTGCCATTGGACCCTTTGCCTTAAGAAAGGCAACTGTCCTGCCCTTGTACAAATACTCTGCATAAACAGTTTCATCGTCAAGCTCTATCTTTTCACTTCCTCTCATGAACTTTCCGACTATCATAGGACCTATGCCGTCCCCCAGCGGCAATGACTTTTCAAGAGCTCCCATTGCTCCCAGGTATGCGTCAGCCTGCTTTACCAGGCCTGGTAGTATCATTTGGAGCTGCGCAAGCAAATATATGTTGTCAGGGAACTTCCTGCCAAGCAGGTAGTAATGCCTTATTACCTTATAAACTAAAGTAAGGGCAGACGCTATTTCAAGCATGTTCGCTACAGCAGCTCTTTCAACTTCATTTGCGTCTTTCATTATCGATTTTATCCTGCTCTTTACGCTTTCCTCCTGCGTCCTGAGTATAAGCTCCATCTTCTTAACTATCCCCACCGGATCCATGTCAACAGGCGTTATTGTAACATCTTCAATCATTGACTCGATGGACTTTTGACCATCCCCGCCCACGCCTTTCCTTTGCAGATAACTCATCAGGTTTTCCCTTGATTGCTCAGCATCGTACTTGAGCCTGTTTAAGTACCTTGCCACGTCGGCCATTATTGAGTAGCTCTGAAGCTTTTGGCCGTATATTATTAAAATTATATATGGCACCCATATAAGGAGCATATATAATACGAAATAAAGAGGGGATGTAGGAACGAAACCAAATATTGGCGAAAAGGCTGCTGTGCTCAAGGCCTTACGTTACCTTCCTTATATTGTATCTTTTTACCTCCTCTATGCCATATATTCCGTATGTGCCGTTCTTCCACCTTACCCTTATGTATTGTTTTCCCTGTATATCAACATATCCTATTACTGTGCCATAAACATTCCTTTCAGTTTTAACCTTGTCATCAGGCTTAAACATCTTTTCCAGCTCCCCGGTCATCTTAATGGCATTTAGATGCCAAGCTAAAAACCTTAACTCTTTTTCTCGAAGCGGCTTTTTAGAAACGCATATATTCACATAGCGCAGAGACTGTGCGTATGCCGTACAGTTGTCCAAACTGCGGTAGCCCTATGATCTATGAGTCAGGCACAAGGATGTTTTTATGCAAAAGCTGTGGGCTCTATGTAAGCTATGAGCAACTGATGTCGCTTCTTGATGAAAAGAAGCAAAAGGAAAAGAACGATTACAGAAAGGAATATCTGGAATGGTGGAGCAGTTCTAAGAAGGGTTAAGCCCTTTTATTGCCATTCCAAGCCTCCTTATTAGCTCCTGCTTATTCCATTTCTTTTCAACTAAAACATAAAAAGTTTGCTTTGTGGGCCTTTTTGGATGCTTAGCCTGAACGACCTCTGCCCTTATCCCAAGCCTCTTTGCAGCTTCTATAAAGGTATTTGGAGTTGGCGAGTTAACTGCCAGGGACTTTGGAACCTTCCTTCCATCTTTCCGACTTAACCCTAAGTTAAAGTAATCAGCCCAGACCCTGTATCCCCAGCTTTCCTTCATTGCCCAGACAGCTGCCTTAGAGCCTTTATCCTCTTTATTATGTTTGGATGCGTTGAAAGAAGCTCCTCTATTCTGTCTATTGCTGTTAGCCTTCTCTGAGAAACGTACTCCACGGCCTCTTCCGCGCTAAGGTTCTTAAGGTCTTCTGGGTTGAGCGACGACGGATCTATTATAAACAACGCCCTTGCTGTAGAAGCCGCCTTGGCCTTTGATGGATGCCTCCTGGCTATCACATATGAGTAAATATACAGCTTTGCCAGCGCTGAGCTTAGCTTTCTGGCGCCATTGTCAACAACCTGCGTGGCATGAAAGTCCGCGTAGCTTTCCCTGCTTCTGCTGAACGCCAGCATGAGCAGGCTCAGTATCATGTAGCCAACAAATGCCAGGCCCCCTATAAGGGCTAGCACCCCTGCGTTTCTGTTATTTTCAAAAAACGAGTTTATCATGAGCATATATGCAATGTAGTAAAGAATGGCTGGAAGTATTGAAACAAACATCATGACCTGAACATCCCTGTGCCTAAGGTGCCCCAGCTCGTGCCCAAGCACGGCCTCTATTTCCTCGGGACTAAGTACGTTTAGCAAGCCCCTAGTAACAGCAACTCTGTTGCCGGTAAGCGGTGAGCCATATGCAAACGCGTTTGGCATGTCTACGTCGGCTATCATGAGCTTTGGCTCCTTTATGTTGGCTTTTTCTGATATCCTTTTTATCATTGCCCTTACATTATCAAGCTCCCCATCCTTTGCCTCCCTTACGTGATAAACGGCATCTATGAACTTGGGCCCAAGCAGCCATTCAACTATGCTTATGGCCGCAACTATCCCAACAGTCAGAGTTATGCTCAGAACACCAATCAGCGCTAGCACAAGGTAAACGAAAAACGTAGTTACGCCAACTATTAGTATTAGCGTCAGCATCATGTTGGCTCTGAGCTTAAAGAGCATTAGGTTCATATGCTGGGCTGGGCTGATGTTATATATAAACATTTTTAAACTCTTAAACAAATATTTAATATAAAATGGCTATCAGATTGGTTTATGGTTGCTTTACCACTCTGAACTTGTACCCATAAAAGATGATCCCTTCTTCCCCGTCTTCAGCCCATTTCCTTACTGTTGCTTCAACCCTTGCCCCTGGCTTGAGCTCCTCCTCCACAACATCAGCAAGAGGCGCCACCAGCTGAACGCCGTTATCAAGCCTTATGAACCCTAGGTACAGCGGGACGTACTCTTCAAACTCGTATGAAGGCTCCGTTAGCTTAGTAAAGGACACAAGAACCCCTGTCTTTGGCATCTCCAGCTCTTCCATCTCCCTTGAGCCGCACTTTTTGCAGACCTTTACTGGCGGGAAAAACTCAGCCCCACACTTTTTGCACCTGCTTCCTAACAGCCTTGTGTATATTTTCCTGTTTCTCCAATAGGATATTGGAAGCATTCAGCTCACCCTCCTTAGAATGTGCACAACGCTTGTTGTGTCAACCCCTCCAACGTTTTGCGTAGCTCCAACCTTTGCCCCCTGAACTTGGTTTTTGCCACCCTTTTCCGTAAGCTGATAAAACGCCTCAACAACCTGATAAACCCCAGTTGCGCCAACTGGATGGCCTCTTGCCTTAAGCCCACCAAACGTCGCTATTGGGAGTTCTCCATCAAGATTATATTTGCCGGATTCAGCGTCTCTTCCTGCTTTGCCCTCTTCGGAAAATCCCATTGCTTCAAGCGAAAGCGCAGAAACCACTGGGAACGCGTCGTGTATTTCTATAAAGTCTATTTTATCTTTTGTTATCTCAGCCCTTTTGATGGCCTTAGCAAATGCGGCTTTTGTTGCCTTGAATTCAAGCGGGTTATCCCTCTGGAACAGCATCAGCTCATTTGTTGCGGTTTCAGATGCAAGCATTTCTACATCACCCTTTTCTGACGAAAGTATCACCGCCGCAGCTCCATCCCCAGAGGGCGCGCTGCTTAACAGCCTTATTGGCGGCGCTACAGGAGGCGACCTTTTTACATCATCCAAGCTAACTGCGCGCCTGAACTGCGCGTGCGGCGACGTTGCACCGTTCTTGTGGGCTATAACTGGGAAGTAATCCAGCTGATCTTCTGGCACGTTGTATCTCTGCATATATGCGCCCATCAAAAGCGCATTAAGGGAAATAAAAGTGGCGCCAACTGCTTGAGTGAATTCCGCGCTTTCTGCCATTGCAAGCGCCTTTGTCAGATGACCTGTATCTATGTCCTTCATCTTTTCAACGCCAACCACAAGAACGTTCTTATACTCTCCTGACTTGACTGATAAATATCCCTCATGTACTGCCATCCCACCTGAAGCGCATGCCGCCTCAACCTTTAGAGCTTCTGTTCCTGCCATGCCCAAGACGCTTGCCAGAAGCGCCCCCAGGTGCTCCTGATGTGTGCCATAGCCTGAAAACATGTTGCCAACTATTATCCTGTCTATCTTTACATCGCCAGCGCTTTCAATTGCCTTTGATGCGGCCTCGTACATCAGTTCGCCTATTGACTTTTCCCAGTACTCGCCTACAGGTATAAGCCCTGCAGACCTTACAAAGACCTTGCTCATTTCCTTATCTTCCCCCTCCACCTGGCGTAAATGGAATAATCGACCTCTATATAGTTCTTAAGCCTTTCCTTAAGCGGGATGTACCCGTCATCGTCCGGCTTAGAGTTAACCTCTATCACGAAAGCGTCAGAGCCAGCTCCGCTGCCAAAGCTCGCAAGGAGTATCCTATCCCCCTTCTTTGATTCGTCCAGAACTGCCGAAAGCGCCACGAGCGTGTTTGCTGAATAGGTGTTCCCGATTATCTCGTTAAGAAGGCCAGGCCTGAGCTGCGCGTCGGTAAACCCAAGCCTCCTTCCAACCTCTACAGGAAACCTGGGGTTTGGCTGATGGAATATTGCATAGGTAAAGTCCTCCGGCTTAAGTCCTGTGTCGCTAAGCAGCTGTTTTACGCTGGATGTTATATGATGAAAGTAAGCGGGTTCCCCTGTAAACCGCCCAAGATGGCTTGGATAAGGCCTTGTCGGCCTTCTCCAGAAGTCGGGTGTATCAGTTACATATGAGACTGAGTACTCTATCCGTGCCACTTCGTTCCCGTTCCTCCTCCCTATAACAACAGCCGCGGCGCCGCTTCCTGCGGTGTACTCGAGGTCGTCAGCTGGCCTGCCCTGAGCCGTATCGGCCCCTATTGCTAGGCCCCTTTCTATAACCCCAGAGCTGACCATGCCGCTTATCATCTGCATGGCTTCTGTGCCAGCCTTGCAGGCAAACTCAAGGTCAACCGCAAGCGTCTGGTTAAATCCAAGTATATCGCTCAGTATGGACCCTGTTGGCTTTACTGCGTATGGCTTTGACTCGCTTCCTACCAGTATTGCCTGTATTGGCCCAGATCCAGCCATCCTGAGCGCCTGTACTGCGGCTTCATAACTCATAGTAAGTATGTCCTCGTCCTGCGATGCTATTGCCTTCATCTTGTTTGGCCCAGAGCCGCCGCCCTGCCACACCCTGGCTATCTCCTCCGTCCTTATCCTGTATCTAGGAACGTATGCGCCATAACCGAGTATCGCAGAATTATGTTTCATAGCAAATTGCCTTGCCCACATTATATTTAAGCTTACGCTCCTTAAGAGCCGTATTAGGCAAAATGCTAATTCATATGGCGTTAAGCAACTCAGGCGCTGTAAATCTGGACGCAAGCCTTGAGGCTATTCCTAGCGACGCGGGGTAAAGATAATCGTAAACGTAGTCATCCCCCAGGTGAACAAAGGGCCATCTGATTTTAGCTTCGTTATTTATAACTGCCTGCCAAAAGGCCGAGTCTTTTCTTGGTCTTCCTATATCAACGCTTGAATACACAGCCTTAAATGGCGAAAGATCGACTGTCAGGCTAAGAACCTCCATCGCAACGTTGGTGCTTAGAATAAGCCTGTGTCTTTTTCCTGCCATGTATACTTCCCGTGGCAGTTCTATTTTTACTTCCCTTTTTACTGCATCAATATATGCATCCTCGCTTATGGAAAACTTCTTAATCCAGTAGCTTGGCCTGTACCATTCAAGCCTCTGAGGCCCGACAGCGCGGTACTCCTTGGCAAGAATTACCTTCGCATGATCGATGCTAACTTTATGTCTTTCAGCGTAGAGCCTCGGCATAAGCTCATACCAAAGGCTATCGTACGGACTGCAGTCAGCCAAAGTGCCACAAAGGTCAACTGACACTGTTTTCGCTCCCATAAAGTATCCTCAGCTCCTCTATATCCAACTTTTCGCCCCTTTCAAGCTTTTTCTCTATGTCCTTTCTAAGCCTTTCAAGCTCGTCTGGACTTAAGCGCGGGCCCTGCGGCGCTTGTTTGGCTGGCCTTGCGCTTGCGCCTTTTTCTTTCTTTTCCTTATAGTATTTGTCTAAATACTCCTTTAGCTTTGACATGATCTTGTTTCTCTTGATCTCCAGTGAAACCCTTTCCCTCTCTTCTATAAGGTTATCAAGCTCATCCCTTAGCGCATTGGCCTGCTCGGATATTTCATGAAGTCTTTTCCTTGCTTCAGAAACGACCTGAGCCTTTTTTAGCTCCTCTAGCCTTTTGTGAAGGGCCTTGAGCCTTTCGTACACCGCCTTTTCCTCTGACCTTTTAAGCGCGCTGTGCTCAAACCTGTCTTCAAGCGTTCGTATCTCATTTTCAAGTTCTTGTATTTCTCCCTCTGCTGGAGGCCTTGCTGTCGTGCCCCGAAGCGTTTCCAACAGCCTCCTTTTTTCTTCGTTAAGCGCCTTTAGCTCTTCGTTTTTCTTCCTTATCTCTTCCCTTAGCTGCTGGAGCCTCTCCTCAGAGGCCTTGAGCTCATTTTCGCTCAACTGGACCTCAGCGCGCTAATTATGTCTTTGGCGACATCTAAAGTTTTTTTCTTTCCCCCAACGTCAGGCGTTAAGCTGCCATTTGAGATAGCGTTCTCTACGGCTCTTTCAAGCCTTAAAGACGCTTCTGCTAGCCTTTTATCATTTTGCCTGACGCCAATGTGGTTCAGCATCATGCCAACCACAAGTATCATTGAATATGGGTTCGCTATTCCCTTACCTGCTATATCTGGAGCTGAGCCATGAACAGGCTCAAAAAGTGAGTGCTTTTCTCCTATATTAGCAGACGGCGCAAAGCCAAGCCCTCCAGCTATCTGCGCTGCTTCATCGCTTAATATATCACCGTACATATTAGGGGTCAGCAATACGTCATAGTTTTCAGGATCCCTTATAAGCGCCATAGCCATTGCGTCAACATACCTTTCATTTACCTGCAGGCCAAGACCCTTAAGCTCTTCCATTGAAACCCTTCTAAAAAGCCCGTCTGATGCCCTTAGCACGTTTGCCTTATGCACGACCGTAACCAGCTTCCGCCTGTTATAAGCGTACTGAGCCGCGACCCTTGCAATCCTCCTTGTGCCTTCCTCTGTTATAACCTTCAAGGCAAAGGCGGCCTTGCCAGCCGTGAACTCTATGCCTTTGTACAGGTCCTCCGTGTTCTCCCTTACTATGACCACGTCTATTTCCTTCAGATGCGGCACGCCCTTATAACTTCTGACCGGCCGTATGTTTGCAAAAAGGTCAAACCGCTGCCTTAATGCCACTATGCTTTCAAGCGCACTTTCTCCAACTGGTCCCTTTACAGCCACATCCGAAGAAGAAATTCCATCTATTGTATCCTGTGGCAACGCAGTGCCTCTTTTTAACAGGCTCTCGTCGCCCAGATCATAAAACTTGACCTCGTACGTTATTGAATACATCCTAGATAGCTCGTCAAGAACAGATAGAGCTGCCTCTGAAATTTCAGGTCCTATGCCGTCCCCTTTCATCCATGCTATCCTGATAGCCAATTTACGCACCTCTCTTTAACAACAGCTTATTTATCCCATCCACCATGGCATTAACGCTTGCCATGACTATATCTGGGCCGGTTGCGGTGGCGGAGGCGCTCCTTCCCTCCTCATCCTCAACCCTGACCATAACATGCGCAAGGGCATCTGAGCCGCCTGTGATTGCCTTTATTCCGTATTCCCTAAGATAAACCTTAAGCACGCCCTCCAGGGATCTCTGTATTGCCTTAAGCGAGGCATCGACAGGCCCTATGCCTGTGCTTGCTGATTCCAAAATCCTGTCCTTAAACTTGATCTTGATTGACGCCGTGGGAAGCACGTTTGTCCCCGTGACTGTGACTATGCCTATCAGATCGACAAGCCGCTGAGGCGCCATTCCTGTCACGGCAATTGCTATTGCATAAAGGTCTTCGTCTGTAACCTGCTTCCCCATGTCGCCAAGCTTTTTAACCTCCTTAAGTATTTCCTCTAGCTGTTCTTTTGTAACCTCTATCCCCATCTCCTTAAGCTGTGCCTGAACGCCATGGCTACCGGCATGCTTTCCCGCCATAAGCCAGCGCTTACGCCCCACCATCTCCGGGCTTATCGGCTCATATGTTGCAGGGTTCCTTATTATGCCATGAGTGTGTATCCCGCTCTCGTGTCCAAAGGCGTTTTCGCCAACTATGGGCTTGTTCTTTGATATTGTTACCCCCGTAAGCTCCTCAACCAGCCTTGAAACCTCGTATATTTTGCCCAGGTTTATTCCGGTTTGAAACCGATCCTTATAAAACACACTAAGCGCAACTGCTATTTCCTCTATGCTTGCGTTGCCAGCTCTTTCGCCTATCCCGTTTATTGTCCCATGGAATTGATCGGCCCCGGCCTCTATCGCAGCCAACGTGTTTGCGGTTGCAAGGCCGAGGTCATTGTGAAGGTGAACGCTTACAAATGCGCCATCTGTGGCTTGCTTTAACGATGTAACTAAGTCCCTTATGAGGTTAGGGTTTGCGATGCCGACGGTGTCAGCTATGTCAAGGACGTTTGCTCCTTCGTCATAAGCTGTCCTAAAGGCCTTGAGCAGATACTCCTTCTCGCTTCTAGTTGAATCCTCGGCAGAGAACTCAATCTCAACCTTTTTTGACCTAAGGTAGTTTATGTTGTCCCTTATAATTCCCAGAACTTCATCCCTGCTTTTGTTAAGCTTATATTTAAGGTGTATATCAGAAGTAGCTATAAACGTGTGCACTCTATTCACTCCTGCATTTAGCGCAGCGTCAATGTCATGCTGGTTCATTCTTGCAAGGGCCGCAACCTTTGCTCTCAGGCCCAGGCTTGATAGCTTTTTTGCAGCAGTGAACTCCCCTTCGCTTGAGGCCGGAAAGCCTGCTTCTATTATGTCAACCCCCAGTTCGTCAAGCTTTCTTGCTATCACAACCTTTTCCTCAGGTGTTAGGCTTACTCCAGGGGTCTGTTCCCCATCTCTTAAAGTTGTATCAAACACATAAATCCTCTTGGGCGCCGACATTATTGTTTCTCAAGCCCCGCCATCTTCCTTATAACCTTTCCTATCTGTTCTATTTCACTGTTTGAAATCTCGCTCATCATGCTGTTCAGCCTTTTCCTGCTTTCCTCAGGGTTGCCTGTCCACTCTTCTGCGAACTTCCCGCTTTTTATGTCCTTAAGCAGATCCCTCATCCTTTCCTTGACTTTTTCATCTATAACATATTTGCCACGAGTAAGCCCGCCGTATTTTGCTGTATCGCTTACTGCCTTAAGCATGCCTGTAAGCCCTGATGAATATATCAGGTCAACTATAAGCTTCATCTCATGCAACACCTCGAAGTACGCCAGCTCCGGCGGATAGCCCGCCTCTCTGAGAACATCAAAACCATCCTTTATCAGGTAAGTTATTCCGCCAACGAGAACTGCCTGCTCCCCAAAAAGGTCCTCTTCAGTTTCATCTGCAAATGTCGTTTCAAGCACGCCGACCCTTGTTGAGCCAAGCCCCTTCGCATATGAAAGGGCTAAGTCCTTAGCATGCCCAGTATAATCCTGATGGACTGCTATAAGGGATGGAACGCCAAATCCCTCCTTAAATACCTCCCTCAGCCTTGGGCCTGGTGACTTCGGCGCAACCATGAAAACGTCCACATGCTGGGGAGGCTTTATAAGCCCATATCTTATGCTATAACCGTGCGCAAACATCAGCGCTTTCCCCCTTTCCAGCGCCCCTGCTATGCTGCTTTCGTAAACTTCAGCATGCTCAGTATCTGGGATCAGCATCGCTATAACGTCTGCCTTTTTTGCGGCTTCTGGTATTCTTGATGGAGAAAAGCCATCAGCCTTTGCAAGGTCCCAGGACTTCCCGCCTTCTCTAACGCCGACGATGACCTCAACCCCTGAATCCCTAAGGTTAAGCGCATGGGCCCTGCCCTGACTTCCGTAGCCTATTATAGCTACCTTCCTTCCCTTTATCCACTTAATATCCGCATCAGAGTCGTGATATATCTTAACCATTAGCCCATCACCATAGCCGTGAGTCCACCCCTTATTATATTCTTTATCCGATTGTCGCCAAGTTCCTTAATTAAATTTTCTAATTTCGAAGGGTCGCCCATGTAAGCATAATAGCCCGGCATTAGCTCATTTAAGCTGTATTTTGCCTTAAGCTCATCGCTTATTGCATCGGCCCTTATTATGGCCGGCTCCGCTATTACGCATCCGTTGTCCGGATGCTCTTCGACGCTGTAAACGTCTATAATCCTCCTTAGCATCCTAGCGAATGTATCTGCCTCTTCATCATTAAGATCAAGGGTAATTATTATTGTTGACTCGTCTGGCGCCCCGGTGCTGCCAACGGCCACGCTTTCTATGTTAAAGTTCCTCCTTCTAAATATGGACGTTATCTTGTAAAGTACCCCTGGTCTGTCAGCAACCCTAACAAAGAATACCCTTCTGCTCATGTCATCATCTCCCTCAGCCCTTTTCCTGCAGGCACAAACGGAAACACGTTTTCGTCAGGCGAAATTGGGACGTCTATCACGTAGGTAACCTCCGATTTCAGCGCCTCTTTAAATGCCCTTTCAAAGTCCTCCAGGCCATTTACCCTTACCCCTTCAGCGCCGTACGCCTTTGCTAGATCTGGAAAGCTTGGCGATTCACCTAACCAGGCGGCGACAAGCCTATTGTTATAAACAAGCCTCTGCCACTGAGCTATCATACCAAGCACGCTGTTGTTAAGGATAACGACTATTACAGGTATCCCCTCCTTTACGCTTGTTGCAAGGCTGTTAGAGGTCATCAGAAAGCTCCCGTCGCCAGCTATGTCTACCACGTTAGCTGAAAATCTTGCTACCTTTGCTCCTATCGCGGCAGGAAATCCAAACCCCATTGTCCCAAGACCTCCGCTGGTTATGAATGTACGAGGTCTGAGCGCTTTATAAAATATCTCGGCCCAGGCCTGGGCTTGCCCAACCTCTGTAGTAACTATGTCCTCTGGTCCTAACAGCTCCCTGATCTTTTTTACTATATAAGGTGAAAACGCGTCCCCAAACACCTTCCCATCGTACTGCTCCTTGAGCTCCTTAAGCCTTCTCCACCACGGGGAGTCCTTTACAAAAGGCATCATTTCCTTTATTTCGTTGATTATGCCTTTCATGCTTTCTGATAGATCGCCGATCACCGGAACAACGTTCTTAACGTTCTTCTTGATCTCTGTCGGGTCTATGTCAAGGTGAACAATTACCTTTTCTTTTTCAAACTCTCCCACATCCATGGTTGTCCTGTCGGAGAATCTTACGCCTACGCCTATTACCAAGTCGCTTTCAGTTACAAGCTTATTTGCATGATACGTCCCGTGCATGCCTATCGGGCCTACGGAAAGGAAGTGATCCTCAGGAACTGCCCCTTTGCCCATCAGCGTGCTAGCTATTGGCATCATCAGCATTTCAGCAAGCTCCAGCACAAGGGGTCCTACTCCTGCCTTTACAGCCCCTCCGCCAACTAACATTATAGGACGCTGGGCCTGTATTATTTGCTTTGCCGCCTCCTTTATAGCAGCAGGGTCTGGCCTCACATAAGGCTCATATCCCTTTATTGTAACTGAAGTCGGATACTCCACATCTGCCTTCTCCGTCTGCACATCTTTTGGCACATCGACAAGAACAGGCCCCTGTCTTCCTGTTGAGGCTATGTAAAACGCCTTCTTTATAGTTGGCGGTATTTCGGCTGCGCTTAAAGGCTGAAAGGCGTACTTGACTACTGGGGTAAAAACTCCTACGGTATCTATCTCTTGGAACGCATCCTTCCCTATAAACGCCTTAGCCACCTGACCTGTTATGGCCACAACTGGCGATGAGTCCATATATGCTGTTGCTATGCCGGTCAGAAGGTTTGTCGCACCCGGACCTGAAGTGGCTGTACATACGCCAACCTTTCCTGAAGCCCTTGCGTAGCCGTCGGCCATGTGCGCAGCTGACTGCTCATGCCTAGCCAGTATATGCCTTATATTTCCATCCTTAAGCGCATCATAAAATGGGAGAGTTGCACCTCCCGGTATGCCAAATATAACTCCTACACCCTCCATTTCCAGCGCTTTTACAAGCGCCCTAGCGCCTGTTGTCTTCTCCATCAACGTTAGCAAGAGCTAATGCCAAGCCGGTTTATAAAATTTTGTTTTATACATTATTAATTTAAAATTTTTTTATAATATAAAAAATAAATTATAAAGCGGTTAAATTGCTATTTGCAACGAAAAAATGCCTTTTTACGCTAAAAAATATGCAATAGCGCCTATTTTTTAAGCGCTAATTTAAAATTATTAGTCAATACGAAAATAGAATAAACACAGAATAACTTTTTACATTAAAGCCCTATTTGTTTAAGATTATTTGTAACTTTTTCCAGCTCTTTTTCCCAATTTGCAATGCTATAGGAAAGCACAAGATAAATACCTGAAATAGGGAGAAGGCGTTTTGCCGCGCTGACTTCGCTAATTATGTACTCAGCCACAGAGTCTGGCCTTTCATATACTTTATCTGGAACCCTTAAGCCCAGCTCTGCAAGGCGTGCATACCCAGCCTTATCGCTTAAAAAGTATGATAAGTAAAGCTCCTGCTCTTGTAATCTTACGCGCTTTAACTCATCAATGGTAGGGAATAGCTGCGTCACGAAAAAAGATGCGCCGGCAGTGATCCTGTCGTTATACGTTTTTGCATTAAACACAGAGCCTGTTTTTATAAGCTTAGAGGCATATTTTATCAGCTCGCTTGCCTTTGAAATGCGCCCATCGCCCTGTACAACAAGAGTTGCGTTTGCGCCAAGCGCAACATAAGATTTCACCATTGAAACGTTTGAGATATGATCCCTGTGACCAGCAGAAATCACAGGTATGGCCCTTTTAACTTCACTGTCACTTAGCTTACTTAAAAGCAAGCAAGGCGATGCGTCCGGCTTACTAAACGGAACGTCTGGTATGCTTAAAAAATCCACAACCTTCAATGTTTGCTTAGCGGTCTCCAATACTTCAAAAAACTTCGACAGCCTTAGCCTGGGGGCCTCTACTATTATCATATTAATTAATAATTAATGCCTTAGAACAGCTCAACTTTCCCTTCAAGTATATCCTTCCAGAGCTCTTTTGCTCTGCGTTGCAAAACTTCGTTTATAACTGATTCAGCGTGCGAATGCAGCGCATCCTGCGAAATTTCGCCTGTTGCTTCTACGTAAACCGCCAATGGGTCAGTTATTGGCCTTCCTATCTGGCTTAACATGTAGACCTGTGCGCTGCTTATCCTCTTGTTTTCTTCCACCAGCTTTTGAGCTATCTCCCTTGCAAGAACTGAGTATATCTTGCCTGTGTGGCTTCTCGGGTTCTTCCCAGCTGTAGCCTCAAGCGTCATGGGCCTGAACGGTGTTATTAAGCCATTCGCCCTGTTGCCCCTGCCTACCTGCCCGTCGTCCCCGTTTTCCGCGCTTGTGCCTGTTACGGTTATGTAATAGATGCCCTTTTCCACGTTGTCCGCGTTGTTCACTATGACGTTTACGTTTAGCCTTTTCTCTTCAGAAGCTATTTCCTTTATCCTTTCAGTTACCCGCTTTTTAACCTCCATGTATTCGGAAGGAGATCCTATAAGCTTTGAGATCATAGCCGCTGCCACAGTAAGCGTAACGTTGTTGCCGTTTCTAAAGGCCATTACCTTTATGTCCTCGCCAAGCTCAGGAAATTCATCCTTTCCCTTTTTTGAGTTTAGATAGGTTTCAACGTTAAGCACAAGGCGCTCCGTATCAGACAGCGGATAGAACCCAACCCCAAAGCTCGTGTCGTTTGAGAGCGGCACAGCGTTGCTTGCATTAAAATTGCCGACCAGGTCAACGCTCCCCTGCTTTATCCTGTAGTCTATTATTACATGCTGATCAGGGTCGAGGAACCTGAATATTCTCCTAAGCTCATCCTTTGCTGCTTTAATCGCTATGCTACCTATAGGGACTATGTGTTCATTTCCGTTGTTGAAGTACTTTCCTGTTGCTCTCCCCACCAACAGTATGTATATTGGCTCTGTGACACTCCCGCCACCGAACTCCGGCTTTGCCTGGCCACCAACAAGCACAGCCTTATCCACGTTGTGATGCAGGATCATGTTTGTTTCGTTCAGATAATGCCTGCTCAGTTCTACGCTAAGCCGTTCGCTCAACGCGTCGCATACTGTATCAGGATGTCCTTTTCCCTTCCTTTCAACAAATTCAACCAGCTGCGGCCGCGTTTCAATCTTATACGCAGTCAGCATCATTTCTTAACCCTTAAGTATGTCAGACCTAGTTATTATACCTATCACTTTTCCCTTCTTCCCTACAAGAACAGCGTTATAAAACAACAAAAGGCTTGCCACTACGTTTACCTGTGTCGTGGCGTCAACTATAGGAAATGGAGGGTCCATGACTTCCTCAACCCTTATCTGATAAAGCTTGTGAAGGTCCTTCCCATTCGCGACGGCCCTGACAACTGTTGATTCGGAAATGCTGCCAACTACAACGTCGCCATCCATTACTGGTAGCTGGCTTATGAAGTTTTCATGCATTCTCACAATGGCATCCCTTAATGTATCAGCCGGCGACACGTAGATAAGGCCCGTGGTCATAACCTCTTCAGCCGTCCTGTCCTTTATCTTGCTTTCCTGAGCTTTTTGAAGAGCTTCTATAACTTTCATCGCGGTAGAATAGTTTGGGTTTGCCTTTCCCAGCTCTATTTTAGCCAGATAGGACTGGCTTATTCCAGCCACCTTTGCAAGCTCCTTTTGCGTAAGCCCGAGAGCTCTTCTTAACCTCTTTACTTCGCGAAGGTCCTTTATCATATTTTTTCATAAAATATTCTTGATGCTACTATTGTTGAATCCCATACTGGCGCAAATGGCGGTGCATATGGTATCCCTGCATAAAATAGCTGTTCAGCGGTGAGCTTATACTGGATTCCAAGCGAGAGCGCGACCAGTCTTCCCCATATCTGTTCTCCAACTATCTGTGCGCCTATAGGAACCTTTGTCCGCTTTTCAAACAGCACTTTCATTGTAAGCCCGCCCTTTGGGGGATAATAGCTTGCCCTCACGTTATGCTGAATCTTCACAGGGTAATAGTCAAGGCCAAGCTGTTTTGCTTCTTCCTCATTTATGCCAACTGTTCCTATTTCAAGGCCATTGAACTTGGTTACGGCCGCTCCAACTGAGCCAGGAAATTCTATCGCTTTTCCTCCTATGTTTGAGCCGGCAACGTAGCCTTCCTTGTTTGCCTCAGGGGCAAGCGGAACATACCGCTTTCTACCCTGCAAAACAAGGTCGTTAACCTCAACGTTGTCTCCTGCTGCATAAACGTTTTTAACGCTGGTAAGCATGTTGTTGTTTACATCTATCCCGCCGTGCTGGCCCAGGCGTATGCCTGCCTTTTTTGCCAGTTCGACGTTTGGTTTAACTCCAACAGCAAGTATAGCGGCGTCAAAGCTGAAAGACTCCTTCCCATTGCTGATGACTACCTTTTTCCCGTTATCCTCAAGCGAATCGACCCTAAACCCTTCTTTTACTGCAACGCCTGCCTTTTCCATTTCCCCCTTCACAAGCCCAGACAGCTCTTGGTCCAGCACCGGCATTACCCGTTTCATTTCAAATATAGTAACCCTTTTTCCTATACCACTCATTGCTTCTGCCATTTCAACGCCTATGTAGCCAGCGCCGATTATCGCAACGTCAGAAACTTCCTTTGAATAAAGCCTGACCTTTTCCCCATCCTCCAGATGCCTTATTGTGAAAACCCTCGTTGAATTAAGCCAGCTTTCATTTGGCACTATAGGGAGCGCGCCTGTTGCAAAAACTAGGTAGTCGTACTTTTCAATGGTTTCATTCCCGTCAACAATTGCCCTTACTTCTGAGGCACCAACGTCGACTGAAATTGCCTGTGAATGTATATGCACGTCTATCTTTCTTTCGCTTCTGAAAAACTCCGGCGTGTAGGTAACTAGATCATCCAGGTTTGGCACCAGCCCCTCAACGTAATACGGCACGCCACATGGAGCGTACGATACATACCCTGACTCTTCAAAAACCTTTATCTCCGATTCTGGAAGAAGCCGCCGTACCCTTGATGCCGCGCTCATCCCAGCAGCTCCACCGCCTATTATTATGACTTTCATTGCAAATTATAGCAACTAGCCTTTTTAAAAGCGTTGTAGGTGTTTTATCCATGCTGTTAACTTTAGCTCGCCTCCATAACTGAGCCAGTGCAAATTATTTGCAATAAGAACAAAAACTAAACTATACCCCATCTACAAGCTCCCTTAAAGCAGCCGTAGCATAAGAGCCTGATCTCAGAACAAATCTTACCACCGCCTCATTCCCTTCTATGCTGTAGCTTACCTTAGCAGCGGGTATTCTGGCAGGCCTTATGCCGCCTTCCTGGCTTACATCCTTTAGCCAGTCAACGTAAAAGTTTCTGAACTTTATGCCCTCTGACTTGACGACCTCTATTAATGCCTTTGAGTATGCGTCGCCCTTGTCCCTAAAACCATAACCGGGCAGATAAGCCACTTCCGCTTCACCGTTAAATGGACCCTCGTTTATGGCTACTCGCCTTATCTCGCCTGTGACCTCGCCGCTAACCACCTTAGAGACCTCCATGTTAAACAGGTATGCCTGATATGCCTGAACGTAAAGGCGTTTAAGCCAAAGCGGTGCCTGTTTAAGCCCTCCATGTCCATCCTTTGCTATAAGCTCGTCAGCGAGCGATGTATCGCCGTTAACTATGGCCCGCCCTATCAAATGGTTCATCGTTGCGAATCTCTGAGGGCCATAATAGTTTGGGCAAAGCCATCTATCAAGTATAGCCTTCCAAGATTCAAATGCTTTAACGTCACACCCGCACTCCCTTATCCTTATCTTGAACGCGTTTCCAACAAGTGAAGACCTGGACAAAAGCTGTCTAGTTCTGCCAACAAATCTTATTTTAAGACCAGAAATCTCCGGAGGCTTTATTGCTGTTCTTTTAAAAGAAATAAAGAAAAACGCCCTTGCGTCCTTGTCCTTTATCCCCAAGTAGTTTGCCTGCTTCCCTAGTGCCTTTACCACAGTCAGGTGATCCACGTTCACCTTTTCTGCTACCGCAAGCAGATGATGCCCCTCGTTGTAAGTTCCCTTTTTTATAACCTCGGCTACTATAAAGTCTTCTGGTAATGCCTTTATCTTTCCGCTGATCCTTTTGCCGTTAACAGGTGCTGCGGTGACCCCAGGTATCATAAAAGCTTAAGATCCCCTGTGACTTTGTCTATCACTTCAGACGGGCCTGGACCTATGGCTATGCAGGTGACTGTGCCAGGAGGAACCTGGGTAAGTCCTTTGTCCTCCACCATGTATGTTATTAGGCCAAGCGACTCCGCTTTAGCTCGAAGCTGCATGAGCTCTTCAAGAGACCCCACCTTTACTACAATCTTGGGCGATCCGTTTAGCTCCCATTCCCTGTAAGCATCTGGTCTAGATCTGTACGCGATTAGGGCTGCGCCCACTGCCGCATGAGCTCCCTGCGCAACCATCTTTCCCTTGCCCATGTTAAGATCTGTCCTTAAAGCAATCACCATCTTGTGCATTAGCCAGCAAGCTCCTTAATGGCATTTATAAAGCATTCCATTGGCGCCTGAACCAGTCCAAACCCTACCGTGCCAATGCCAGGAAGCCTGTGCGCAACTCCTGTATTTATGTAAGGGGCTATGCTTGTGCTTACCACAAGCCTTACATCAATCCCACGTGGTACTCCTTCAAAGTTAACGTAGGGTATTGGGAAGCTCTTGTCCTTCACTAAAGTTATCTCGTACATGAGCTTGGTTATTCTTATGGCCTCTGAAGCAGAAGAGCCGACAACCTGGGCAACTGCTGGAGAAGCTGCAGAAGCAAAGGCGCCAAACCCATTTGTTTCCATGATTGCGCTGTCCCCTATGTCCGGGTTTGCGTCACCCTCCTTAAACCCAGGGAAGAAGAGCGTCTTAGGCACGGGGGCTGGAGCCGTAAACCACTTTTTCCCAAGCCCGCTAACCTTTATCCCGAAGTCTGTTCCGTTTCTTGAAAGTGTAGTCACAACAGTGCTGTTCTTTATCCCGTTTGCAGGATCCATCATTGCCTTTCCAGCTGCCATGGACAAATTAAGGAAAAACAGCTGGTTTTTAGCTATAAACTGAATGATCTCAGAGTACTGGGTTTGCGGCATGCCTCCTATTTTAACATATGGTCCAATCTCCCCAAGGAAGAGAAGAGTGCTTGCGTTGTTCCTAGTATGAAGCTCATCTCCCATTTGAAGTGCTTGGGACATTATCGGTTTTAGCTTAACTGGGCCGTGTAAAGCTATCGCCTCCTTAAGAGCAGGGTAAAGCGAGTCCCTTATCCAGTTAAGCCTGTGAATAACTTCGCTTCCATACGCGCCATACCTAAGCACCTTCCCCACACCCTCGTTAACGTTGGTGTAAACCTCCACGCCGTGAACCCTGTCTGCAACTTCAAACACAGGCATGGTTGGAGATATTACGCCTGCCATCGGCCCAACCATTCCTACGTCGTGATTTGGCATGAACTTCACCTTCCCAGACCTTACAAGAGATATGGCTTCGGATTCGTTATTTGCCCATCCCTCGTAAATTATTGCGCCTATAACAGCCCCTTTCAAAGGTCCAGACATCCTTTCCCATTCTATTGGCGGGCCGGCATGAGCAAGGGCCATGCCGTTAAGCGCCGGAACTGCTTCCTTTGCCAGTTTCATTGATATTAGCTCGGGATCAGAGCTGGTGAACGCTTCAATTGCCTTGGCATTTGCCTCTTCATACTCATCGCCCTCAAGCCTTTCAAGCGCCTTTACAAGCTCAGGCACCCCTCCTCCAGGAGGCGACCAGTCAATGCTTAATGCGTCTGCGCCTTCGGCCTTAAGGTCGTTGTAGAAGCTTTCGAGCCCAACGTTTAGAACCTTTGGCTTTTCCTTTAGAAGGCTCATAGCGATCCCCTCCCTGCTACAAACAGTGCAGCCCTTGCGGCGGCCGCGCTACTCGGGTAAACTATAACACCGTGCGATTCAAGTTTTCCCTCTTGCTGTGCTATCCCCTGCGGGTCCATATCCGTGCCTATAATTGATGCAACGAACACAAGCCTGCTGTTCACCTCCTTGGCCTTTTCTATAGCAGGTATCAGCTCCCCTGCAGGATCAGCGTTTGCTCCGTACCCAAGCACAACGTCTAACAGTATCACCGCGACTTCCTTGTCCTTTGCCTCTTTAATTATCCTTTCCCTTCTAAACCTGAAGTCTATCATGGGGTGAGGCACTCCTCTTACAAATTCCTCATCCCCCATGTCTATGAATGTATCCTTTTTTGATTCATCAAATCCACCTATGTAAAGTTCATTGTCAAGAGGCGCGTTTGAATAGACTCTCCTCCCATGCCTTTTGGCTATTAGCTGCGATTCGTAGCAGACCGTGCCGCCTGAAAACAATCCCCTTATATATTGCTGATCGCCAGAAAGCCCATCTATGGCAAGCCTTAGTCGCTGGTCTTTGGTTACGTCGTACCGTTCTGCATGCTTCCCTGTGGCAAGCCTGTAGGCCCTTATCGCCTCATCCTCTATGTCTTCTGCGAACTCAATTTTTCCTGATGACCTATTGCCTTCATATCCTAAAAACAGAACAACGGATGGCTTTCCCTGCATTTCAAGCTCTTCAAGTATTGCAGGCATTGTGTTTTTGCCAGGAGGCTTGCTCACAAGCGAAATTACCTTTGTTCTTTCGTCTTTGCCAAAAGCGCGTATGGCCATTTTTGTTGTAATCCCACCTATTGAATCCTTTGGATCATTAGAGCCGGTTCCTATCGCTGATGTTATCCCAGTGCCAAGGTTATGAAGCATTGATGAAAGCTCCTGAATCCCTGTGCCGGCGGCCCCGGTTATTCCAACTGGTCCATCCCTTACCACGTTGAAGAAACCAAGTCCAACGCCGTTTATTATTGAAGTTCCGGCATCAGGGCCCATTACAAAGAGACCCTTCTTCTCTGCGTAGCGTTTAAGATCGAGCTCTTTTTCAACCGGGACGTTGCTGCTGAACACCATTACGTGCCTGTTAAGAACCAGCGACCTTTTAGCTTCAAGATATGCGTACTCCCCTGGCGTGGAAATAAGAACAAGGGCAATATCTGGGCTGTCATACACCGCGCTCCTTACGCTTTTGTGCTTTACTTCCTCAGCCTTTTCTCCCTCCCCTGCCTTGAACACCATTGACTTTGCAACAGATAGCGCCTTTTCGCCAAGCTCATCATTTTCAGCATCTACAACAATGACAAGGTCGTTTGGGCCGGCGGCATCAACCTCTTTAACGTAGAGCCCCGCCTCCTTCATAAGGTCCTTGTTTGCGTCCGTGCCCATCATGACAGCTGCCCTGTTAACGCCTTCTTGTCTTTCAACCTCGTCATTTATCCTCATGAGGAATACTGAATCCCTGTATTGATTTCTCAAAATGAGCACCTTTATTGCCATGAACCTCCTTATCCATAACGTTATTTAATATTTTCTGACCGCTTCAATAAATAAATTATTAATGATGATATGCGTGCCTTACGAGTGCATGGCAATGCTTTTAACCAACTTGTAAATTAATCATTAAATATTGTAATGGAAGGAGGAGTGATGGTATTTGGCAGAACCTCGCAAGGAGTTTCCTTTGCTAGGGAGCTTCTTAAAAAAACAGAGGCAACTATCGTGGATGAAAACCTCAGGATGGGAACAGTAAAGGCCCTGGATGATCTTTTAAAGCAGGACGAACTTGCAGAGCTTTTGCCGCTTTCGTTCTCGGTGGAGAAGTCTAAATATATCATATATAGCCCAAGGCTTCATGGGTCTATAAACGTAAACGATCTGATGATTCACGCGCGGGCAATAGCACAAAACATGGGCCACGGCCAGCATTTCATAAACCTTGTACCCCTTCCCCGAGGTCGCAACCTGCAACTAATTGAGGTTATAGAGGCTTCCTCAGGCCTTAAGGCTGGCAAAGACATAGGATATCATTACTTTCCCCCATGGTCAAGAAGAACAGATAGGGCAAGTATATGGGACGGTAAAAGGGAGCCCTGGATGGCACAAGCTCAAGATATAGAAAGGTCCGAAATGGAGTACATAATTAACATACTGAGCATTCTTACTGAAAGGTTCCGAGATGTGTGGCTTGAACACAAACAGGTCTTCATTTCTGAATATGTTAAGGGAAGCGCCATGCTTGATTTTGTTGACGAAAACTTTAGCAGGCTTCAGGTGTATCAGGGCCTTTCGTCGCTCTTGGTTAAGTCAATAAACGAATTTATCGCCGCCATAATTGAAAGAGTAAGGGCTGCAATAAAGGCGCAAGGGGTAAGGCCTGCAAAGGGAACTGTTAACCTAGTTTGGGAGGTGGATGATCTGGACATGCTTGGGGAGGAGGAAAAAGCAAGGCATGCGTTAGTCAGGAAACTTTCTGATGAATTTAGGAGGGTTGAGGTCGTAAAGCAAAGCGAGGCTGAAAACTTTTTGCTTAATTCTCAGTTTCAAAAGGGCTCAGCGTTATTGCTTTGTACTAGAAACGACTTTGAAGCGTTAAAAGGAAAGGGGCCAGACAATGTATTGGTGCCGGCGGCTCCTCCCAGCTAAATCAGCCTACATCAAAGAAAGCTGCGACATATGATTTTTCCTTAAACATCTAGGATTCGTCATAACCCCAAAAGCAGTAGGCTTTATGCCAATATGTTTGTATGTAAAACGCTTAATTACCACAGGATATAAGAAGCTAGATGTGAGGCTGTGGAAGCTTAGCAGGTCTGGTTCAAAAGAACAGGTTGATATTAAAGAAGCAAGGAGCAGGCTTAGGACGCTCAGGGTTGAGCGCAACATACTCTCGCAGGTCTTGCTTATGATATATGAAAGCAAGGAGCTAAGCGAGAAGGAAAAGGAAGCACTGCTTGAAAAGTATAAAAAAGAGCTGAAGGAAATAGACTCAAACATAGAATCCTATTCTGCTGTAGTTGAGCTTGAAGAGCTTAATGAAATGAAGGAACAGCTTATGAGCCTGCTACAGAACAAGATTTCTGAGATAGACAGAAGAATAAACGAACTCAGATCCAAGGTTACCCCTGTAGAACAAAAGGTGACGCCGCCTGCAGAGGCTTTAAAGGCTGAAGAGCAAAGGACGGAAAATGATGAGCAAGGCATTGAAGAGCTCTACAGGCAGGTTAACGAAATACTGAAAAAACTAGAAAACATAGAGGAATAAATTCTGTAATATAGACCTCTTTTTAGCCACAAAATGCAGGACCGCTCATCGTCAAGTTCTGAACATAATATCCTACACGCAAAGCAACAAGGGGCCAAAGACTCAGCGCGCAGGGCAAAGCTTGATCGTGTTATCTTTCTGACAAAAAACATCAATAGATGGTCAGCTTTGAAGGCTGCGGCATTAAAGAGAAAAGCGCCTTTCATCTTAATCCCGGCCACCCTGGGCGAGTACTTTTACCACGTTTTTGGCGACGCTGCTAACCGCATATAAAAATATAAAAATGGCCTAATCGTCTAATGGGATATGGATGTGAAGGCGGCTGTCCTTTGTGGGGGCGTTGGTAGCAGGCTAAGGCCATTGACCTACTACTTCCAAAAGACTATGCTGCCGGTGGGCAAAAGCCAGAAGCCAATACTCGAGTACGTGCTTAAATATCTTAAGGCGTATGGAATACAAAACGCCACGCTTCTTGTAGGATACAAGGCTGAGCAAATAGTTAACTATTTTAAAAATGGCGAGAGTGTTGAAATGCGTCTGGATTATTCTTATGATACTGATAAGCTAAAGGGAAATGGCGGCGCGCTTATAAACGCATACAAACAAGGCCTTTTTAAGGGGTTTGAAAACATTCTGATATATTATTCCGATATTCTTACAACTCTTAACATTGATGAGTTGCTCAGGTTTCATAGAAAAGGCAATTACCAAGCCACGCTTGCCCTTACAACCCATTACAAGCTGCCTGTGGGCGTAGCAGAGCTCAAGGATGATCGCGTTGTTAACTTTGTAGAAAAGCCAGAATACAAGATACACGCGACTATCGGGATACTTGTGCTGAGGGCTGACGTGCTTGACGCATACAGAGAGCTAAATGAAGGTAACGTTGACATAATGTCTGACATAGTTGGTAGGCTAGTGAACGATAGAAAGCCTGTGGGCGGATATGTTTCAGATGAGTTTTGGATAGATGTTGGAAGCACTGAAACGTATGAAAAGCTTGACCATGAAATGATAGATTTCATGTTTGAAAAGTACATGAACACAAGAGTCCAGGGCATTTAAGACAGAGATTATGCGGAAAAGGTTTTTAGCGCAGGTTAAAAAAGAGCTGTGATGTCGGCAAGCTCTATAGAGCTAACGCTTTTTTACCTTAGCAACTTTATATGGGCGGCTCTAATTGTGGTATTTCTAGTTTATGGCCAAAGAATACAAATAGCCATAAGCATGAGGAGCATCAGCAAGTATCTTACAAAGCTTGAGAGCTTTTCCAAGTCTGCAACAGATTCATATATCAAGGAGCTGAGCTCCCGGGGGATAAATGAAGACGTCGCAAAGGGGGAAGCGTCGATCCTAGTTAACAGCTTCCTTATATCCCCAACAAACATGGACCCATTCGGCGTCGTTAAAAAGCTAAAGCACCTCTTGGATTCTTATGAAGACTTCTTTACCGGTAGGATAAAAGCGCTCCTCCCAACAGCAGACTATATTACTGTGCAGAACCTAAGCGGCCTTGCTGAAACCGCTCTTGCGCTTAACGAAATATATAAATATGCCAGACACCTTTACCTCTCGGCAAAGAACTACAATGACCTGTACTCTTTAGTGATGCTGCAGGTGCAAATGCCGTTTCTTGTAGAGGCGGCGGAAGCTTATTCGGCAAGCATTGAGCCTATGAAAAAGGGGCTAAGTATAGGCGACGGGCTTGGACCTTTAGTCGCGCAACAGTTAGCCCAAGGCGCTCAGTTCAGCGAAATAGTAAAGGATACAGAGGTAGCGCAGATTCAGTTAGATGGAAGAAATGTTATAGTGCTAAAAGCAAAGGGCCCCGGATCAACTGTTGGCAGACCAGGGGAGGGTGTTAAAGCCGTAATGGAAAACTACCCTATCAAGGCCGTGATAACCGTGGATGCAGGACTGAAGCTTGAAGGCGAGGATAGCGGACAATCTGTTGAAGGTTATGGCGTTGCTATGGGAGGACCTGGCACTGACAGGTTTGAAATAGAAGAAGCGGCCGCAAACAAGAATGTGCCGCTTTACGCGGTCATAGTTAAAATGTCCCTCAAGGAGGCCATAGGACCGATGAATGACACTGTGAGAAGAGCTGCTCTTGACGCCGTTCAAAAAGTGAAGTCAATAATACAGGAAAAGACTGCGCCTGGCGACTATGTAATTGTTGCCGGGATAGGCAATACGCTTGGCATACCGTAGACGACAAGGGTAGAAGTTTATATAAATCATCTGCATTATCCTGTTTATGGTTAAAAAAGGCGACCCTGTGCCTGACGTCGAGCTTTTAGATGAAAATGGAAAGTCCGTAAAGCTTAAGGAGCTTACAGCAGGTACGGCGGTGATTTACTTTTATCCAAAGGACAACACACCGGGATGTACAAGGGAGGCCAAGACGTTTAATGAAAAAATAGATGAAATAGTTGCCACCGGGGCAAAGGTATTTGGCATAAGCAGGGACAGCGTTAATTCGCACCAGAAGTTCTTAACAAAGTTAGGCCTTAAATTTAAGCTCCTTTCAGACCCTGGCGGAAAGGCAGCCATGGCTTTTGGCGCTGATGGGCAAAAGTACCCGAAGAGAACAACGTTTGTTATAAAGGATGGCACAATCGTAGACATAATATACAACGTAAAGCCTGAAGAACATCCCGTTAAGGCCCTTGAGTCAATAAAGGCCTTGGCTGGGCGGTCATGAAGGCGTATATACTTGCAGGAGGCCTTGGAACAAGACTGTACCCTTATTCGCTCATGGTTCCAAAGCCTTTGCTTGCATATGGCAGCAAATCAATAATCGAACATGTTCTTGATAACGCCACTAAAGACAGCCTTGTTGATGAAGTTATAATTGCAATAAGCGGAAGAGAAGGGCTTTTCAGGGCCGTTCTTGGCGAACGTTATAAAGGAATAAAAATAAGATACCATGAATCCGATGAGCCCCTCGGGACGGCTGGACAGCTACTTGACGCAGCTCGCCAAGAACAAGAGACGTTTTTGTGCCTTTATTCGGACTCGATAATTGACTTTAGCCCAAAGGAAGCTATTAACGCGCACAGGTCTGCCAAGGCAATTGCCACGGTGTTTACTTACGTTATGCCAGTAAAGCTCAGGTACGGAGTTATAGATGTAGCCGATGGCAAGGTAAAGGGCTGGAAGGAAAAGCCGGAAGTAATGGAAAGGATCGCTGCTGGTGGATTCATATTTGAGCCTGAGTTTTTAAAATACATAAAGGGAAAGAAGTTTGGAATGAACAGGGCCATAATTGCGGCTATCGAAGCGGGAGAAACTGTTGCGTCATTTGACGTTAAGGGGTTTGTAGACCTTGGATCCAGGGACATTTATCTGGCTGAAGCCAAGAAAAAGGCCTTGGAGTACGGGGATATACCTTGAGAGGTTTTAGGTATATTATAGTTGAACCTGAAAGGGGTAAACTTTGGCCGCTTAACCTATTTAGGCCTTCGTTTGAGCTCGTATATGGGTTTAAGAGGGTTTTGGAATGGTATAAAACAATGCTTGGTGATCCAGCTGGCTTTTCATTGCCTAAAAGGCTTTCTCCACTTCAAGGTTACATTTACCCTGTTGCTAAAGAAGCTGATGTAAAATTAGCTTCAAACGTGCGACCTGCGCTTTTGGGCGAAGTTCTAGATACTATAAAGGACGGCGAAGCCGCTTATGAAGATGGACAGTTTGTAGTGGCCAAAGGCGATGGCCTAATTAAAAAAGAGGTTCACGGATTTCTTATAAAAGGGCCCTGGGAGCTTCAGAAATCCCTTTTGGGCAACGCGCCAGATAGGTCGTCCGTTATGCCGGAGCTGCCTCCTAACGTGTCTATAGATGAAAAGAAGGGCCCGGTGATAATAGACAGGGACGTGCTCGTGGACGACTTTGTAAAAATAGAAGGGCCAACTATCATATCCTCTGGCTCGAGGGTGTCGTCTTTTACCCGTATTTCAGGTTCATATATAGGGATCAGATGTAGAGTCGGCGGCGAAGTTGAAAGAAGCATAATAGATGGCTACTCAAACAAGCCTCACTATGGGTTCCTTGGTGACTCCTACGTAGGAATGTACGTTAACATAGGTGCTGGCGCAACTACCAGCAACCTCAAAAATACATATGGAACGGTTAGGGTTAACGTAGATGGTTTTCAGCTTGATACCGGCGAGGCCAAGGTTGGCGCTTTTATAGGGGACTATTCGCGGATATCAATAAACACGTCAATAATGGCAGGAAGAATTATAGGACCTGCATCATATGTAAGCGGCAACGTAGATTCGGATGTGCCTCCTTTTATGTTCTATGGCGCGCCTATTGATCTTGAAAGGTTCATAGAGCAGGCTGAACGGTTTCTTAAAAGAAGAGGGCTTAGCCTTTCAAGCTCAGTAAAGGAGGTCATAGCCCTTGCGTATAAAGAGTTAAACGCCACCCCAGGGATGGCATAAGGCTATGGCTGTTTCTGCCGATCGCTGTCCTTTAGCAGCGATTTTGCGATGCGTATTGCGTTTGATATGTCCTGCTTAAGCGCAGGATTCCTTAGTGCCGCCGCGGGATGATAGGTCAAGACGTAATTTACGTCGCCTGCGCGCAGTACGCGGGTGCCGCCAACCTGTTTTTCGCCCGTGAAGTAATTTATGGCTGTTGAACCAAGAGCTATTATAACGCGCGGCTTTACAGCTGAAATTTCAGCCTCAAGATGCTCCCGGCATGCGGCTATTTCTGTATCTAACGGCCTTCTGTTGTTTGGAGGCCTGTGCTTTACTACGTTTGTTATGTAAAACCTGCTTATCCCTTCATCTTCAAGTAAACGCCTTAACAGTTTTCCTGCCCTGCCCACAAACGGCCTCCCAGATGTCTGCTCCTCTGCGCCCGGCGCCTCGCCAACTATCATAAGCTCACATGGCTCTCCCTCTCCTGGAACGCCTGCGCCAGAGGTGTAAAGCGCGCAATTCCTGCACTCTTTTATCTTCTTTTTTATTTCATGTATGCTCATATTGTTATCTCCATAAAGTCCTTAGCGATTAAAGCCCCCTTAAAGACCTGTCTTGCCTCAGCTAAAAGCCTTCTCGTTGACGATGAAAGCGCAGGGGGTATGTGGGATAGAACAAGCCTCTCAGCCTTTGCGCTTGCGGCTACCATGGCAGCCTGTCTAGCAGAGCTGTGGCCAAACTTTGCAAGAAAAGGCTCCATTTCAGATATGCCTGATGATTCATGAATTAATAGCTCACACCTGTTAAAGAGCTTTATAAGCTCGTCTGAAGGGGAAGTGTCGCCGGAAAAGCATGCGTCGTTGATCCTGTAGGCTATGTCCTCTATAGTGTGTTTCCCGGCTGCAGTTTTAATGTTAAACCGTCCAAATTTTATCTCTTCACCAGGCTTTACTTCAACAAACCTGATGCCAAACTTTAGCAGATCCGGCGGCGTCATGCCTGCGGCCAGCATGGTGTTAACCGCGTTTTTGACTCCCCGCGGACCAGCAATTGTTATTTCCTCTGTTCTGCCCGCCAGCGCCATGCCCCAAAGCAGGGCGCCAATGTCAAATATGTGGTCCCCGTGCAAGTGGGTTATAGCTATGTACTTGAGCTTAAGAGGACCGGAAAAGTACCTGACGAGGTTTCTAAAGGACCCAGGGCCCACATCTATAAGAACCTCATCGTCTATAAGGTATGATGAACAGGCCCTCTGTGCAGACTCAGCGCTGCCGCCGCTTCCAATTACAACGACCCTCAACTGTCAACACCCGCGTTAAGCAGATATTCAATGGTTGTGCTTATAAGCGCATCATCAGGATACCTGTCCCTTGTTACAGTAAGCCATTTTGAGTTCAACGCCTTTACTATGTAAAACCTGACCTCTCTTCCTTTACCGCCGCCTCTCATAAACCTGATCGCTAGAACCGGCAGTTTTGTCCTGTAAATTGAAAACGTTCCAAGAAACTCAACCAATCTTTGTAGCTGTTCCTCTCTTACCTTTATGATGCCCATGCTGCTTGACTTTGCCTCCATTGCAATTATTGCCGAGCGCTTGTTGTTAACAGCAACTACATCAGGCAAGTGAACAGAAGGGGCCCCGAGCCTTATTGCCTTCCACTCATTGCTGGTAAATTTCTTTACTAGCTCGGCCTCCCAGTCATAGCCTACCTTTTTTCTATTCAAGGCCCAGCTTTATCATTTTCCTTACCGCCGCCTGCGTTTGCGTCGAAAACGGGTTTACCCTTCTGTAGCTTGAAAGGAATATGCTTGCAACATCTAGGGTGTATATGTCCTGTACGACCTTCTTTTCGTCCGAAATGTATTCATAAACCCTGTGCCCTAGCCCTGTTAACGCTTCGCCGATCACCTTGAACCTCTCTTTGACTATATCAGGGTCACCTTTTTCCTGTAACAGCACAACTGGAAGCCCAGTGTACATCTCCCAAGCGGTTATGCCGTCATGAGCTACCTCCATAATGTTCTCAAACACTACATGTAGCTTGGCGTTTTCGCTTAAAAGGTACCTGAACCTTAACGCAACGCCTTCGCTTCGTAACGAGTAATAAAGGCCTGATACAAAGCCACCTCTTATGAATTCAGCTATCTTGGCCCCCTCCTTGCCGTACTCATCAGCCCTTTTTTCTATGTCAGCAAACATGCCAGATATTATGGCTGCTGTGTTTTCACCAAGAATTTTGTCAAGCAAAGGGGAAAGCCCCGATAGTATGTACGGCAAGCCCAGCCTGCTTGTTCTTGCTCTGTTTATCTTTATGACCGGAATTCCGGCCGTATTTGCCTGAGATTCAAGAACGCCGCCGCCTGTAACTGCATATACCTTCATCCCCTGCTTTAGCCCTTCGCGCATGCACATTACAGCTTCCGCTGTGTCGCCTGAATGACTTACAACAACTAACGGCTTACCGCCAAGCCCCCGTGCCGGCATTTCACCAGGCCTTAGTATCTTAACCTTGTCATGACCCAGCAGGCTGGCCATCACATAAAGCGGTATGAGCGAAGCTCCATATCCACAACCATAAACTTCACTGTCAGGTTTAACATCAAACCCTATATCCAATGGAACAAAGAGTGAAGGCCATTTTTCATAGAAGGAAAGCATTTCCTCGAATTCTGACATCGATTATAGGCTTTATGTCAATAGCAATATAAGATTTTTGGGCTTTAAACTTCATACATTATGGCGCACGCTGTACAGCATGAATAAAATTCGCACGGCGCCAAGTTCGCTATCTACACGCTCATAACATTGACTTTAATATTACGCTGCTGTCACTATAAGTCGGGTAACTTTTGTTACACTGCAATAAAGTTACAGTGTGTTTTACACAGCGGCACCGGTAAAGTGTAACAAATGAGCGAGTTCGCTAAAAGGTGGGATAAGCAACAGGATGACAGGCCATTTTCTGAGAGAATAAGGCAGGCAATAAAGCCAGAAGGACCGCTTAAGCTGAAGATAGAGCAGGCAATAAAGCTGCTCAGGCTACAGGTAACAAGGCTTGACAACACGTTGGCAAAGCTAAGGGATAAGGACAGCAAATACTTTTCCAAGGTAGTGTATTATCTGCAAAGGCATGACAATGAAAGGGCTAACATATACGCCACGGAGCTTGCCGAGATAAGGAAGATCTACAAGATGATAAGCCAGGCCAAGCTGGCACTAGAGGAGATAGAGACCAGGCTCTCCACGGCGACTGAAATTGGCGATGTAGTTGCAGTTCTTGGGCCAGCAATGGGCGTAATAAACGGAATAAAGAGTGGCATGAGCGGTGTAATGCCATCGGCTGAAAATGAAATAACGGAAATTTCCTCGTTGCTCAATAACATACTTGTTGATGCAGGGACTTTCTATGGTAGCAGCATAAACTTTGAAGCCACTTCAGATGAAGCGGAAAAGATACTTAGCGAGGCTAGCGCTGTCGCTGAAGCCAAGATGAAGCAGACGCTTCCTGATGTAACCGGGCTAGGGCTGAGCGAACAGTCAAAGGAATAAGCAGTAACCTTTAAGCCAAGAAAATTTTTCTCCGTTTAATTTTTTGTAAAAGTTGCATATGGCGCGTTTAGTTTCCTCTTGATCAAGGTATATCTCCACTTTAGCCATGCTTGTGCTGAAGCTGTACATTAAGCGTTCTACTTCTTCAATCGAAGATAGCTTTATTATTCCTGGCATTATTCTTGGGCCACCAAGGAAAACGACGTTTTTTATAAAGTTAGGGGCGGTGAGCGTTAGCAGGTTTCTTATAGTCTGACCCCCTGGTTGCTTAAAAAGCTCGTCTTCAATGCCTATCCATCTTTCAAGCCTCTTGGAGGCCGCTTCAAAATCAATCATGTTTTGCCCAGTAGAGGTCAACGTTAGGCCAAAGTCGTTAAGAGCCAGTTTATCAACCATATAATGAAGCGCGTTATGCTCTCCGAGCGCACTTGTAATAACCTCCTTGGAGAGGTCCTCCGTGCTTACCTTTGAAGTCAACTTTGCGGCTTCAAGCGCTATTATTTCAGCGTTGGGCAACCGTCTTTCCTTGTAAGGCGGAGGAGGTATTGGCTTTATTATGCCTTCCCATTCATCTTCCTCTAATAAATAATCGACTATTTTCCCGACATCGTTGATGTTCTCAACTTCATAATATGAAAGCCCCATGAACTTAAATGCCCTCTCTCTCATAGCTCTTGGGCCCTCTCTTCTAAACACAATTACCGCACCTGGCACGACTATATCTGCTGTAAATGAAAGAGCTGTGGAAATCCAGAAACGCCTCCTTATCCCAGTTACGCTAATTCCAGCTTCTTTGAGCAGCGAGACCGCCCTTAATATATCCCCCATGCTCATGCCCAGGCTAATAAATACTTGTGTATAGCATTTAAACGCGTTTTGAGCCTGCTGGCTAAAAATTTCACAACAAATTAATACATGCCTTAACGTCATAATGTTGCATGCTTGATGAATCTCTTGCTCAGGACCTGTTAAAAGGCAAAAGGACCTTAAAGGAGGTTCAAGATACCCTTGCGTACTATGAAAAGGTAGCCCTTGGGCTTGCAATCTGGGGAAAGAACACCGGGCTAAGCGTTTCCCAGGTCAGAGCCTGGTATGAGACGCTGGTTGCATCTCCGGATGTGGATGATATGGAGATAAAGGTGCTGGACACCTTGAGGTGGCTTGAAAGCTTTGCAAATAAGGATTAGACTATACGCGCGTTTCAGGGAAATAGCAGGAAAGGAGGAGCTGGACGTTGAGGGTGTAAGCACGCTCATGGATGTTAGGAAACTGCTTTCAAAGGAACTTGGCGTTGATCCGCAGGAAATAAACTTCATAGTTTACGGTAAAAGGCAACCAGATGAACTTAAGCTAGATGAAAACGCCATTGTAATAGCTTTCCCACGGGTTTCAGGAGGGTAGCTCCTCTGAGTTATGTATGTTAAACAGCACGTAGAAGTACTGTGATACCTCATACTTCCCGTCGTCAGGCCTTTTTTTAATCAGTCCAAGCTTTTCAAGGTATTTAATGTGCGAATATGCTGAAGAGCCTCTTATAGCGGCGACTTCCTTTGCCAACACTGGCTGATTTTTTGCTATAAATGCCAGCGTCTTCAATACCCCTCTGCCCATGGCCCTGCCAGCAGAAGCTCTTTTTGCAACTACAGATAGCTCAGGTCTAACCCTTATTACGTACATCCCATCAACTTCAGCAAGCTCAAGCGATTGCATGTGCGCTTCTATGTCGCCTTTTATTTCCTCTAACGCCTTTATGATTTCATTCTTTTTTAATTTGGTTGCCCTTTGTATTTCATCTATGCTAAGTGGCCTTCCTGCCGCAAACAGGGCAGCCTCCACCATCATCCTTGGGGTAGGATCCATTCTACTTTATAAACACCCCCGATTTGGTAATAACGTATTCTGCTTTTATTTCATGACCAAATATAAAATTTTTTGAACCGGCTTTTTTCATAAGAAACCTGCTGTGTATATAAGGCGCTGTGTACCTTTGGCCGTCAGGTTCGTTTTTTAATGAAACGATGCCATTGGATGCCAGAACAGCTACCTTGCCTAATGAGTATATCGACAGTAGCCTTGAAATTATAGACAGCTTGTGCCTGGTCTTTGCCTCATAAAATGGCATACTTAGCCCATCCCAAACAACGATTTCATAACTTCCTTCAACAAGCGCATTTGAAAGCTTTTCAACTATTAATATTGGTTCCACCAGCTTGAGCACGTCTATTTTATTTAAAACCCCCAAGGCTCCTCCTGCTATATTCATTACAAACGAAGTATTGAACCTGAGCCTGCTGTCGACGTAAAGCACGTTAAACCCATTGATGGCGCCGTGAACGGCAACGGTCATAAGCATTGCAGACTTGCCTACGCCCGGCTCTCCGTACAGCTCAATAAAACAGCCTCTGCAGCCTTTTGAAAAGAAGCTTAGTGGGTCTTCCATCACTACTGCTGCTCAACCGTGGCGCGTCTGAACTTTATTTCGCCATTTTCAAACGACACTTCATAAACGTCGTTGACGTCAAACTGAAGACCAAGCTGCATGTATTCGTTTTCCCTTAAAAACAGCACTATCTTTGGCGGTGTCATTGCAAGCTGAAAAGGCATCATGCTTTGCAACTGAGCAAGCATGGCCTTTATGTAATCATCACCCATCATTGGTGGGCCCGGCCTTTGCTCCACCATTTCAATTATTCTTCCAGGTGTTCCTGTTACAGGATCGTTCATGCCGCTTATTCTGCTTACCCTTACCAGCACCATGCATTTTATGTTCTAAGCAAGGAATTTAAACGTTTAAATGATCAAAGCTGAACTGGATTAAGCTCATAATTTTGCCAGCATTGAAAGCAAAAGCCTTAGTTCTGCATCTGCGTCTGAAGTTGGTAAAAGCTGGACTATGAGCTCCTCGATGCCATCTCCAAGAACGTTGCCAAGGCCCTCCTTTATATCCTCCTCGTTGCCCCACACAAGTACTGCGCGAATTACAGAGTCAATATCATCGGGATCTACCCCTGCGTTCAAGAACATCTTTCTGTAAAACTCAGATCTAACATAAGGCATGAACCTGACCGTTGCAACGCGCTTAACATCCTGCCAGCTTGTGCTAAGAACTACTGGAACGTGCGCAATTATAGGTATCCTGGACTTCCCGGCAACCGCAGAACCTTCTTCAATAGCCGCCAGAGCCTTTGTTTTTATATAACTTGGAGGGCACATCCATGTGATTGCACCATCCGCAACTTCGCCCGCAAGCCTAAACGCCAGAGGGTTAAGGGCAGCAAGGTAAATTGGAACGTTAACTCCTCCTGCTGACTTCTGCGCATTTAGGCCTATAAGCCCGGCATATCCTTTAATTCTGAAGTGCTTGCCGGAAAACTCATCTACCTTTCCTTCCCATAAAGCAGCCCTGAGAACCGTTATGTACTCCCTCATGTATTCTAGGACTTTGGCTCCCATTTTAATGCCATAAACTTTCTCCATGATGTGCCTGTGGCTTGATCCAACACCAAGCCTAACCCTTCCTGGCGCAAAAGACGCAACCGCAAGGGCCTGCTGCGCCAGCACTAACGGATGCCGGGTATAGGCCTGAACAACTGATGTGCCAAGCTTAACTAAGCGCGTCCTTGACGCCGCATTAGAATAAACGGTTAATACATCTGCTCCTCCGGCTGCTCCCGATGTCATCCACACTGAATGTATCCCAGCCACCTCAGCCTGCTCTATCCTTCTTACGGCTTCTTGCGCATTACTGCCTTCTATAGCAACGCCCAGCCTCTCCAAGAATACCATAAAACCAGTTTATTATGCCCATTTAATTAGAGTTTCTTATGTTTGCATTTTGAACGCGCTGAGCGCCGCCAGATTTAACTTGTTGATGAAGCTACTTAAAGTAAACAATAAAATGGCCAAATAGTCTGTTTACATCCCGGCGGATATATGAGTTGCTGTCTTGCCCTGAGGTTGCAGAAACCAATACGCGTAATAAGTTGTCCTTATGATTTATCAGGAGATAGCGCACAATGAGCAAGGCTGGCTTAAATACGGTTAAGAAGACTCATTCTTTGAAGCCAGATTGCGCTAATGGCAAGCCTGTTGATCATGCATTTCTTTCTAATGGCTATGGATCAGCTCTTGTTGAAAGGGATCTTACGATAAGCTGGCTTGAGCTTCCGCGTTTTGATTCGCCACCTATATTCTGCTCAATAATCGACGAGCTTTCCGATAGCTCATTTAGGGTTAAATTTCGTGAAGGTGCAGCGTTTAACAGGACATATGACGACGGATCGTTGACGTTAAGAACCAGAGTTGTGACTAAAAACGGAGAGGCGGTGTTTGTTGACCTAATGCCGCAAGCAGAGCCAGCTTTTATGAGAATAGTAAAAAGCAATGTAGAATTTGACATAATTTTAAGACCCACTTTTAATTATGGGCTTATAAAGCCGTCTTTTTATGAACAAAATTCCGGTGGGACCTTCATAGATCCGACAAACGGACAGGCTTTTGAACTAAAGATAAAGTGGAGCTCAGGCGTAAAGGCCATTGAATGGGGAAGATGGAGGCTTGAACCTGGACAGGGATACATGCTTATGCTCTACACAAGTGACATCAGGCATGGCCTTTTTAGCAGGAAATCAGGCGTTTATTCAATACCAACCGAGGCCCTTCCCTCAACTCGCGAATTCTGGTCATCTACTATTTCCGGAGTTAAGATTACCCCACCCAGATGGGCAAAGAGGCATTTCGTCACTTCGGTTATGGTTTCAATAGGCCTTATGTACAGGCCTTCCGGGGCTTTTGTTGCTGCTCCCACGACGTCTTTGCCTGAAGTTGTTGGAGACACGAGAAACTGGGATTACCGCTATGCCTGGATAAGGGATACAAGCGTGGCCGCAGAAGCGCTAATATCAATAGGACTAGTGACAGTTGGCAGAAATGCGCTAAACTTTTTGTTAAGCGTGCTAGATCCATCAAGGAAGCCATTTAACCACACGCTTTACTCTGTTGATGGCGGGCCTCCACCTGCCGAAAGGGAACTTGGATGGCTTTCAGGGTACATGTGCTCAAGGCCTGTAAGGATTGGAAACGCGGCGCATATGCAGATACAGCTTGACTTAGAAGGAGAGTTTCTTGGAGCTTTAAAGGCGTATTATGCCGCAACCAAAGATAAGGAGTACATACTTCGAAGTTGGTGGGCAGTCGCTGCAATTGCGAGATTCGCCTATCAGAACTATACAAGGCCAGATGCCGGGATATGGGAGGAAAGAGGGAGAGCGGCGCATTACACTCACAGCAAGGTTATGATGTGGAGCGCGTTAAATACAGCGGCCTGGCTTGCAAAGGAAGTTAACAGGCCCTTAGATGCTGATAGGTGGAGCGCAAGGGCATCTGAGATAAAAGGCTATATTCTAAAGAACGCGTGGAGCGATAAATCACAGAGCTTTACGCGAAGCTTTGGCTCGGAGGATGTTGATGCATCTCTTTTGGTGATGCCGCTTTATGGATTTATAGATCCCAATGATGAAATGTTTAAGCTTACGTTAAAAAGGATAGAAGATGAGCTTGTTGTGGATCACCTGGTGTTTAGATATAAAAAGGACTTTCTTGGAAGCGCAAAGTATCCGTTCGGGCTTGCCAGCTCCTGGGTTGCCAGGGTTAAGCTGATGATGGGACTTAAGGATGAGGCAGAGCTTTACATAAAGAAGCTTATATCTTGCTCAAACGACCTGGGCCTGTTAGGGGAACATATTGACCCTTATACATGTGAGCCCCATGGCAACTACCCTCAACTTTACACCCATGTGGGGCTGCTCCAGGCCGTTGCTGAGCTTTCCTCTGCCTGGCCTCCAAAAGATCAGTTATAACAGGAAACAATCCATGGCAAAACTTCATGTGATATAAGGCCTAGAGAAGGCTCCTGCCCTTATAATGCTGCTGAATTTGCAGATTAAGTAAAGCAAGTTTAAAAGGAGGTTTAGACGCGATTATATTATGAACGTTAAAGGCATAGTAACGCCAGCGGTTACCCCGCTGCGGAACAACGAAGTTGATGAATCTGGAATTGCTGCGTTGCTTGATAAGCTTAAGGGATTTGGCGTCACTGGCGTCTTTCCTATGGGCTCCACAGGGCTTTTCCCCCTTTTCTCAACAAATGAACACATAAGGGTCATAGACCTCTTTTCTAAGCATATGCCACCAAACATCAAGCTCTTTGCCGGCGTCAGCAGAAACAACTACGACGAAACGCTACAGGTGGCAAAAGCCGCCAAGGAAAGCGGCGCAGATTACGTTGTAGTTGTTACACCATACTATATAAGGCGCTCACAAGATGACCTATACAGGTACTACGTATCCCTCGCATCGCAGATCGATTTAAATGTGGTGATATATAACATCCCGCAGTTCACCGGCGTGAGCTTAGAGCCTGAAACGCTTTCCGCAATAGTCAAAAGTTCAGAAAACGTAGTTGGAATAAAGGACAGCTCTGGCGACCTCAGGAAGTTTGAGCGGTACATCTATGAAGCCCATTCCGGGTTTGCCGTGTATCAAGGGCAGGACGACCTGCTTTTGCCTTCTATTGCGCTTGGGGCTTCAGGTGGCATCTGCGGCACTTCAAACATTGTTGACTGGACTGTAAGGCTCTGGAAAGGCAAAACCGCGCTTGCCCGTCCAATTTCAGATCTAATGAGCGTCCTTTCGAGCATTGACTTCCCAAAGGGATATTATTACCTGTTCTGGAAAGTTGTTATGGATGAAGAGCCACAAGGGTACATGCCGCGCGACGTTAGCGATTTGAACGATAGTGAGGAAAGCCGTTTGTACCGAAGGTTTATCGAAATCGCAAAAGGGGCAAAAGAATGAAAGGCATAGTCGTAACTCCTGGAAAAGTAGGCGCTGTGATTAAGGATATTGAGGAGCCAGGGCCCCTAAAGCCTCATCAGGTGCTTTTAAAGACGCTTTATACAGGCATCTGCGGAACAGACAGGGGGATAGTTACAAACATGCTTGGATTTGTCAGACCTCCCCCTGATGCGCAGGAGCTTGTGCTTGGGCACGAAGGCCTTGCAGAAGTGCTGGAGGTTGGCGATGAAGTGTCTGGATTGAGGCCCGGCGATATGGTTGTGCCGATGGTAAGGAGGCCCGGCGGATGCCTCCAGTGCTCCATAGGAAGACAGGATAACTGCGAGGATGGCGACTTTGTGGAAGCTGGAATAAGAGGGCTAAATGGGTTCATGAGAGAACGCTTTGCAGATGAGGAGCAGTATCTGATAAAGGTTGAGGACAAAAGCCTCGGGAGGCTTGCTGTGTTGACAGAACCACTTAAGAACGTGGTTAAGGCCTATGAAGTTTACACCACTTTAGCAAAAAGATTTGGTGTGCTTTGCAAGGACAGCACCTATGGTTGCAAGAGCGTAACCGTTGCCGGAATGGGCCCGATAGGCATGTTGTTTGCAATGATATTTGCAACCAACGAGTTCAATGTCAGGGCCTTTGATATACACGATACGCGCGGGACTGCTGCCGGTATAGCGAAGCAGGTTGGCTTTGAGTTCTTTACCGTTGATGGCATGCCTGAGGACATAATGAAAAGCGATGTGTTCGTCGACGCCACCGGCAACCCAGGAGTCGTGGGAAGCGCGCTTAATGGCGTTAAGAGGAACGGCTTCGTTATTTTGTTTGGTACCTCTTCGGGAGGAGAATACAAGCTTACCGGGGAGCTAGTGACCCAACTGGTTGAAAAGAACACAACGGTGTTTGGCTCAGTGGACGGCGCAAAGGAACATTATCTTGAAGCGCTTAACTATATTTCCATGTGGAGGGACATGTTCCCGCATGCGCTTGATATGCTGATAACCGACGAGGACAAGCCTGAAGGGGCAATAACGAATTTGATTAAGAAGCCTCAGGGGGAGATAAAAAGGGTCATTAGATGGGGCTAACCCCATGTGCCACGGACAACCCACACAGGCTCCTGTGGGTTCCATTCCTCCTGCCCTTCGTACTTTAGCTGATCTATCATCTTTTCGTTAACTACAACCCCTATTCCTGGCTTATCCGGTATCCTGTATCTGCCACCTTCGACCTTTGTGGCATCGTATATCAGATCACGCTTCCACTGGGGGAAGAAGTCATAAAACGATTCCTGTATTTCGAAGTTTGGCACCGTTGCATCAAACTGTATGGTAGCGGCGTTTTGTATCGGCCCGAACGCGTTATGAGGCGCAAGCTGGACGCTGTATGCGTCAGCCATTGCCGCCACCTTTTTGATTTCAGTAAATCCGCCTATGTTGCATATATCAGGCTGTAGATAATCGACAAGTCCTTCCGACATGTATTCCAGAGCCTGTTCCTTTGTGGTAACTCTTTCACCAAGGGCAACCTTAAGCCCAACGCGCGCCCTGTACTCCCTGAGGCCCATAAGGCTTTGTGGGTGCAACGGCTCCTCCATAAAGAATGGGTTATACTGTGCTAGCTCTTCCGCTACTGCCATTGCAGAGCTTAGGTTAAATCGCCCATGATGCTCTATCATGAGTTTTACGCTGTCTCCAACTGATTCTCTTACTGCCTTCACAATATCGGCCGCCCTCTTTATCCCGCCATAATCTATTGAGTTGTAGTTTGGACCGAATGGGTCAAACTTCATCGCCCTATAGCCCATCCTGACGACCTCCTTTGCTCTTTCAGCAAAGTCATCAGGGGTCTTGCAGTTTGAATACCATCCATTTGCGTAAACCTCAATATCCTCTCTTACCTTTCCCCCGAACAACCTATAAACTGGAGCGCCATACACTTTACCAAGTATGTCCCAAAGAGCTATGTCAAACGCGCTTAATGCCGTTTTAGATTCAAATGAGCTGTGCAAGTAAAAGTCATGCTTTTCCCATTCGAGATGATTAGCCTCTATTTCAAGGGCATCCCTTCCTACCATTGCGCGGGACAGCTCGTTTATCGATTCAATTACAGGCCTAGCCCTTAGCGTTGGAACGGCCTCTCCATACCCAACAAACCCATCTGATGTTTCAACAACAACTAGTATCATTGAAGAAGCCCATGTGGCGGGCCCTTCGCTTTTGCCCAGTAACAGCCCTTTAACCGAAGAAATCTTTGGCATTTTTATTATATATATTGCGAATATATAAGCGCACCTTATTGTTCTAATCCCGTGCACCTATTTTATGCCACTGGAGCCCTAGCTTGTTCATAAATTGCTTCTGCATCGCCGGATGATATTAGCCATTTCATATAGTTAAACGGGTTACGCACTGCTATGCTTGTGCCTGTAGTGCATGCTATCCAGCAGCCTGGACATGAGTCTATCTTTTTTAGCGCTTCTGCTGGGGGTGAGCTTAGCACCTTCATAAGATCGTCCCTTAATATGTTGCCCACTATTATATCTGTTCTAGCCCCGCAAGCCAGGATGTCGCCGGTTGGGCTTACTGCGTAATAAAGGTTAAGGGCATCGCATATCTTTGGAGCCTGCCCATTGAGATAAGATGGGATGCCTGCGATAAACTGAGGAGGCATTAGAACCCTTATTCCGCTTTTCCTGAGTTCCTTCAGGCGCCTTATAAGCGCAACAACGCCATCGTTCGAAGGTCCATGTCTTGGCATCACCGCCTGCACTATTACATAGTTATAGATGCCATTTAGATCGTCCAGCGCCCTGACTATGTGTCCTGCATTTGATGGCTCAACAACAGAGCTTATCCCGACGTTTGCGCCGTTATCTTTGAGGAGGCGCAATGCGTTTTTTGCCCTTGAGTATGTCCCGTTAACGCCCCGTATTTTGTCGTGTACATCCTCCGGACCATCAATTGATATTGTTATGTAGTTGAATGATGATGAGGCCTTTGCGGCCCGGCGTTCATCTATGAGAGTTCCGTTTGTATTTACTCCAGCAACGCAGCCTCTTGACATGGCCAGCCTGCCGAGGTCCTCTATGTCCTTCCTAAGAAACGGCTCTCCACCGCTGAAGTCAAGCGTAGGAACGCCTGAGTCACATATGCGGTTGACCACAGCTCTCGCGCCGTTTTCGTCCAGCTCCGGGTATTTGTTATTATATATAAAGCAAAATTCGCACCTGAGGTTGCACCTAAATGTAACAAAATACGACGCAAATATTGGCGACGGGAGCCTTTTTGTCTTAAAGCCTATGTACTTCGTTAAGCTTCTGCCCCAAACCCGTGGCCCGCCGTACCAGCTCATAGAACATCCGCTTGCCTTTAAATCTAGGACAAAAATAAAAGCTAAGCCGTATTTTTATAGCTCATAGAGTTCCTTAAATAGCATTATTATGCCCTGTGGCGGGTATATCCCCTTTTCAGTGACTATAAAGTCGATGTATTGAGGGGGCGTCACATCAAATGCCGGGTTAAGCACCTTTATGCCTTTGTGCTTGTCAAGCCAGCTTTTTGGAGCTACTTCATAAGGGCTTCTGAGCTCTATTTCTATAAGCTCGCCAAAGTACGTCTGCGGACTTATTTTGTATGTTTCTGCTGCCACGATTACCCTTGTTCTGGACTCGTACGCAATAGCGGCTATCTGCGAAGTGCCTATTTTGTTAACAACCGCACCGTTAACTGCTATGGCGTCAGCGCCAACAACCACCTTGTCTACCTTCCTCATGTAAAGCCTTGCGGCGCTATCTGGTATTAACGTAACATCTATGCCTTTATCAGCCAAGTATGCCGCGGTAAGCCTGCCCTGGTACCTTGGCCTTGTTTCTGTGGCAAACACCTTTATCTGCTTACCATCCTTAAATGCCGTTTCTATGATGCCTATCGCCGATTGGCTGTTGCAGTGGGTAAGTATCACGTCGCCGCTAACTATCCTCTTTGCGCCTATTTCACCTATCTTCTTCTGTGCCTCTATGCTTTTTTGAATAAACTCCTGCGCCTGAGCTGCCGTGTATTCCTTGAGCTCGCTCAGCGATAGCCCGCGCTTTATGCCTTCACGTATGCTCTTTATTACTGTATTGACGCCGTTTGGAAGTGAAACGGCTGTGGGCCTTGAGCTTTTAAGATAGTTTGCCGCTGCTTCCATCCTTTTCAAGAACTCCTCTACGTTGGAATCGCCGACAAAATACACTTCGTCCTTTAAAGCCGCAACAGCCGCCCTGGCTATCCTCCCCGCTCCTCTCACCTTCATTGTGCGTATTTCCTCAAAGGTTCTTTTTAGCTCGTCAGAAAACTGATATGACATTTTAAACTAACTTATTCGTTGGGCGTGCTTATTTACTTTTCTTTTAAAAAGATGGAAGACGCTTATTTATTAATCACCAGTTTAACTAAGTTATATGCACGGGCCTCACGGATTCAGAAGCGGTCTTAGATTCTTCGTCCTGATACTTTTATCCGGCGGACCTAAGAGCGGATATGAGATAGCAAAGGAACTTGAAGCACGTACAGGCTGGAGGCCAAGCCCTGGCTCGCTTTATCCGCTGCTCTTTAAGCTTGAAGCCGCTGGGTTTATAAAAAAGAATGAAGATGGCCTTTATGAACTTACCGACTCAGGAAGATACAGCATACTTGGGCCTGCTTTTGAGCTTTTCTCGCCAGAAATACTTCTTACTCAGGCAGAGATTATAGTCGAGCTACTATTGGGCATGAAGCAGAAAGGCGTTAAGATCGATAAGAAGAGGCTTGAGAAGATCCGGAATGGTTTTGACGAGCTTCTTGAATGACCTTTTCCTGACGCTTGATGCCGCCTTTTAATTTAGCGCCCCTCAGAAACGATATCGGCAACGCTACTAGCGCTATTATAAATGCCAATTCCGTGGCCTTGCTAAGACCCAGCATAAAGCCTCCTATAACCTGTGAAGGGGCCCCACCGCCAATTATGAACACCTGTAAAAGTTGCTGAAGCGGCACGTAGGAGAGCACAAGCGGTATAAGTATTGAAAAGCTTAAAACGGAACCAAGGTTTCTGAACAGCCCCATCGTTCCAGCAACAAACCCCCTCTTATGCGGAGGGGGTATGCTCATTATGAATTTGTTATTTGGAGAGTTAAACATTCCCGCACCAAGGCCCACCAGCGCCGAATAAAGAGATATGGCCAGGGGCTGAGCATGGGATGTGCTGAGGGAGATTAAAAGCATGCCTGTGGCGACAAGCCCCAGCCCAATGCTTGCCACCTTGGCGGGATTGCCCTTATCGGCAAACCATCCGCTTATAGGCGATATAGCTGTCCAGGCAACTGCAAATGGCACCATATAAATCGCTGCTGTGAAAGGAGACATGCCGAAAGGCCCCTGATAAAGAAGGGTGAGTATAAATGTTAAGGATCCTGTAGCTATCCCGTTAAGCGTGTTAACAACCATTGACACTGAAAACCTCGGATTGCTAAAAAGCGATGGATCGAACAGGGGATCCTCAGCCCTTTTTTCAGATAAAAACAAAATTGCAAACGCCGCGAGCATTGCTACCCCGCTTATGTAATAAGATATTTTTGGAAACCCATAAAACGGAAACACGGTAAGGATCAGCGCGAACATCGTAATTAAAAAGGTCAAAATTGCGCCGCCGGCTATGTCAAATTTCTTTGCGTTAAGGCTCTCCTTTACCCCCCTTATTGCGCCGTTTGCCCAGAAAAGCACAAAAATGCCTATTGGCACGTTAAACCAAAATACAAGCCGCCAGTCAAACTGAGCAAGCATCCCTCCTATTATTGGGCCTATAGCAAAGCCTGCAGAAACCGCTATCTGGTTTATGCTCAGGGCATATCCAAGCCTTCCGCTCTCGGAAAATTCCTCAGTTACGAGCGCGCTTGAGTTTGTCATTATAAACGCACCCCCAAGCGCCTGGACAACCCTCATAGCTATTAAGAAAGTTATTGACGGTGAAAAGCCAAGAACAGCTGATGCAAAAGTGAATATCGCAATTCCTATTATGAATGTCCTTTTTCTGCCAAGCCTGTCAGTTATTGGCCCAACAAATGAAAGCGTAGATACCAGGGCTATGAGATATGAGAGCACTATCCATAAAGCCAATATAAGCGACGCGTCAAAGTAAACCATAATCTTTGGTATCGCCAGTATAACACTTCCTATTGTCATGGTAGTCAGCAGGGCCGCAAGCGTTGTTGATGAAAGCAATGAAGCTGATCTATCCATGCGCCTTTTTCGTAGGCTTGTTTTTTATCGATTGTGATAAAATTTGCCATTTCCGCTTGGAATTTTAACACCAGAATAGGGCTCTGGCCAAAATAGGTGCGCCCTTTATGCAAAGACGAAAGGTGACGATTTGTTTCTGATCTGAAGGTTTTGCGATGGCAATTATTATTTATGCTCTAAATCTTCAACTTTCTTAATTTCAAATTCAAATGCATTTGACTCGCTTTGGACCTTCATCAACAGCTCCCCCAGCAAATTCCCCAAAAATATATCGTCAACCCAGCCTTCTTTTGGCTTAAAGGAAATCAGAAATTTATATTCCTTATTTTCTTTGCCCATCAATAAATTTTTAATATCCATACTAAAAAAGATTCCGTTCTGCTGGCCGCAGTACAGCGCTGCCCGCTGCATCCAACAACATGAAACGTTTATGTTATCAGGACACGCGCTTTAACGTTACGCCGTTAAAGCTTATAATCGCCTGCTTTCAATGATAGTTTTGTGGTAAGGGTAAACCTAGAACGGTTTGATCTGCTGTTTGAGCTTATGACCCTTGGTGCAAAGGAGGGATACGTAAAGCTTACTACCGCAGAATTTGCAAAGCGCATAGGCAAATCCCAGCAAGCCGCAAGCATATACCTTAAGGAGCTTGAAAAGGAGGGATACATAGAAAGGCACTTTGAAAACGGGAGCTATATACGTCTGACGCAGAAGGGCGTCGACCTTTTGACAACGGTTTACCTCCTGCTAAGAAACCAGCTTGAGGAGGCCCCCACAACTGTTGTAATAGAGGGCACTGTTTTTAGCGGACTAGGCGAAGGGGCATACTACATGAGCCTTAAGGGCTACAGGGAACAGTTTCTTAAAAAGCTTGGCTTTGAGCCTTATCCCGGAACCCTTAACATAAGGGTTGACCACAAATTCCTTAAGGAAAGGGATAAGCTCAATGAGTTCAGGGAATTCGCTATAAAAATTGAAGGGTTTAGCGATGGAGTTAGAACCTACGGCGCGCTCTGGTGCTACCATGCGTTGATAAACGATATAAGGGGAGCTGCTCTTATAATAGAGAGAACACATTATGACTTTTCGGTGCTTGAGGTTATATCCCAGCATGCCCTCAGAAAAGAACTTGGCTTAAAGGATGGGGATATGGTAAGGGTATCTGTTTTTATTTAAATTGCGCATATTAGCCTGTTGCCTTTACTTCATAGTAAGACTTGATTAGCCCCCCTATCCCTATAGCGCCGACTACTATAAGCACCAGAACTAACCCGATGTCAAGTGCGTTAAGGTTTGGTATGGGAACGCCTGTGGATATCGCAAACGCATCGAGGGAAGGTATTGCCGCAACAAGCGCTCCTATGATTACAAAAGCCATACCGCCATAGTAAAGCGTTCTACCAGCAGCCCGCCTTGCAACGCGCTTTACCTGCTCCTCGGTTAGGCGTTTTGCCCTCAAAAGGCTTCCAAACGCGGCCCCAAACATTATCTGCATGGTCATCGTGCCAAGGCCAAACATAAGCCCGGGTATTGGAGCAAGGTATATGGACCCGACCTCTGGAGCAAGTATAAAGGTTATTATTGTGGCATACGCACCAAATCCAAATCCGGCTATAAGGCCATGCACTACAGTCATTTTAAGTGGAACCTCCTTCTCGTGAGCCTCATGAAGGGGTATTCTTTCGGCCTTTTCAGTGTGATGACTTTTCCCACCAAGAACAAGGTCGATTGGCAAGTGCACGTACCTCCCCTTAAGCACATACGAGCCGGCTACCGCCATGACGATCCCGACTATTATGTAAACAGGTCCATCAAGGTTATATTTCATGTAAAAGTAAGCAAGCCCTATATATCCAAGAGTGGTAAGCAGCGCTCTCTGGAGCGTGAATCCTAAGGAAAAGAGGAATCCTGCCTTCATTCCACCCTTTGTGCTGTAACTGCCTATTGCATAGCTAAATGTGATGGGCCATGTGTGTTCATCTGGTGTGGCTCCATGCATAAGCCCAAGCACATATGATATTAGCACTATTTCCCCTATCGTAAGCCCTGACGGCGGGCTCAGTAAAAAGCTTATAAGGTTCATTGAACGTTCACCTCTATGGGCCTGCCATGAGGGCAGACGCTGGGGCTCCCAAGACTGTTATAGGCCTTTTGCACCATTGACTCACTTATTAGATAGTCTATGTTAGCGCATTCTTTGCAGGCCTCATCAGGATCGGCCCCATGCTTTACAAATAGAAGCTCAAGAACCCGATGTGCCTTGATTATTTTCAAATAAGTCAGGAGCCCTGTGTCCGTAAGCACCACTATCCCCTTCCTTACCTTCACCAGACCCTTCTCCTCCATTCTCTTTATGGATTCGTAAGCCGTTGGCTCCTTAACGCCGCTTGCCCTCGCCAGATCGCTTATGCGCACTGGGAACTCGCTGGAAAGCTCCTTCAACAGCACTATGTAATCCCTTTCTCTTTTAGATATGTCCATAAAAATATAGGGTTGCCCTATTATTTATAAACATATCCTATTTTTTAAAAAGCTCAGAAGATTAAAATGTGAGGTTCAAAAACAATCTATAATGAACGCAACACAAGTAATGCTTAAGCTGCTTAAGAAGTTTGGCGCTGAAACGATTTTTATAACTTCCGGAACGGATCATGCCGCCATTATTGAAGAATACGCTAAAGGTGGGGATTACCCCAAGCTTGTTGTTGTTCCACATGAGTTTGTTGCTGCATCTGCAGCTTATGGATACTCCCTTGCTGGGGGGCTTGGCGTTGCTGTGGTTCATACAGTGCCTGGAACGGCAAACGCAGCTGGGGTTATAATGGATGCCTATACGTCAATGGTTCCACTTTTAATAATAGCTGGAAGGTCTCCTTACACAGAGTTTGGCAGCCCTGCAAGCAGGGATCTTAGGGTTCACTGGACGCAGGAGGCCAGGGATCAGGGGGAATTGATAAGGCAGTATGTAAAGTGGGATTTTGAAATTAGGGACCCTTCGCAGATGCCATATGCTCTTCACAGGGCACTTCAAATAGCCACCAGCGAGCCAATGGGCCCGGTTTACCTTATGCTGCCGCGCGAGGTAACTGTAAAAGAAGCTGAGTATGTTGAATACAGCGCATCGGCCACGGCCCCGGGCCCGAGGCCCGACGATGTAAAAAGGTTTGAAAAGCTCCTGTCTGAATCAAAAAGGCCGCTGATAGTTACCTGGAGAGCTGGCAGAAAGAAGGAGTGGTACGATGCGCTCGCTAGGTTTGCTGAGTTGCATAAAATCCCTGTGACGAACTATGTTGGTGAAGTTGTGAACTACCCAACAGAAGGCCCGATGGCATCAGATGCCAGCCCGTCTCAGGCTGACCTGATAATATCAGTCGAATGCGAAGTGCCGTGGATTCCAAAGAACGAAAAGGTGAACGCAAAGGTTGTGAGCATAGGCGTCGATCCGCTGCACAGCTTTATACCGTACTATGGATTCCCATGCGATGTTTGTGCACAAACCACCGTTGACTTATTCTTTAATTCTGTAAAGCTGGAAAAGCTCAACTTTGAATGGGGCGCTGAAGCGTTAAGGGTGAAGGCAAATCCGGCGAAGGGAAAGCGCATAACGCAAGAGCTGCTTTCTTATGAAGTTGGAAGAATAAGGAAGGATCTTGACGCGGTCATATTAGATGAATATGAAGTTGACAGGCATGCGGTCGAGCTAAAATATGGGGAGTATTACGCCGACCCATCCCTTGGACACCTTGGATGGGCTCTTGGTGCGTCCGCGGGATACAGGATAAGGTCTGGGAGGCATGTTATAGCAGTTGTAGGCGATGGCGGGTTTTTATTTGGCGTGCCTGAGGCCTTTTATTATATTGCGCAGGCCTATTCACAGCCGGTTCTTGTCGTAATCTATGACAACGGCGGCTGGCTTGCAGTTAAGGAGTCCGTAAGCGAAGTGTTTCCCGATGGTGTCGCAGTTAGTAAAAACATGTTTCCAGGCGCCGAGCTTAAGAGATTTAACATAGGCGAAACCGTGAAGGCCTTTGGAGGGGATTATTACCTCGTTGAATCAGGGTATGATCTGAGCGACGTCATGAACAGGGCTAAGCTTTCAGTGCTTAGCGGCAGAACAGCGGTAGTTCAGGCGATTGTTGGCGGTAGTAAAGCTTAAACATAATAATTTTAAGTATCGTTATGGTCAGCATAATACTTTCAGGAATGCCGGCCTCAGGAAAAAGCACCGTTGGCGCTGAAATTTCAAAGCGGCTTGGCATCAAGCTTCTTGTCGGAGGCGAAATATTGAAGGAATATGCGAAAAGCCTTGGATACAACGCTGACTTGCAGAACTGGTGGGATACGGAGGAGGGGCTTGAATTTCTTAAAAAAAGGAAGGAGGATTACTCTTTTGATCGAAAGCTTGATGAATTTTTAATAAGGTCAATAAATGAGAACGAAGTTGTGGTTACAAGCTGGACCCTTCCGTGGCTTGTAGACGATTACCACGTAAAGGTATGGCTTAAGGCATCTTTTGAAGTCAGGCTCAGGAGGCTTATGGAACGCGATGGGCTTAAGGAGGATGAAGCCAGAGAGGTTCTAAGAAAAAGGGACTCTGAGAACACGGAGCACTACAGGTCGCTTTATGGCTTCACGCTTGGCCAGAATCTGGAAAAGTTTAACCTTGTAATAGATACGGATAAGATAGACGTTGAAACCATAGTTAACATTATAGTTGAATACTATCTAGATTTCCGGAGGAACATTGAGCGTGCGGGAATGGCTGGCAAACAGAACAGTAGGGCTGTTTGAAACAGAGACCAATCCAAACTATGGGAAGGCGCCTGAAGAAAGGCGCGGCAAGGAAATACTTGACTACGGGTTTGTGCCGCTTGACAAGCCTGTAAATCATAACAGCTTTGAAGTGGTCAGCTGGGTAAAAAGGCTTCTCAGGGTTAACAGGGCTGGGCATAGCGGCACGCTTGACCCACTTGTGTCTGGGCTTCTTCCCATAGGGCTCAACTACGCTACCAGAGCGCTTTCATTTCTTCTTTTAGGAGAAAAGGAATACATAGCGGTGATGAAACTTCACGATGATGTAGATGAAGGTTCTGTGCGTAACACCATAAATTTATTCACTGGAATGATATACCAAAGGCCGCCTGTGAGATCATCGGTTAAAAGGTCGCTGAGGGTAAGAAGGATCTACAGGCTTGACGTAATTGAACATGACTCAAGGCTTTACATGCTGGATGCGGTTGTTGAATCCGGAACTTACATTAGAAAACTAATCTATGACATGGGCGAGATCCTTGGCGTTGGAGCAACGATGGTTGACCTGCGCAGGGTAAAGGTGGCATCCTATTCAGAAGCAGACGGCCTTGTTACGCTTCAGGATGTGTGGGACGCCTCCTATGATTTTTACAACAGCGGGAATGATGAAAAGTTAAGACGTGTGGTTCAGCCTATAGAGCGTGCGCTGAGGCATCTCAAGCCCGTGGTTGTTAAGGATTCCGCTGTTGAAGCCTTATGCAATGGATCATATCTTGCCGTGCCCGGCATAGCGAGGCTTGACCCAACCATGAACCAAAATGACTTTGTGGCAATGTACACTTTAAAAGGGGAGATCGTTGCTGTTGGAAGAGCAACCGCTAGTTATCAGCAGATAGAGGAAAGCCAGAAGGGCATAGCGGCAAGGGTTGATAGGGTTATAATGAAACAGGGGACTTACCCTAAGCTTTGGAAAGCTGACTGAGCGCGTCTTCAATTATGCCCTTTGCCATACTGAGAAGCCTTTCGTTCCCATCCCCCTCTGCCCTTATCTTTATCTGTGGCATTGTGTTTGATTTCCTAACCAGCACCCAACCGTCGTTAAAGTAGGCCTTTACGCCATCAACCGTTATTATCCTTTTGGACTGCTCGGCTAGCCTTGCCCTTACATATTCCATGACTTTATCCTTAAGATCTTCGCGCACGTCTATTGAGACTACTGGGCTAGCTGGAGGAAGCCTGAGGCTGCTTACCCAGCTGGAAAGATCCCCTATGGTTTCCATTCCCTCTATTGACTTTAAAAACGCAAACTCCGCATCGTCGAGGCCATACATGTCCTTAAAATAATAATGCCCGCTAACCTCACCTCCAAGGTCTGCGTCCTCCCTTTTCATGGAGTTTGTTATAAATGAGTGGCCAACCCGGCTTACAATTACCTCCATTCCAAGAGCTTTTAACATGTCCTCTACCGCCGAGCTGAAGTTAACCTCAATTATCGCCTTTTTTGCCTTCCCTTTGTATGAATGCGCGATAAGCAAAAAGAGAACGTCGCCTGGCAGAGTTCTGCCAGATCCATCAACTGCTACAACCCTGTCACCATCGCCGTCAAACGCAAATCCTGCTTCCGCCTTCTGCGCCACAACCTCCGCCTTAAGGGCCTTTATCGTTTCGTCTGTTGGCTCAGATGGCCTGTTTTTAAAACTTCCATCAGGCTCAGGGAATAGCAGGCTGCACTTAATTCCAAACGCACTGCAGAGCTCTGGTACTATCCTGTAAGCCGCGCCGTTCCCTATGTCAACCACAATCCTGTGCGCTTTCCTTATGCCTATAAAATTCTTTACCCTGGAAATATAAGACCTGTGAACGTTTAAAGGTCTTATCCTGCCAGGCCTAGATGACGGTTTGGTAGGGCCACTTAGCATGCCATCTCTTATCGCCTCCATGCCCTCTGATTCCCCTATTATAAGTCCGCCGTTCCCACAAAGCTTAAACCCAACATAGCTTGGAGGGTTATGGCTGGCGGTCACCATTATACCGCCATCTAGCCTATAGTGCGCAACTGAAAAGTAAAACTGCGGGGTTGCAACGAGCCCTAGTGGGTGAACGTTACAGCCCAGCGTCCTCAGCTCCCTTATTAGCTCAAAGTAAAGCTTTTTGCTGTTCTCCCTTACATCGTATGCCAGAGAAACGTTTGCGCCCTCTTTATTTAAATATCTGCAGAAAGAATGGGCAAGCGCCTTTACGAACTCGTCGTCTATATCCTCCCCATATACGCCCCTTATATCATACGCATGGAACGCGCTTAGCCATTTTTTGTTCATTTTAAATGTTTAGCAATTCCAGCTTTATATATTATACCGAAACCTAGACGCTGATCGCCTAGCTTAGGCGGTAAAAGCTAGACAACATGTATAAAACTTAACGATAAACCTCGGCAGGGCGCATTAAACGACCGTTTGAATAATTACTTTAATGGCGCAGTTTATGCCAATTAAGGCACTGACTGTTTAGCGCCTCAACACTTCCATATATGCGCTGTCTATTGCTTCATAAAGCGCCCTTTTTTCGTTGTAAGGTATAAATGAGGCTTTTATTGAATTCTTTGCAAGCGTAACTATGTTATCTGCGCTGAGCCCGATAGCCCTCGCAACTCCTACATAGTTTTCGTTTAGATAGCCGCCAAAATAAGCTGGATCATCAGAGTTTATTGTAGCAACTATTCCGTGACTTAACATTGCCTTTAAGGGAAAGCTTTCAAGCGGAACTATGTGATTTAGCTTAAGCGCAGAAAGTGGACAGGTGGTAAGTGGTATGCTTTCATCTGAAACCTTTTTCACCAGCACTTGGTCCTCAAATATGTGGTACCCG
>DAJU01000007.1 GCA_002499005.1 Thaumarchaeota archaeon UBA164
TATGAGCTCCCTTGGCGCGTTTGGAGCAACAACTACATCCTTGCTGCTCAGAGCATGTATTACGTCACCAGATTCAGTAACAGCAATCGCAACGCCTCTCCCTTTTGAGATGGCCTTTTTCATGTAAGCCCTCTGCGCTGGCGTGCTTGCCCATCCAAATATTACAAGCTTCACCCCGCTTCTCTTAAGCCATGGACCAAGCTCCCCTATAACCCATTCATATCTTCTTGATTCGTTAAAGCTTCCAAGCATCACAATCAGGTCGTCCCTTTCGTCAAAAGGAATCGTCGATTCCTTTATTTCAATCACCGGCGGCAGAGGAGGGTTAAGCACAACGGGCTCCTCCCCGTAAACCTGCTTGGCTATTTTTGCCGCCCATCTTGAGCTTATAAGCACGGCAGTTGCGTAGCTAAACGGGTTTTCCCTCATGTAAATGGAGCTAGCCTTTTTGTACACCCAGGCGCATGGCCGTGACAGAGGCCAGCGCAAGCAACCTCCTTTGCTGGCTTCACCAGGTCCCCCGCCAGCGCTGGTCTCGGCAATTAAATTGACATATTCTATGATGTTCAGGCTTCTGAACGCCTTTGCGACTGGCCTGTACATTGGTTCGTCTATAAATAGAAGCCCTGCGCCGCTTGCCCTTAAAGCCCTTATTGTTGGGGACCATATGAAAAGCGAGCGCAGAGGGCCAAGCGCCCTTATCCACCTATCAGCCACAAATGACCTTATCCCTGAAAGGTCTATGCCAAAGGCTTCAGCATAGGGAGAGGGGTCAAACTTGGACACAGATGAAATTACAACCTTATAGCCGCCCCTAACAAGGGCCAGCGCGGCGGAGGCGCACACCAGCCCTCTTTCATCCAGAGGCAACGAGTGCTCGTGGGCCACAACAGCCTGCATCCAGCATGTTGTTTAATTCAACCTCAGGCTATTAAATGTTTTTCAGAAAGACCGCTGTTAAGGACAAACCTTAAAAATCACCTTCGGCCTAACAGATAAGGATGCAGAAAGCAAGAATAGAAGGTGGTCTTTCGCTAAACGCAAAGATAGCAATAGCAAAGATAGTGGTTGCTGACGCGCTTGAAAGGTTCAAGAGGCCCTTTGTTGTCTGGTCTGCGGGGAAGGACAGCACTGTGGTTCTCCACTTGGTAAAGGTTGTGGTGGAAGAGAAGGGGATGGAGATGCCGCCGGCGCTCTTCATAGACCACGGCCAGCACTTTGATGAAACGTACAAGATGCTGGATGAGATCTCAAAGGCCTGGAACTTCAGGGTTATATACGCAAGGAACGAGGACGCGCTTTCAAAGGTAAAGGACGGGAAGGTTTACGTCAAAGATCTAAACGAGGAGAACCAGATGGAGGTCAAAAGGGTCGGGTTTAACGGGGAGTGGTTTGAGTACTCGCTTGAAACCGACGTGGGAAACCACATATTCAAGACTGTAGCAATGAACATGGCCATAAGGAGGTACAGGATAGACGCCTTATTCACAGGCATAAGGTGGGACGAGAATCCGGCCAGGTCAAGGGAGGTCTTCATATCGCCAAGGGAGGACCCGCCGCATGTGAGGGTTCATCCTATATTGCCTTTCACTGAAAGGAACGTATGGGAGTACACGTTCAAGTACAACTTGCCGATACACCCGCTGTACAGGCAGGGCTACAGGTCCATTGACGGCAAGTATGACACAAAGAAGACTGACGACAGGCCTGCGTGGGAGCAGGACCTGGAACACACAAGGGAGAGGGCAGGGAGGTCTCAGGACAAAGAGGGAATGATGGAGCGCCTCAGGGAGCTCGGGTACATGTAAACACATGAGTTCTGTGGTAATGCATCATTACTGGGGATCGCCTGGCGGAGGACAGCTTGTATGCGCCTCCGCTGCATATGCACTGGAAAAGGCAGGCCTTAAGCCCGTTTTGGCTGGGACGTTTGCTTTTGATCCATCAAGCTATGTCAGGTGGTATGGCATAGACATCTCAGGATACAGAAGGTACACGTTCAGGATAGGGCCAAGGGCTTTTGGGCTGCTGAGCAGGCCCTTTGTCTGGGTTCCTGCAAGAAGGGCAATAAAGGACACAGGGTCTGAGCTTCTTTTCACGGACGAAGGCGCTTACAGGCCCATATTAAACGAGTTTAAGGGCCTGAAGGTCGTCGAGTACGTTCATTTTCCCATGGAGGCTTACGTTAACCCAAGGTACAGGGACCTTGGGTTTTATTATAAGGACGATCCGTACATATATAGCAGGTACGGCAGGTTTCCGCTAAACGTTTACTGGTGGATTTACAGAAAGATAATGGGCAGATACCAGAGGGATGACCCGTTTGTTGCAGCAAAGGCCGTCATGACAAACTCTGCCTGGACGGCGGAAGTTATAAAGCGGATTTATGGCCAGGCCCCTTATGTCCTTAATCCCCCTCTGCCGCCGCTAACATCTTTAAACAAAAATCCAGCGCCGTTTGAGCAAAGAGATAATTTAATTGTAATGCTGGGCAGGTTCAGCCAGGAGAAAAGGTACGACTGGGTTGTTAAGGAAATAGGCCCATCGCTTAAGAGAAACGGGGTAAGGCTTGTAATATTTGGCGGCGCTGTAACCCCTACTCAGAAGGGGTACATGAACATGGTGATGGAGGCTGCCAGGAATGCAGGGCTTGATGTTTCCCTTGGTGAGCAAAAAGGAGATGTAAGCGTTTTCCCAAACGCGCCAAGGGAGCTCATA
>DAJU01000009.1 GCA_002499005.1 Thaumarchaeota archaeon UBA164
GAGGAAGTCGGAGATCAGGAATAAACCCTCCATGTATAGCCGCACTTGGTGCACCTGTAAAATTGGGTTGGTGGTTCATCAGCGGCCCTGGTTTGTACCATCCACCAGTAGGCCTTGTTATTGCCACATTTAGGGCAGGTTGCTGTAACTGTAGGTAGCGTGTCCAAATTTGCTTGCTCCGTTATAACCTTTATCGCATCTTCCTCTGCTCTAAGCTTTTCTTCAAGAACCTTTTTTTCAGAGTACTTTTCGGTATGCCCGCACTTTGGGCAAACGTATACAAGCTCCACTTCTCCCTTCTGTTTGACGCTCTTTAGCTGCATCAACGTGCCACATTTGGGGCAAAAACGAGGCATTGGCAATCAGGATAAAGCCTTCTCAATATCTTCTTTTAAGCTTTTTGTAATTGTAGACGCCTTTGAGATGCCATTCTTAAGCACATCCTTTGGGTCAGATCCATCAGTCAATATGTAAAGAAACGATTCGCCAGTAAGGATGTGGCCCCTTTTAACTGCTATATTTTTTACGCGCGGATCGTCTATTAAAGCTTCTTGGATAAGATATAGTGCCGAGATGTCAAGGCCTTCAACCTTTAGTTCCAGTGAGTTTTCAGAGCGCTGAATTACACTTAGCCTCAAACCCTTTCGCCCTTTTTATAGAAAACGCTGCGTTTAAATGTTTTTGGTTAAACTTGCGCTGGGCACAACCATATCAGGCGCGAACTGCCTCATCACAGCTCAGAGCTCAGCCCAGCTCATCCTCGTAATTGCATATATGTCATAGCAAATTTAAACTTATCCTAAAGCGGTCCTGGGTTGCATTCGCTCAAAAAAGGGCATCGTTTGCATTCCCACAGTTTTCCGTTAATATAAGATTCGGGTTCAGGCGGGACCCTAACGGTTACATGATAGTCCAGCATTATTGCCCTCTCAAAAGCCTCCTTAAGGCGCTCGTCGTCTTTTGTAACCTTAAACGCCTTTATTTCGCCGTTTCTTTTATTCCAATATAATAAGTAACCTTCGTCAACGCCTAATGCGTGAAGGTAAACTTGCAATTGAAGTGCATGTCCCTCGCGGGGGGAGTCGGGCGTTGTGGAAACAGATTTTACCTCTATTACATACCTTTTTCCCTCCATATCTATTATTATTACGTCAACCCTGCCGCTCAGCCTTATTTTATCATTTACCTGTAATGAGATTTTAGTTTCAACGCCTTCAACCTTTGCAGCTACGCCAAGGGCTTTTGCCACTATCTCGTGTACGCCAACACCAGTCATCATCACCACAAGGTCCTCATGTGTTGCTCTTTCGCCTGTTGTGTAAATATAATACTGCTTTCTGAGGCAAGATCCTATATACGAAGGATAATAAACTCCTGGCTTAACCTCATGTTCTGACGATTCTGCCTTGTATATTTCTTCAAGGCCCTTTTTAAGAAGCTCCTCCAGCTGTGATTCGTCCAAATTCAAAACATTGTTACATTAATAAAAGATAAGCATATCTCAAGTTACTTGTCCTTTTTCCCGTCCTAAAGGGTTAGGGTTCCGCCGATGCATTGGGCGTTACCTCCTTTTCATGGACTAATTCGTTGTTAAATACAATAAAGTGAAAATGGCTTTAGTCCTGTCGGCCAGAGGTTGCGCTTCCGCTGTTTTTATTCTCTCAAGATGATAGAGTTAATCTTCTTTTGCCATCGTTATGTGTTACAGCAAGCCAATCGTCAGCCAACATTATGGCCAAGGCGTTGATGACCAACCAACCGAGGCCCTTTTGCCTCCCTCTGGCGTGGCCATGGCTTACTGTTATTATTTCCCTTTTACTGAATATTTTGCGGCTTTTTGGCATTGGCTGTTTAAAGTTCAACACTGGCAGTAGGCCCCTGCTCTTAATTCTTAACAAGCTCACCAGCAGAGGCGCCCAGAAGCTTATTTAATATCTTAAAAGCCTTCACCTACCTCATAGAGGCCAGGCTCGTTGTTCACTTATCACTCAGCAAGCATTCCATCCTTCTTCAATGCGTCCGCCATAGCCTCGTTTATGTTATCCGCCATGTAGTGGTCTAAAAGCTTAAAGCCTATTTTCTTAACTTCAGGAACTTTCCTTAGCGCTTCTATGACATCTGTTGCAAGCTGATAGGCAAGCATTGCTGGGCATGCAGGAGTTGTCATCCTAACTTCTATTTTTACCGTGCCATCATCGCTTACCTCAAGCTTTTGGACCAAGTTCAGATCAAGTATGGAAACACCAACTTCTGGGTCTATTACGTACGAAAGATTTTCCCAGATCTGATCTATAACTTTGTCCTTATCCATCTGGGTGTTATTGTTTTAATTTCAGTTTTAAGCTCTTTGGTTAAATTGGTTTCGATGAATTAAGCTGAATGTTACAGGCCGCTATGCACAAATGCTAAAATCTGTATGAAAGTTTAAAATTTACATAATATTAATTAAAATTACACATGAGCTTGTTAAGCGGCAAAGAAAGCGAAAAGCTTTACAGCGTAAAGAGTAAAGAGGCAATACGCTTCGTAGAAAACGCCATTGCCTTGTGCGAACCTTCTTCTGTGTTTATAAATACTGGAAGCCCTCAGGACATACAGTACATAAGGGAAAAGGCAATAACTGATGGAGAAGAAATAAGGACGCGTAAACACTTTCAAACTGTTCATTTTGACTCCCCTTTGGATCAAGCCAGGGACAGAGAGCACACTTACATAGCGTCTTCTTCTTATGTTGAAGGCGTTAACTACATGGCCAGAGAGAGGGCGCTTTCCATTGTAAATGAATTATTTCGCGGGTCAATGAAAGGAAGGGAAATGTTAGTGGGTTTTTACCTTTTAGGCCCCAAGGGCTCCGCCCTTTCCATTCCTGCAGTTCAGATAACCGACTCAGCCTATGTCATGCATTCAGAAAACCTGCTCTATAGAGCTGCGTACGACGTTTTTACCTCGAATGAGAACTTAAGGCCGTTCTTTTTTATCCATTCGGAAGGGGAGCTGACTGAAAACAAGACATCAAAGAATATAGACAAGCGGGCGATTATAGTTGATACCGACGGCGAAGTTACATACAGCATAAACACGCAATACGCTGGCAACACAGTTGGCTTAAAAAAGCTTGCGTTAAGGCTAGGTATAGCCAGGGGCATAAGAGAGGGTTGGCTTATGGAGCATATGCTGCTGGTGGGGATAAACGGCCCCGGCGGGCGTAGGAGCTACTTTTCCGCGGCGTTTCCTTCAATGTCAGGCAAAACATCGACAGCTATGATGGAAGGCGAGGCCCTTGTTGGCGATGATATATCTATAATAATGAATGTGAGCGGGGAGGCCAGGGCTATAAACGTTGATAAGGGCGTGTTTGGAGTAATTGACGGTATAAACAGTACAGATGACCCAATAATCTGGGGCGTGCTTCATTCTGATGCCGAAATAATATTCTCAAACGTGCTGCTTACCGATGATGGCGATGTGAGATGGAATGGGGACGGGCTTCCACCGCCTGGTCCGGGCGTTAACTACGAAGGCAGGTGGTGGCCTGGCAAATTAACTGAAAATGGTAAGCCAGCGCCCATATCAAATCCAAATGCAAGGTTTACCGTAAGCCTGGACGCTTTTCCTAACTTGGACAGCGTATACGATGACCCTAAAGGCGTAAAGGTTTCAGGTATAGTTTTTGGAGCGAGGGATTATGATACAATGCCAACGCTCTTACGGTCATCCGAATGGGACCTCGGAGTCACAATTTATGGCGCATGCCTTGAGACAGCAACAACCGCTGCCGTGCTGGGCGCTCAGAAAAGGGAATTTAACCCAATGGCCATAAACGACTTCATGTCAGTCCCAATAGGCAGATACATAGAAAATTATTACAAGTTTGGTGCAAGCTTGAGCACAAAGCCTGATGTGTTCTGGGTTAACTACTTTTTAACAGATGGCTCTGGACGATTCTTAAGTGAAAAGAAGGACAAAAGGGCCTGGTTCAAATGGATGGAGCTTAGCGTTAACGGAGAAGCCGTCGGGATACAGACCCCCATAGGTCAAATCCCGTTATATGATGATCTCGCAAGAATATTTTCCAGCCTAGGTAAAGAGTACAAAAAGGAGCTTTATGACATGCAGTTTACGTTAAGAGTAAGCAGGATAATTGAAAGGCTCGAGCGCGCAAGGGCTTACTATAGGAATTTCCGCTCAACGCCTGAAAGGTTTTACGAGATCCTTGACGGGGCCTTAAACGACCTTGTGGCGTTAAAGGATAAATTTGGGCAGACCGTATCCCCCTCAACGCTTTTAAATGCACCATAAGCTTTTTTGCTTTATTTTACGCCAGTATTTTGTTTATAGCAATGAACATCTGACTTTTTTTATTTAAATAATGCAAAATATATGGCCAAAGCGTAAGCAAGCAATGCAAATAACTGCCCAGATATAACCGTGTTATATAATTGTTTGGCAACGCTTAAAAAGAATTTGGCTTTACAAAAACTCATGGCGTTTGAGGATTCTGAAGAAGAACAGATAAAGAAGAGGCTCATTGAGAGGCTCTTAAGCTCTGGGGCAAAGGTAGAACAGCAGGGCGTTATAACGCTTAATTCTGATAACTTTCACGAATTTATTAGCTCCCACGGTAACGTCGTAGTTGACTGCTGGGCCGAATGGTGCTACCCATGCAGGGTGGTTTCTCCAATAGTTGAAGAGCTTGCAAGGCAATATTCTGGGAAGATAAGCTTTGCAAAGCTGAACGTTGATGAAAACCCTGACATAGCTGCAGAGTTCGGCATAATGGGGATACCTACGCTTTTAGTTTTTAAGAACGGGCAGCTTGTTGACTCAATAGTTGGCGCGTTGCCAAAGAAATTATTAGAGCAAAGGATTTTAGAGGCGCTTGGGGGTGTTATGCAATGAGCCTTATATCTGACGAGGACAAAGCGGCGTTAAAGGAAATCTTTTCTAAAAAGCTTCAAAACAAAGTAAAGATCGTAGTGTTCACTAAAAAGGAAGGCTGCGAATACTGCGAAGAGCTAAAGCAGCTTGCGCAGGAGGTTTCCTCTGTAGATGAGAGGATATCATACGAGGTTCATGATTTTGACGAAGACGCAGAAAGGGCAAAGTACTATGTGGAGATGGCGCCGGCCATAACAGTTGTTGGATCAGAGCCTAAAAGGTTTCATTATTACGGCCTTCCCGCAGGTTACGAATTCAGCGCCTTCATTGATGACATAATAGACGTTAGCAGGGGCACCACAAGACTTGCGCCAGCAACCCTTAACAAACTCAGATCAATAGACAGGGATGTCAAGATACAGGTGTTTGTTACCCCATCATGCCCATATTGTCCAAGGGCGGTAAGAATAGCGCATCAGTTCGCCATGGCAAACGACAGATTCACAGGCGACATGGTGGAGTCCCTGGAGTTTGAAGAGCTTGCTGAGGAATACGGCGTTATGTCTGTTCCACACATTGTAATAAACGGCGAATACACGTTCATAGGGGCTGTTCCGGAGACCCAGTTCCTTAACTATGTGCTAGAGGCGTTGGAAGGAAAGGGCGGCGAAGGACCAGTTCAGGCAGGCGAAGTAAGCGGCGTCTAAGGGCCGTTTTGGTCTTCGTTTAGCTTAAATTCCAGAAGCTCATTTTTTTCATCAAAGTCGTATATTGAAATTACTTCCTCTTTTTCCATCTCCTCTACAGGCGTAAAATATACAGACGGAAGGTAGAAAGGCAAAGACCTGACAGAAAGATCCATCTTTTCCATAGCTTCTTTGCATGCGACTAAAAGGCTAGACCTTCTGTAAGCAGCATGTATTGCCTCTATGCGGCCATCATGGTGTACAGGTATTACAGCACTTACATCAAGGCCCTGTAACGAGTTAAAAAGGCGCAAGAAAAACTTGGGCGTTATAAACGGGGAGTCAGAAGGCACAACAATGATTGCCTCATGCTTGCATGCCTTTGCTGCAGAGCAAAGGCCTACAAGCGGGGAGTATTGCTCCACATCATCATATACCGGCGTGGCAGAGTACTTTTCTATCAATGGAAGCAAGTATTCGTTGCCTCTTTTTATTGACACAATAATATCCGCACCAGTGCTCTTTGCGGATGAAAGAACCCAGTCTATCATTTCCCTGCCGGCTATCTTGTAAAGCTGCTTAGGCTCACCAAACCTAGTAGACCTGCCTCCAGCTAAAACCACAATGCAATAAGACAATGCCGCATACTCTTATTAAGCGCCTTGGATAAAAGCATTAGGCAGCATGATCCGCTAACCTTTCCCTGCACGAGTTGTCTGAGTTAACTTGCCGATTAGAGCCGTATCTCCCGCCTAAGGGATGGCCTTGATGTCATCTTATATGCCACAACACTGACAAAATTAGCTTGCTGATCGAGCCATCATTGTATGCAAGCTTGAGTCCATGCATTAGATCAGCAGGCAATTCAGCCTGCAATGCTTAAAGCTAAAGCAGTTAAATGCTAAATAGGTTGAGCTCAAACGGCGAAGCCGTAGTAAGGGCTTTTAATATAACTGGCGTAGAGGGATACATTGATAAAAGCAGAAAGAAGAACACCTTCATTTATAAGTTAAAGAACGCGGTTATTTCTGAGCTTATAGATTCCGGGGTTTTCGATAAAGGCGCCAACTTAAGATTAAAGGACAAGATAATAAACGATAAGGGCGGGTACTTTATAGTTAACCTGCTGGCAACAAATGATAAAAGGCTTGGCATAAGCGTTTATGGTGCTTTGGAATTAACAAAAAAGGTCGGAAGGCCTTACGCAAAGCTAAGGTATGGGAGGGCTTTGGTATACTACATTTGATGGCATTTCAAGGCCTTGGCATGTGCTCTTTGCCGTCTTTAGCTTCTTATCATCCCTCATCAGAAACGGCTAACCCACATAATGGCCCTGTATAGTCTTTCAATGCTACGCCTTGTACCCGCGCTCCCAGGTTATTAATGCCGCCTGCCATTGATTAAAAGCGCACACCGGTGCTTAAAATTCGGAGAGGCTCATCTGCGTGGACGATTTTATCATCGCCTGAAGTTTTCCTATGTACAGTTGCACAAACTCATCGTCAGCCGCCGAATTAGAGGCAATGTTCCCAAGCATGGCTATCATTGTGCTAAGATCAGCCGTGTAATATGATGGCCTAAGCTTTGAACCGCACCTGCTGCACCTGTAGTTTAAGGGAGGAACGCTGTACCTCTTTCCGCATTTTTCACAGACATGCCTTTGAGTTGAATACGCCAGTTCTATCTCGTTTGCATGAGTTATTATTTCATTAATGCTTATGACCTCTGGCGCTAGCTTTGACATCCCATCGAGCAAGCCCTTTTCAAGTTCCACAAATCCCTGCAGCACATATGAGCTCTTTGCCATTGACGGCTTTATGGCGAGCGTTTCAGGCGTTGTTGAATGAAATATAACCATAGGGTATGGGCCTAAATAGTTAAGACCAACATCGGCGCTAAGCGCTACGTATCCAACGTTAAACAGGAAGCCATCAAAGATAGCTGACATTGTTCCTGGATTAACAAGGGCTTCAAACTCATTCCTGAGTCCGGAAACAACAAGCTCAACGCCATACCTAAGTCTTCTATGCATAAGCACAACGCGGCTACCAACAAGGGCTTCAGGCTCGTATTTTGAAAACAGAGTTTTTTCATTGAAAATTAGCCTAAGCTCAGAATCTATGAACCTGGCAACGTCAATCAATGAAGAAGCTGTTCTGTATGGGAGTATTATTTCACCAGCACTTACATCCGCGGCTTCAACGCGTATTGGTACCTTATGGACGCCATCGCTGTCACAGTGAACCGAAAAAAACCTTCTAAGGACAGCCTTTTGGGCAGGCTCGAACGCTTTGTTAGACCTTATGCTGGGCAGGTCAGAAAGGTTAACGGTGAGCCCAAGCGAAGTGGCTGCTGCGGAAAGGATTTCGTTCAAATTATACCTCCTAGAAACAACAGGCCTGGTATCACCCCCGCACCTGGGGCACCTTTCTTCAACTGTCTCAATGCCGCACCTGGGGCATTCCATCAATGGCCTTGTAGTTCCACCACACGCTTCGCAGATCTTAAAGGGGGTATCCCTGCGACACCTTTCGCAGTAGTTTATGTTAACTGGCCCTTCTGGCATGATTCCCATAGCCTCCTCCCTTTCCTCTGGCAAGGGGGGATTTGGCCTTATGCGAACGGGCGGCTTGGCTGGCTCTGGAACAGTAACACCGCTCAGTTCTCCGTTTACATAGCTTGTCAACACCTTTAACATCTCCCCTTCTATAAGCTCAACGCGGTCTTCCTTTACCTTCATTTCAACTCCATTGAGCGCAAAGTACACTATCAGCTGAGGATTGAAATCAAAACCACCTTTCAGCACAGCGGCTCTGACCTCAGATGATGGAAGCGTAAAGGCATAATTCGGATGGAGGTGTCCCGTGCCTTTTGCAAGCTCAAAGGCCTCATCAAGGTCACGCGGCGGTTCCCCGCAGTTTTGATAAAAAAGCCCACACATGCTGTACGGTAAAGCCAGCTCTCCAAGAGCAAGGTACTGGCACCCTTTATTCCTGTTGATGCATATGGGCGGGCGCAGTTCATCAGAAAAATAAAGCCTCATCCGTTGTGCTCCAATAGATGCAGGATAAGACGCCTCTTTAAGTCCAAAGATTTCCTGAACCTTTGAGTGGGCGTACGCTAGGTTCATATCGCTTTTTAAGAACCTTAGCCTAAAAAGCGAAGGTAACGTAACGTACGGCGTTCTTGCAAGCCCTGCGATGTGCAGATCCCCAGCTAGTGGGCTTTTCCTTATAAGCTTCATGACAGCATATGATGCATCGCCAAGCAGAGTGAGCCCTCTAACTGCATATCCGTCGACGAACTTGTGCGCTCCGTCATAATCACCAAGCTTTTCCTTAAGCTTTTCATTCAACTGTTCGTTTAGATTAGCGACGCTTATCCCATCGATGTTAATAGGGGTCAGCAAATTTGAGAACTTTAAAGGGCCTCCCATTTTAATGCCATTTGCAACGCTAAGGAATTCAGCCACGGACATAGGTGGCTATTTGGTGTTAATGCTTTTATATTTGTTCCTTTTTTGAAGCCTACTGTGAGGCTAAAGGCAAAGCTGCTAGACCTAAAGGCCGGCAAGAAGTTTGTGGTGATAAACGAATCCGATGCGCTAAAACTTGGCGTTGAGCTTAACGACAGGGTTTCCATAAGCTACAACGGGAGAACTGTTTCAGCAATAGTCGAAGAAACAAAGTCCATTGTTGAGCCAGGCAATATAGGGATTTACTACGATCTTTACTCGCAGCTAGGCGTAAAGGATGGAGAAGGCGTCGATGTTGGTTATACAGGCACGCCAAACTCAGTTGAATACATCAGGAAAAAGTTCAAGGGTGAAAAGCTATCAGGAAGCGAAATAAGGGAAATAATAAATGCCCTGGTTAAAAATGAGTTGAGTGAACTTGACATAGCTGAGCTTTTGTTTGCAATACATTATGAAGGTCTCTCCATGGATGAGATAAAGGAG